>JAUZNW010000081.1 GCA_030706785.1 Bacteroidota bacterium | reverse complement strand
ATGCTTGCAGCCATTATCTGAGGAATAACTATAAAGAAGTTGAAGATCCCCATGTACGTCCCCATCTTGGCTGCCGGTAATGAACCGGTAAGAATGGCATAAGGCATAGCAAGTATGCTTGCCCATGCAAGGCCGATTCCCAGCATCGACAGTATCAGAAGGTTCGGACTTTTGAAAAGGATGATTGAGATCAGGCCCAGACCGCCTGCTGTAAGACTTATCGCATGGGTGATCCTCCTGTTTGTATACCTCGCAATTACCGGAAGAAGAAAAGCAACTACTGCGGCAAATCCGTTGTAAACTGCAAACAATACACCCACCCAGTTTGCACCCTTATTATACAGTTCGCTGGTCGGGTCTTTAGTGCCGTAAATATGGCTTGTTACAGCTGATGTCGTGTAGATCCACATCGAAAAGAGAGCGAACCATGTAAAAAACTGAACTATAGCCAATTGTCCCATTGTTTTCGGCATCATGAAAAGGTCTCTCAGCACTACTACAAATCCGTTTTTAGTCTGACCTCTTGAGATAAGAATTCCCGTAATTGCCTGAATAAGGCCAAAGCCTGCAATTCCAACCGAAAGAATGTAGAGTTCCTTTTCGAGCGAAAAATACCAGATCAGAAGGCTTACGGCTATACCGGCCAGGATCCAGTAAATGCTCCTGACGTAGAATGACCTGCTTCCCAGGAATTTCATTGAATCCAGGTCTTTTTCAGCAATGGGTTTTTCCTCAGACGAGAATTCACGGAGTTCCTCCGGAGAATATTCCCTGGTCCTTATTATTGTCCAAAGCACGGCAAGTATAAATACTATGCCTCCAGTGTAAAAGGATAGCTTCACTGACAGAGGTATCTGGCCTGAAGGGGCAGTGTTTGGAACATGGAACCAGTTTGTCATAACGTACGGCAGTACGGATGCCACAACAGCGCCGGTGCCGATAAAAAAGCTCTGCATCGCAAATCCGGTCGTTCTCTGTTCCGATGGAAGCATATCACCGACAAAAGCGCGGAAAGGTTCCATTGAAATGTTTATTGATGCATCCATTATCCACAGCATTCCGGCTGCCACCCAAAGGAACGGGGAATTGGGCATAATCAGGAGAGCCGTGGAAGCGAGGATTGCTCCTGTCAAAAAATATGGCCGCCTTCGTCCGAGGCGGTTCCAGGTATTGTCGCTCATATGCCCGATTATCGGCTGAATAATAAGACCGGTCACGGGTGCGGCAATCCACAATATCGGTATATTTTCAACTTTGGCTCCGAGAGTTTCGAAGATCCTGCTCACATTTGCATTTTGAAGTGCGAAGCCGAACTGGATCCCTAAAAATCCAAAGCTCATATTCCAGATTTGCCAGAATGTAAGGCGGGGTTTTGATCTTTTCATGAAAATAAATTTTGAATCCAATAAAGGTGAATTTGTTTATGGCCAGCATTCAAATTTAGGAAAATGAATGTTTATTTTTATCTCTGTATATCATTTATTTTCACAGAGATTCGCTGATCTCCGGTTTTAAACCAACTCCACTTTGTTTCGAACGTTTTCTGAATATACTCCCTACCGTGTGAAGGGAGTTGATGAGACTGTCTTAAAGGTGACAATAACCACCCCGTCACGCCAACGGCAGGAGGAGGCGGTATGCTTTTAATACAGCCAGGGGGTTGATCATTACTGGGCAAGGGTGAATTTCAGGCTGAATCCGAAGTTTGTGTTCGATGTCGGGAAGGTATTTGCCACAAATGGATTATTCATCTCATGATCAGCAAAAATCTGAAGATTGAACCTGTCGCTAAGGACATAATCGGCAGTCGCACTTATCCTGAAAACATTATTGCCGGCTACCGGCTGATTTACATTTTCTATTAATTTTCTGGCCACTGTTTTATTATCCCTGATAGAAAGATCGAGCCTGACATTCAGGTCGCTCTTAAGGACTTTCTGTGCGCCACCAGTCTTAATTGTGATCTGAACATTGTCAAACCTGTACCCTGCACCAAAGACCAGCTCATCGATCCTGTTATCGGTAACCTGGTTGCCAGTAAGATTCAGGGCAATTGTCCTTGATTTCCTCCATTCAAACCTGGATGTCAGATTGTTCTTCCAGTTCATGTCCACGTTTATCAGAGGACTGAACTGCTCGCTTACAGTAACAGTATTGATCTCATACTTCTGGATGAAGTTCCTTTGCAGGTCACGGATGTTGCTTATACCGCCGGCATCGGGAGAAAAGCTCAGGTTCGTGGTATACGCACCTATCTGGTAGATACTCCTGTACTGGTGGGTTATGCTGACAGATCGGAACAATTTCTGGATGAACGGGAATTTGGATAATCCATCAAAGGTGATTCGCCAGTTCGGCATCATTCTGAAGGCTGACGGGAATGTCGACATATCAACCTTATGTGGATCTGTCTTGGTATAGGCCGCATAGAAAGCCGGGATCAGGACTTCTCTTGATGTTTTGCCATATCCGTTCTTGAATCCGTCCGTGATCACCTGGCCGGTGGAGGGATCAATGTCGGGATTATATGCGGGATCGATCTCTTTCCTTGTATCAGCTCTTCTTCCGGAGATTATCACTGCATTTTTCTTGAATGTTTCAAATGCATTTGATACATAATCATTCTTCTTGGTAATCTTTTCGAAAGCTGTACCCCATGAAATTATAGAGATCGAAAAGTTGCCGGTTACGACCCTGTTCCGTGTGCTGTCCGGGAAATGTCCGTTGTAATCGGCAGTATAATAGGAGCTCTCATTCTGAAGAAATCGCCTGTCCGCATTGATGTCGACTTTAAGTCCTGGTATCGGCTCTACAATGCCTCTTATCGAAAGATCCTGCCTGTTATTGTAAATTGCCGGAGTATTTAGCAGTGTATCCCTGGTGATCCATCCGTTAGCGATAGCCTTATCAAAGAAATGCCTGTCGCTGTAACCAAGGATAAACGGCAAACCGGGTGCATTCATATTGCTCTTTCCCGACATGCCGAGAAATCTGGCCTCGGGCATAAAGCCCGGGAGGAGTTGCCCCTGAGAAGATGTATATGTCAGGCTTACTGACCTTATCCCCATCAATGCCCTCATGAAATATTCGCCCGTTACGATCACAGGATTTCGTTTTTTCGGGATCCTCCCTTCTATCGTTATCTGTGCACCATCTGCTGTCTCTGCAGGAGTAAAGCTCACCCTGTTGTCGGACACTATATCGAGCTTTCCCTTCAGCTCAGTCCCATCCTTTTTGACGATCTTAACCTTGACATCTCTGGTTTTAAGGTTATGTGTGATCTGCCGGGTTATGTTCTGCCTGAAATTTATGCCGCCCTTTGTATATGTTTCTGTCTTAAACTCGGTTTTCATCCTCTGGACCGCATCCGGCCGGGCATTGTTTTCTATATTCTTGAGGAATTTCCACTTTGTGTACAGACTTGCAAAGTTGGCTGTCCCCGAAAACGTCAGCTCGTTGTGATTCTTGATAATGTTCCCGAGGTGAATTTTCAGCGAGTCGGGGTAAATCGGGCCAGCTATCCAGGAATAATCAGATCCCAGACGTGCATTCGCATTTACCCACGAAAGCATTGGAAGCTTGTTGATCGGGAGGTTATAGGTAATGTTGATGTAATGGTTATATGAAATAGTCCTTCCGAATCGTTTCAGGTTGTTCATGACAGAGTCGCGCCATATCTCATATTCAGTCTTATATCTCCTCCGGTCTGCCGGCCCCTCCGGTTCATCGATCCTGGCTATATTGGTCGAGGTGAAGTCGAATTTAAGCTGCCGCGTTATATCATATTTCATATCAAAGAACCTTGTCCATTCAAAATCCTTTCTGAAGGTAGGGTTTATTATCAGGCTGGGATTGTTTATATTCCTGGTCTTTATCTCATTGTAATAACGGGTCATATCTGTCCTGAAGGAGATGCTTCTCGGAAAGAGATAGAAATTAAAATCCTTTATGATCCGGAAGACCGGGGCATTCAGGAATTTGACATTCTTGAACGGGGTTATATTGGCAGGCTGGGCTTCAAAATTATAATTCAGTCCGCCCTTGTAATTCTTCTCAAGATCTATTTCGGTCTTTGTATTGCTGTGATAGGTCTCATTGTATGTATAATTCACGCTGAGGTTGGCCAGGTCCCATGCATGAGGCTTTTCTCCGCGCTTTGTGATCCCGGCATTATTGATCGAGATTGTTCTGCGCCTTGAATAATCTTCAGAGATTGATCTTATTGAATCTTTTACCTCCCTGCTTCCGGCTTCCTTCAAAGCATCTTTCAAGGGGATATCGGGATCGAGCGGATTATACTGCGGCCTGATCCTCGTTTCAGAATAACCTGCATATACAGGAAGCCTTACCCCGAGCTTCTCCGGGAAGAATTTACCAAGCTCAAGGCTTGTAGAGACATCATATTTGAAGGCTTCTTCCTTGCTTCTTTCATTTACCTTCTTGTCAATGCTTCCCCAGCCCGGAGTGCTTGCCTGTCCTACCAGGTCAACAGTCCCGAGATCAGCAAGTCTTGCCTGCAGGTGGGCATTTGCAGCCCAACCTCCGTTTTCAATAAAATCACTTAATCTCAGCTCGTTCACCCATACTTCGGCCGATTTTGCGAGTCCGTCGTCCTTTACAGGATTTCTCGTTTTTATCGGATTCCTCACCCCTATCATTATCACCTTTATATTGCTCATATTGGGATTCCCGCAAACATAAACCTTGTTTGAATCGTCCTTGTAGGCAAAGACATCCGAAAGGCTCAGTGATGAACCCGGCAGATTCATCTGGCTGTTCCTCTCCTTCTTGGCATCCTGGAGAACCGACAGGTTAATTATGAACCTGTTTGCTTCAGGCCAGACTATTTCCCTGTCCTTATCCGAGTTGTTATCATATTTGTCGCTTGGAGGCGTCAGTTTCAGCGGCACTTCATATTCATAGAAATTCGATTTATAATCCGATCCTATCCTTATGAACGCAGTAAGCTCATTATCCTTAAGCGGCTGGCCTATCAGCGCCTCGGCATGAACCTCCATTCTGAGGCTTCGGTACTGCCTGATGTCAAGATTTACATTCTTGTAAGCTGCACGTGCATCACCGTCAGCAAGATCCTGGACTTTAAGCACCATTGACTGTTCGTCGAGCTGGCGCAGCTGAGGGTTCTGCGGGTCAACAACCCTGTTAAATCCAGGAGGCAGGACATAATTGACAGGCTTTTTGCTTGCATTGTCCTCTATGCTTACCGAGCTGATCTCGAAGGTCCCATCGGTCGGTTCCGGAACGGTCATCCTTTCCCCTCCCTCGGAGAACGTTAGGTTGTACTTCCTCCATTCTGCCCTTACGAGATTGAACTCTCCGAAACGCATGATGACAGGCTCCCTGAAATCCTTCATGAACATCCTGAGGAATCTTATAGATTTGAAATCGCTTATCATGCCCACAGTTTTTTCGTACTCGGTGACCGGGATCTTGAACTGGTACCATTTTACCTTTGATTCAATTCCATTAGCAAATTTGACTGTCGGTTCGATCTCATCAACAATATAATTCGAGCCCACCCTCATATCCTGGGGCCTAAGACTAACCCTGTACTGATAGTAGCTTTCCGTTTCTGAAAGCGTGTTGTCGCGGTTTATATCCTCCATATCGGGCAGGGTCGAACCTGTAGTGGGATAAGATTCAGTTGACATCTCCGAAGTGTGTGAGTTCCCCTCTTCACCGTTGTATTTCTTGTACCTGTCGAGAATCCCGAGCTGTTCCGTATCATAATCTGATCCCCTGAAATAATGAAAATCATCATTCGAAGGATCTTTCAGGATATTGACGTATGCATCGGGAGCTTCTATTGCCTGGGCTTTATTAAGGTATTCGCCGAAAAACGAATCTTCTTCAGTATCCCCAAGTCCGTCAAGACCAACATCCTGGTATCTTCTTGATTCCGAACTGTTGTCAAATGCTTTGACAACCGATTGCACGGTTGGCACTCGTCCCCATACAGTTGTATCCACATTCTGGACCACAGGTCCGCCCGGAAGCCCGTTTTCAAAGCTTTTTCTTGAATCACGCAGGATATCTTCCGAAATGTTCCCTAGGTTGAAGTAGAGGTCCCCGCCCTGGTGGTTTGGATTCTCGACGAAAGGATCCATGAGCCAGAATTCAATGTACTGAATATTCGCGTTTTCGAAATCGCTTGTCAGGACTTCCCTCATAATGCCGCCCCATCTCGATTCCGGATCATTCAGCCCGCCCTGGGGAGTTAATCCCCTTGAATAAGCTGTCGGATCCGTATCATAATTATAAGGTCCCTTTTCATCAGGATAAAATGCCACATTAAGCACTGAAAGGGTTGTTGGGATCCCCGTCGTGCTCTCCCTGTTGGGGAAAATTTCGTTCTCATAGATTTCCCTCACAAAGTGGCTTGACTGGCTGTTTGGATCATTTTTAATATGTGCCGGGGTGGAAGCACCATTCCTGAGGAAAAGAGGATCGATAACATACCACGCAATCTTTGCCCTGTTCATCCCGCTCTGAAGATTGTTGTTCAGCCTTGCTTCCGGGAATAGCTGATCCTGACCCTGGGGGATGCTTGAGATTGACCATGCATTGAAAGCTTTAAGGTCAAGTGGGATTTCGCTTGATTCGAAATCGTCGATGTAGGAATTCCCGGCATTTGAAATTGCACGGGAATGGCCCGGGATCAGGTCAGCAAATTCACCGTTAAATGAGATGCTTGAAGGCGTTTTGGTATCAAGCAATGGTATTTTATCGATTAGTTTTGTTAGAAATTGCGATTCACCCTTATAAGAGGTGTTTAGCCCCCATATCGTATTTGAAATCGGCTCCTCTCCGAAATTAACCTTCTGTGTATAAGGTCTTTCGTTAAGGTGTAGGATGGTACCACCAATATTGAAATTATCGGAGAACTTATAATCGAGATGGGTACCCAGAAGGGTCTTGGTCTGGAACCCGAAAAACTGGTTGCTCTCTAGAGACACCTGGATCGGAGTCTGTGACTCGATTAGTGCAGTATTTATTATTGTTACGATCCCCAGGTTATAATCCACCGTGTAATCGGTGTTCTCCGTAAGCGTTACACCGCCGGCGGTAACTATAATCGAGCCGGGAGGGATATTAGTGGCATTGAGCCTGATTTCGGAGCCTGACTCCGACATATACTGGCCTGTCATCTTGAACTTGTTCTTTTCGGCCATCTGTCTGGCTACGGTCTGGGTCGAATCGTATAGCTCCTGGAATATGTACTTGGAAGCTATAACATTATCGCCGATTTGTTTTTTCAGATAGCTTCCGAATGGCTCCACAACAGGGAATACGATTTTACCTCTGTTTACCATAACCGTAACACCATCTATAAAATCAAAATATCCGTCAGGTACGCGGTCGTTCTGGGAATTCAGATTATCCAGACCAAGTACGTGCAGAAGGATTTTGTTGGCAAGCTTGCCTTCAGGCAGATAGTTGATAGCATTGCCTGTCCTGTCATCTTCATACAGGATATTAAGCTGGAAATCCCTGTTTTCAAGCTTTCCGGAACCAAGTGAATAGACGTTTTTCATCATAAGGTTCCAGGTTGGATACTTGGGGCTAAGGGTGGTACCTTTAAGAAGCTTCAGAACGAGAGCCTGCGGCGCTGCCACACCGTCGGTTGAGAATTCCCCAACTTTATAAACCTGACCATTCAGTGTATACTCAAATGCTACTGCCAGAACCTCGTCGGTATTCAGTGGGGTATTGAGCGAGATATACCCCAGCTGCGGGTTAAGAGTATATTCCCTGTCATTCAGTTTTCTTGCATTTTCGATCTTCTCAAAATCTCGTCCTATCTGGAAGCCAGGATAGAGTGAGTTGAAGGCTGTTGTCACCTGATCGACATTCCTTATCGCCGGGTAATTTGAAATCACCCTTGAATAAAGCTGGTTAGCACCGTTATCCGGGAACCTGAGCGCTCCGGGAGTGGCCTGAAATTCAGGTACTTTGTTATAGATGTGGCTGATGTTTTCAGCAAGGTCAGCAAATGCTACAATATTCCTCGTCTCGTCGTAGCTGCTTGTCTTGTTGGTGATCCACACCTCGATGCGGGTGATGTTGACCCCGGAGCTTATTGCGGGAAGGTTTTTCAGGGCATCATCATAAATATCCCTGAAGAAATGCGAAAGGAAGAAGTGTCTGTTAGCCTCATAATCGTCGGCATATATCTCGAAATCGCTTACCTGTGCGCCTCCTTTAACCTGGATGGTTGACTTGTCCCCCTTTTGCTGTGACAGGACCGTGGTAACATTCAGCTTGCCGAACTGCAGCTCGGTCTTCAGCCCGAACAGGCTGTAGCTTCCTGTGATCAATGTTCCTGTAAGCGGCAGAGTGACATCGCCCGCTTCGACCTTTTTGACTATTTCATCTTCCTTCCCTGCATACTGAAGCTTTGTCTTGTTCTCGAACTCGAACATTGCATCAGTGTTATAATTAACTCCAAGCTGCATTTTGTCTCCTATCGTACCGGTGACATTCATCTGGATCTTTTCCTTGAAATCAAAGGTTGGAATAGTCCTGAGTTTTTCCGAGAGAGTCGGATTCAGGGTGCGTGAAATATTTATACCAAAAACGAGTTCAGCAGATCCCTGGGGAACAATGTTTATAACATTGCTCCCGAAGATCTTGTCAAAGGCTGCTCCGCCAACTGATATCTGAGGGATCAGGTTAGATTTGAACCCTGCCTCCTTGCCTGATATACGTGATTCCCAGTAATCGCGCATCTCCTTGTTAAACTGGTACTTCCTAAATTCCTCGGGAGACATGTGCACCGGAGTCCTGTAGTCGAATGTTCCGACCTTCTGGTAGATAACGTATTCATTTTTATCAGGGTCGTAAACAACAGCTGTTTTTACATTTGAAGGAGTATCCAGAAACAGGGGAGCCTTCTGGGTTGGTTCCCAGGGATTGCCCGAAACGTCTTTTAGCTTTAAGGGAGATTTTTTTGTTGTATCTGCGGTAATTCTGGCCGGATTTTGACTATTAGCTTCATATGACAGCAGGAAAAACGAAACGAATAATACAAAATACGGTAATCTCAGAAGATTTTTATGTAGTATCCCTGATCGCAACAAATTTATATTTTTTTTTACAGGCTCTTAAGTGCTTTTTTGATTAAGTCCTCGACGGTCAGATTTTTATCTTCCCTTGTGATCCTGTCAAGTACCTTCAGAACTGCACTTTTACTAAACCCAAGCATCACTAAAGCTGATAACGCCTCTTCATGTTTAGTATTGTCTGTAAATGCAAATATTTCGCTTGCTGCGGGTTGCTTACCAAGTTTATCTTTTAGATCTACAATTATTCTCTGGGCGGTCTTCAGGCCGATCCCTTTGATGCTTTTCAGAGTAATGACATCCGAGCCAAGTATTGCCTTTTCAATTTCTCCCGGGCTGAGTGAGGAAAGCATCATTCTCGCTGTATTTGCGCCGACTCCGGTAACCGAGATCAGCTGTCTGAAAATATCACGTTCCTCCTTGTCGGCAAATCCAAAAAGCTGATGTGAGTCCTCCCGGATAACTTCGTGTACAAGTATTTTGAATTCACTCCTGCCTTCAAGCCGTGTATAAGTTGTAAGGGATATGCTCAGGAAATATCCAATCCCTTCATTTTCAATGATCATGAAGGCCGGTGTCAGCTCGGTTACTTTTCCCCTTATATAATCGATCATAGCGGCTGTTCAGGATTGAAAATTTCAGGTGGAAGTTCGTCGACACGGTCGGTATGGATCTCAATATCCTGATGTTTAAGGGGATTCCCTGTTATTTCCGTGTAGATCTGCCTGTTCCTGTAAATATCACAGGCGAGGTATATTGCCTGGCGGAATGAGTTTTCAGAAGCCTGTCCCTTTCCTGCGATCTGGAATGCCGTACCATGGTCGGGAGAAGTCCGGATAAACGGCAAACCGGCAGTGAAATTGACTCCGGTATCGAACGATAGTGATTTGAACGGGGTCAGTCCCTGGTCGTGGTACATTGCCAGAATGCCATCGAATTTATTGAATGATCCTGCACCGAAAAATCCGTCAGCCGGGAATGGCCCGAAAACCAGCATACCTTCCTTAGCAGACTGCTTAATTGCAGGATCAATAATTTCAGCTTCCTCTGTTCCAATAAGGCCGTTATCACCAGCGTGCGGATTTAGTCCCAGCACTGCAATGCGCGGTTTACGGATGGCAAAATCGAGAATGAGCGACTGGTTCATCAGCCTCAGCTTTGTGATAATCAGATCAGTGGTTATCATCCCGGCAACCTTGCTCAGAGGGACATGTCCCGTCGCAACTCCGATCCTCATGCTTTCACTGATCAGGAACATAAGCACATCCTCGGAACCAGCCTTCGATCGCAGGTACTCAGTATGACCATTGAAATGAAAATTCTCCGACTGAATATTGTTTTTATCGATCGGAGCAGTTATAAGCACATCTATTTTGCCGCTTTTGAGATCAGCGACTGCCCTTTCGAGAGAAGCCAGTGCGGCTTCACCCCCCTGGTTGGTCGATCTGCCCAGTTCAACCCTTATATTATCATCGAGACAATTGATAAGATTCGCCTTTTTATTGTTCGCCTCATCGACCGTCCTTATGTTATTAAAGCTGAAATTATTTATGTTCAATGCCTTACGGTGGTATGCAGCCACCTTCGGCGATCCATACACTACAGGAACGCAGACATCATTGATTGTACTGTCCATGAGCGTCTTAATGATCACTTCATAACCGATACCGTTTATATCGCCTTGAGAGATCCCGGCTATTATTGGTTTCTTTTCCATAGTTCTTAATTACTTCACTCCTTCAGTATATTTTTTCAGGAATACCGATAGCAGCCTGACTCCGGTCCCCGGTCCGTCCTTCAGCCTGTAATAATCATCTTTCTTCAGCGAACCGGGGCCCGCTATGTCAAGATGGATCAACGGGTATTCAGCAAAATTCTCAAGGAATTTACCGGCTGTTATCGCTCCTGCTTCCCTGCCGCCAACATTCCTGATATCGGCAATATCGGATTTAATAAGTTCCCCGTACTCTTCCCAGAACGGCAGCTGTGCAGTTCTTTCATAAACCTCATCGCCGGATTCCTTCAGGAGCCTGAAGTATTTTTCATCGGCATTTCCCATTGCCGCCAGGGCCTGAAATCCAAAAGTCATGGCTGCAGAACCTGTTAGGGTAGCGATGCTTATAATAATCTCAGGCGTGTATTTTGATGCATAGCTGATGGCGTCAGCCAGTATCATCCTCCCTTCAGCGTCAGTATTCCCTATCTCAACATTCATCTTGTTGAACATCGTTATTATGTCACCCTGGGTATAGGCATTTCCTCCCGGCCGGTTGTCAGTTGCAGGCACAAGTCCGATAACATGGACAGGCATGTTTGTTTTTGCTGCAGTGAAAAGGACCCCCGTTACTGCTGCTGCGCCTGCCATGTCAGCTTTCATATTGTCCATGTAATCACCTGTCTTGATATTTAATCCGCCTGTATCATAGACGATTCCCTTTCCGATCAGCACAACAGGATTTGCATTTACGGGCTTTTCAGGCTTCCACTCAAGAATACAGAAAACAGGAGGATCGACGCTTCCTTTGTTTACTGCAAGGAGCCCTCCCATTTTCAAAGCTTCGATCTTTCCTTTGGTCATAATATCAACCCTGAACCCTGCAGTTTCTCCCGCTTTCTTTATCTCATCTGCAAGAGCAGGGGCATTAAGGTGATTGACCGGTTCATTTATTAGATCGCGGCTGATGTAAACAGCGTCTGTCAGTGTTGTCAGCCACCTGATCTTCAGATCATCAATATCCCCGTACAAAAGAAGCCTGGAAGGATAGTTCTTTTTATCCGCCGCTTCCTTTTTCGTCTTGTATTTATCGAAAGAATAAAAGCTCAGGATCAATCCTTCGGCAAATGCCTCGGCGGATCCTTCAGGAGCCTCGTATGCTCCTATTGCCAGTTCAGACAGGTTTTCGGCCCTGATCAGCTTCCTCAGGTTGAACGCGGTCTTTCTGAGCTCTTCCCAGGTTTTGTAATAATCGCTGTTGTTTTTTGTCCGGATAATATAAGTAACCTTGAAATAAGAGTTTATGATCACATACTCTTCTTTTGCCTTTATTTGCTTAATGGCATATTCTGTTTCGGTCTTGTTGAGTTTCAGCCAGCCTGGCAACTCTTCCTTGCCTAATATGCATACAACAGATTGAGCAGGTGATATTTGCGAGATCGATGATATTTCAGGTTTCATGATTATTATGCTCGGATTTTAAGGATGTAAAGTTAAACAAATAATTGATTGGATACTGTCGTAAAGAATTACCTTTGGTGGTGCGGGATGCAGGGGGCTTTGGGTTTTGCAGGTTATGCAGGTTATGCAGGTTATGCAAGTTTTGCAGGCTGTGCAGGTAAAGGATCAAAGGACAACCTACAAAATCGCAAAACCCTCTTACCCTGAGGCTTCAGAGGGCAAAGCAGCGCAACTGCATTACTGTATGATCACAAAACAAAAGTATTAATCCTGAACACAGGCATGAAACTTAAAACATTATATAACAAGGCATATGATCTTAAGCCTCTTACCGTTGAAGAGGGCACGTTTCTCTATGAATCCGCGCCACTTGAGGAACTGATGTTTGTCGGGGACACTCTGAGGCAGATCCATATTCCAGGCAAAAATGTCGGCTGGATGATTGACAGGAATGTGAACATTACAAATATCTGCTTTTCACAATGCCTCTTCTGTAATTTCTGCAGGAAGAAAACATCTCCCGATGCCTATGTGACACCAATGGACGATTATAAAGAAAAGATCGATGAACTCTTCAGGCTTGGTGGCGATCAGCTGCTTCTTCAGGGGGGAATGAACCCTGACCTTGATCTTGAATTTTATACGACTCTTTTCAGGAGGCTTAAAGAATTATACCCGTCTCTCAGGCTGCATGCGCTGGGTCCGCCTGAGATAGTATATCTTTCAAATAAAGAACGTCTGTCATATCCTCAGGTACTTAAAAAGCTGATAGCAGAAGGGCTTGACAGCCTCCCGGGCGCAGGAGCTGAGATATTGTCAGACAGGGTCAGGAAAATGGTTTCTCCTGCCAAGGCTACTGTCCGCGAATGGCTGGATGTGATGAGGGAAGCCCACAGGCTAAATCTTCCTACATCGGCCACGATGATGTACGGCCATGTTGAAACTATTCCTGAGAGGATTGAACATCTTATAAGTCTCAGAGAGGTACAGGACGAAAAGCCAGACGGAAATTATGGCTTCATCACTTTTGTACCATGGCCATTTCAGGATGAGGGAACGGTTCTGGCTGAGAAGCATGGGATAAAGAGCAGCTATAACGGATCAGATTATATAAGGCTGATCGCTGTCAGCCGGATTATGCTGAATAATATTAAAAACCTCCAGGCTTCCCTGCTGACTGTCGGGAAAGAAACAGCCATGCTCGCACTTCACGCCGGGGCAAACGATCTTGGATCCATAATGATAGAGGAGAATGTTGTCAGCGCTGCAGGAGCAAAAAACAGGTTCGGGGCTGATGAGATCCAGGCAATTATCAGGGAGGCCGGGTTTAACCCTGTAAGGCGAAATCAGAAATATGAGATCATTTTACCCCCTGCCTCCTGAAGGGGATTCCTGATCGCTAGCAAACTAAAAGCCCTCCCTGGGGGGTTGGGGGCGAAAAAAAAAGGGCTGTTTCTGGCAGCCCCTATTTCTTCCAGATACTTTTAATCATTAATTGTCTTTCTTGGCAGTTTCCTTTTCACCCTCTCCCTCAACCTTTGAAGCTTTCTTGAATTCTTTCATTCCCTGACCAATGCCTTTCATGAGTTCAGGGATCTTGCGGCCGCCGAAAAGAAGAACAATGACCAGCAGAATTAGTATTATCTCAGTCAAACCGATCTTTCCCATCTCTTTAAATTTTAAGTTTTATAGAACAAAGGTAATAATACTTTGATTATATCCAAGTTTGAGAAAATAAATCCCACCCCTAAATCCCCCAGGCCTTTCTCCGCCGAAGCGGCTACGTGAAGGCGAAGGGGGACTTTTTGTTGTACTTAACAAGCCCCCCTTGACGGGTTAGGGGTGTTATTTTCTTATGAGTCTCAGGATATCGTTACCATTTGCGAAGATAAGAAGTGCAAACAGAATGACCATCCCTGTTATTTGAGCATACTCGAGGAACTTATCGCTTGGCTTGCGACCTGTGATGACTTCATACAGAAGGAACATCACATGTCCCCCGTCGAGCGCCGGAATTGGCAGGATGTTCATAACAGCAAGAATGATCGCCAGGAGCGCGGTAAGATTCCAGAATGACTGCCAGTCCCAGACTCCCGGGAAAATGCTTCCGATGGTAATGAATCCGCCAAGCGATTCGTAAGCTTTGGTATGCCGTGAGAAAATAAGCCTGAACTGTTTCAGGTAGTCCCCGATTGTCTTGAATCCTTTCGCTATACCTGCCGGGATTGATTGCAGGAATCCGTATTTTATCGTCTTCAGCTGAAATATCTGGTCGTATGATCTTGAGCTCATGATCCCGAGGAATCCTGCTGAAGTTGGCCTGACATTTATATCAAGTGTCTGCCCTTTCCTCAGGACATTTACATCGATAACTCTTGTTTTATTGTCGGCAAGGTATTTCTGGAACTCGTCATACCACTGGAACTTTTTCCCATCAAGACCGAGAAGCTCATCACCGGTCTGAAGTCCCGCCAGCTTTCCCGGGGACTCCTTGCCAAAACCTGTTATCACATAGGGGCTGAATGGAGTCCTTGCATCAATCTTACCGCTGCCTTTAAGCATCCGTGCAATGAAATCCATTGGGATATCTATATTGATGACCTCCCCGTCCCTCTCAACCTGTATGGTCTTCCTGTCATTCAGGAGAATATCGGATGAGATCTGTGCAAAATTGTCGATCTTCTGGTTATCGACCGATAAAATCTTATCACCGTTTCGCAGTCCTATCGAATACCCAACCGAGTCAGTAACAATACCGTATTTTACATTGGCCGTCGGCAGGTAAGTTTCACCCCAGGCGTAAAGCACTACAACATAGATCAGCAATGCGGAAATAAAATTAAAAAGTACTCCTCCCGTCATTATAAGTAGTCTCTGTCCGGATGTTTTGGAACGAAACTCCCAGGGCTGTGGTGGTTGTTTCATCTGTTCCCTGTCCATCGATTCATCGATCATCCCGGATATCTTTACATATCCTCCAAGCGGAAGCCAGCCAATACCGTATTCCGTTTCCTTTATCTTCCGTCTGAAGATGGCAAACCATGGATCGAAGAAGAGATAGAATTTTTCAACTCTTGTCTTAAAGACCTTTGCAAAAACAAAATGCCCGAATTCATGCACTATCACAATGACAGACAGGCTCATTATAAATTGTAATATCTTGATCAGGATCGTCATCGCTTCTTAATAAATTTTTTGATGTTGTCTGATGCTATTCCCTTTGCCATGTTGTTGGTTGTTTCAAGGAAGCCAAGTCCCGGAGATGCCAGGTACTCGGTTTTTTCCATCGTGTATTCAACAAGATCAGACATCTGCAGGAAGCCTATCTTCCCTGCGAGAAATGCATTCACAGCTACTTCATTCGCAGCATTCATTATGCATGGCATATTGCCGCCCATCTTTAATGCATGATATGCCAGGGCAAGGTTACGGAACCTTTCAAGATCCGGATCAAAGAAAGTCAGGGTCT
>JAUZNW010000080.1 GCA_030706785.1 Bacteroidota bacterium | reverse complement strand
TTATAACAATGTGGCTTACAATACGTCTGCACCCGTAATCAGCTTCGAAAACGAATCGGTTCACGAGAATTTCAGCTTCAGCAATAATATCTTTATCGGACCTGAAAATATTATAAGCGGGAAAAACACGGGAAGCACGTTCACCGGAAATGCGTGGTGTGGTGCCGGAGGCCCGATCAGGTTAATGGGCTTTGGTTCCTTAAAAGCATGGGCATCTGCGACCGGACAGGAGACGATAAATGGCAAATTGCTTGGAATCCAGGCTGATCCCGGGCTGAAAGGTCCGTTCAAAACTGAAATCACCGATACCTATCAGCTCAATACTCTTTTTGGATACACTCTTCGCCCTGATTCACGTCTCAGGGATAAGGGAATTGATATTCCCACAATTCCCGGATTTACTCCTGCTGTAAAAGATTTCTTTGGTAATTCCATACCGCAGGGTTCTGCTCCGGAACCGGGTATTAGTGAATTGAAATAGGTATTGTTCACGGATTCTTCTGGACGCTCCTATGGAGATAATATCCCGCAGATCGCGCGGATCAACACAGATTTTTTCGTTTAAAGAAGTATCTTAGTAACACAAAATATACGGACCTTAACCTGTCAGTTATGAAATTTAAAACCCTTGCTTTGACATTGATACTTGGAAATCTGTTCATTTGCCCTGATCACATTGTTTTGGCTCAGCCGGTAGGCAAAAACCTTGCACTTGTCGCAACTGCAACCTCCTCAATGCGATACGGCCCGGCTGTAACATTCCTTAATGACGGTCTTGTTCCGGCAACCAGCGCTGTCAGAAGCGGCAGCAACAGGCCTCCCATGCGTCCGGCAACTCAATGGGTACAATATGAATGGATACAGCCTGTAACTACGGGAAAAGTAGCTGTTTATTGGTCTAATTATGAAAACAGCATTAAACTCCCGAGATCCTGCAGGATCAAATACTGGGATGGCAGTGATTTCGTACAGGTTAAAAATTTATCAGGGCCGGGATTCGATAATAACCAGTACAATACCGGCACTTTTGAACCGGTAAAGACGACAAGGCTGAGACTCGAGGTGGACTCTGCAGAAAGATTCCCGGCCACAATGCTTGAATGGATAGTATTCCAGGCAGAAGGTTCACCCGATCATCCTCCTGTTGTTAATGCCGGAGCTGACCGCTGCGTGATGCTTAATGGGAAAACATATCTTTCCGGAAAAATCAGATCAGTCACACCAGTTACCAAAGTAACATGGAGCAAAAAATCAGGACCGGGGATTGTAACCTTCGGGGACCCAGACAATGCCGAAACAACAGCATCGTTCAGTAAGACAGGAAATTATGTTATTTTGCTAACAGCGCTTGAAGGAAAACTTTCTTCAGCATCCGAAATCAATGTCAAGGTTCAATTGCCACCCCAGGCTCAAAGACTGGATGTTGTTTATACTAAGAAATATAAAATCGACAGCCCCTTATGGAATTCAAGGGCTAAAGCTATCATTGTGAACTGGATACCATGGTGCATTGATCAGATTGAACGTAGCGACCTTAAACTCGGCGAGGGAGGGCTTGATAATTTCATTGAGGCAGGGAAAGCGCTTCGCGGCGAACCGCACGGGAAACACAAGGGTTATGTATTTTCAAATGCATGGGTTCATCAGACTATTGAATCAATGAGCATTGCGCTAATGATCGATCCGCAGGGGGATAGCGAGATAATCGCAGCACAAAACAAGATGAAAGCAACGCTTGAAAAATGGATACCCATAATATTAGCCGCACAGGAGCCGGACGGTTATCTTCAGACTGCATATACACTTCGCGATACAACCAGGTGGAAATCAAGGTGGGCTCCCGAGACAAGAGGAAATCATGAGGGCTATGTATCAGGTTATTTTCTTGAATCGGCGATCAATCACTACACACTTACGGAAGGGAAGGATAAAAGGCTTTATGATGCCGCAAAGAAGCTGGCTGATTGCTGGGTGGCAAATATAGGACCCGGAAAAAAAGAATGGTACGATGGTCATCAGGAGATGGAGCAGGCACTGGTCCGTTTTGGACGATTCGTCAACGATATGGAAGGTAATAGCAGGGGTGATAACTATATTAAGCTTGCCAAATTCCTTCTCGATTGCAGGAGGAACGGATCGGAATATGATCAGAGCCATGTGCCCGTTCAGCAGCAATATGAGGCAGTTGGCCATGCCGTCAGGGCTGCATACTGCTATTCCGGAATGGCGGATATAGCTGCAGAAACAGGAGATGTCGACTACCAGAGCGCAGTGATGTCTTTATGGGATAATCTTGTTAACAAGAAATATTATGTTACCGGAGGTATTGGAAGCGGAGAGACATCTGAAGGATTCGGTCCGGATTACTCCCTGGGAAATGATGCATATTGCGAATCATGTTCAAGCTGCGGGCTTATCTTCTTCCAGTACAAAATGAACCTGACCTATCATAATGCCAGGTATGCCGACCTCTATGAGGAAACAATGTACAACGCATTGCTTGGATCACTCGATCAGGAGGGAAAGCATTTTTATTATGATAATCCCCTTAATTCCGGGCAATCACGATACTCATGGCATGTATGTCCTTGCTGCGTGGGCAATATCCCGAGGACGCTCCTCATGATCCCTACCTGGACATATGCCAAGGATAAGGACGGCATCTATGTTAATCTTTTTATAGGAAGTACTGTAAGGATTGACAAAGTTGCCGCGACTGACGTTGAAATGGTCCAGAAAACCGATTATCCGTGGAGCGGAAAGGTGGCAATAACGGTGAATCCGGTACAGTCAAAGCAATTTACAGTTTATGTCCGGGTACCTGACCGCTCAACCAGCAACCTGTACACAACGGTTCCTGTTGTCAGGGGAATTAAATCCCTGTTGGTAAACGGGAAGCCAGCTCAGGTGAAAATAGTAAACGGCTATGCAGAAATAAAACGAATATGGAAGCAGGGAGACAGAATCGATTTTGAGATCCCTATGATTGTACAAACCATTACAGCCGATCAAAGGATAGCCGCTGACAGAGGAAAATTAGCTCTCAGGTATGGTCCCCTGATATACAATGTTGAAAAAGCTGATCAGCCTGATATTGAGAAGTATATAGGTATGGGTCTTCTTACAGCAGAATGGAATAAAGATCTGCTTGGCGGGGTGGTGGTCATTAAAGGGAAATGGTCGGATGGCACACCTCTTATTGCAGTTCCGAATTTTGCCAGGAACAATCGCAATAAAGTGCACTCAACATATGAGCCTGAGGATGAAAAGGCAGGGGATGGCTCGCTAGTCTGGATAAAAAAAGCAATTGTGAAATAAATAACAATAGATGAGCTAAATAATAAACTTTTACCGAAGGATGAAGAGAACCTTATTGTTATCCGGAATACTACTTTTTTGTGGAGGAATATACTCGCAGCAGCCTTCATTTGTTCTGAACAAGCTTGAATATTTTGAGCAGGGCGGCGTCAATGTCATGGCATTCCAGGACATCTACCCGGAGGGACACCAGGGTGGTGTGGCGGTCATTATGCATGGCAGGCGTCTTGCCACCAACGGAGATATACGACTCGATGAGACTCCCGGACAGTGGCAGCCTATCCCGAAACAATTAACCCGGAAGGCCGATCCAGCATTAAATACAATAACAGTTACCCTGACCTATCCTGATCCTGCAATTAACAGGAAGGGATACAATCCTATCGAATATCCCGATCTGAATCTGAATTATACTGTTAGAGTAAAGGCACAGGGTGAATCCATTGTTGTTACAGTTGATCTTGAAAATCCCGTTCCTGAGCAGTTTATCGGAAAGGTCGGTTTTAACATGGAACTGTTCCCGGGGATATTGTTTGGTAAAACATGGTTCATGGATAGCAAATCCGGGATCTTCCCCAGGCAACCCGATGGCCCTGCCCTTGCCGACAGCAAAGGTGAAATAGTCGCGGCACAGCCGATGGCAAAGGGAAAGAAGTTGACAGTTGCCCCTGAGGATAACCTGTTAAGGTTGTCAATTGAATCTAAGACAGGAGACCTGCAGCTTCTTGACGGCCGGTATGTGCATAACAACGGCTGGTTTGTTGTAAGAACACTTGTTCCGGCCGGATCAGCAAAGGATGCAATTGAATGGGTGATCACTCCAAACGTTATAGCCGGGTGGAAAAGCGATCCGGTAGTCCATGTATCACAGATAGGTTACCGCCCCGGACAGGAGAAAGTAGCTATAATCGAGATTGATAAAAACGAAACTAAAATCGAGAATCCCGTACTTGTCAGGTTAAATGAAAACGGCAGGAACACCGAGCTCACCGCGGGGAAGCTTCAGACCTGGGGGACATTCCTGAGATATAAATATGTAAAATACGATTTTACTCCTGTTACACAGGAAGGTATGTACTTTATCAGGTACGGTAAGGTGCAGTCACAGCCTTTCAGGATTGCTTCTGATGTTTTCAGAAGGAATGTGTGGCAGCCAACCATTGAATATTTTCTTCCTGTACAGATGTGTCATATGAGGGTGAATGAAAAATACCGTGTTTGGCATGGGCTGTGCCATATGGATGATGCAAGAATGGCGCCTGTAAATCATAACCATTTTGACGGCTATATGCAGGGGGAATCAACTTTGACCGATTTCAAATCAGGTGACCACGTCCCGGGCCTGAATGCGGGAGGCTGGCATGACGCAGGTGATTACGATCTCCGTGTTGAATCACAGAGCGGGGAGGTGTACATCCTTTCAATGATATATGAGACATTCGGAATAAATTACGATGAAACAACCATTGATCAGGCAAACCTTCTAGTGGAGATCCACCAGCCTGACGGCAGGAATGATATCCTGCAGCAGATCGAGCACGGGACACTTTCAGTTGTTAGAGGATACAATAACCTGGGCCGGCTTTACAGAGGGATAATCTGCCCGACAAAGAGACAGTATGTGCTGCTCGGTGACGGTTCAACGATGACAGATGGGCTGATCCATGATGGTAACCTTAAGCCGGGAGAACGCACAGGGACAACTTCATCTCTTGAAGATGACCGCTGGGTATTTACCGAGAACAATCCTTCAAGAGAACTTACAACTGCTGCCCAAATGGCAGCTGCCGCCAGGGTCCTCAAAGGATTCAATGATGAACTCAGTAAACAGAGCCTGAATGTCGCAAAGGCTATTTATAATTATAATTATCAGCTTACAGGAAGGGCGCTGCATTCAAAGATACACGCCGCTTCAGAGCTTTTCCTTACGACAGGAGAGGATCAATATAAAAACTTCATCCTTGCGAATGAACAGGCTGTTGTGAAGGGGATACGTGAACTTGGCTGGCTCATCGGAAGAACCCTTCCGAAGCTGAACAGCGAAACTTTTACTGCTGCAGTAAGGAATGCGGCAAAATCGATCTCTGAAGAAATTGCAAAGCAGGCTGCTGAAACACCATTCGGAGTTCCTTACAGACCCCAGATATGGGGTGCAGGATGGAACATACAGGATTTTGGGGTCAGGCAATATTATCTGCATACGGCATTCCCTGATATTTTTCCTGCAGAACCGGTTTACAATGCTTTAAACTTCATCCTCGGTGTTCATCCCGGTGTAAACACTTCCTCCTTCGCCTCCGGTGTGGGAGCAAGGTCCACAACTGTGGCATATGGCGTGAACAGAGCAGACTGGTCATATATTCCGGGAGGAGTGTCATCGGGAACAGCACTTATACGGCCTGATTTCCCTGAACTGCTCGACTGGCCATTCCTGTGGCAGCAGCAGGAATATGTAATGGGAGGCGGTGCAACTAACTTTGTATTCCTTGTACTGGCTGCAGATAAACTTCTTGGAGAGAAATAAGTAAAAGATGTTAATTTTGAGCTCAGAAACTGACCTTAATGAAGAAGGAATATATTACCTATTATCCGATTAAAGAGAGGAACATTCAGGAGGAATGGGAACAGTGCCTTGAACAGATCGTATGCAGCATCAAGTCCAGGCTAAGACCTCTGAAGCTTAATATATTTGTGGATGCGGATAATTATCCTTCATTTACAAAAATCAGGGAATTCATAATAAAGTCTGCTGTTGAAAGGCTGGAGACCGGTTGTCCGGCCCTTGGTGTAACGATACACCCTCCGGATAAAAACTGGAAAGTCTGTGTTGAAGGCTTGTATGTCTCCAATAGCACAACAGGCCTTAAGACCAGATTCTGGCAATCGGTACCCTATGTTGTTGCCGAATCAGGTTCATTAAAAGAGGTTTGGTGTGCGGGACTCGGGAATGATCTCTACTGGAAGGATACCAGGAAAGCTGCCACTATTGCTTTTGATTCGGTGGTTGACCTCCTTGAGAAGGAAGAGATGTCCCTCAATCATGTTGTCCGGCAGTGGAACTATATCGGAAATATTCTGGAAGTAAAGAACGGACTTCAGAATTATCAGGTTTTCAATGAAGTAAGAAGCGAATATTATGGCAGGTTCAGAACCGTATCCGGTTTCCCTGCAGCAACGGGAGTAGGCATGAAATGTGGGGGTGTTTTTATTGATTTCTGCGCAATAAAAGCTGACGATTCAATAAAAATCAAACCTGTTGATAATCCAAACCAGCTCAATGCCTATGAGTATGGTCAGAATGTCCTTCGGGGACTGATCTCCAAAGGTAAAACTGTTAAGAACCCGCCTCAGTTCGAACGGGCCCTTCTTTTGATAAACGGAACTGTAAAAAATCTCTTCATATCAGGGACTGCTTCAATTATAGGTCAGGAGACCATTGGCAAGGAAGATGTCAGGGAACAGACTATAGTAACGATCGAAAATATAAAAAAGCTTACCGATATTGAACGGATAAATAAGCTGGCCGGTAATTCTGATGCCATAAGCGGCAGATACTCTATTGTCAGGATTTATGTCAAGAACAGGGAAGATTTCAATATTATCAGGGATATCTGCAACGAACACTTTCCCAAAACACCTGCTATTTATATCGAAGCCGATATCTGTCGCGATGATTTACTTACAGAGATTGAAGGCGAGTTTGTCGTATAATTAAAAATCGCATGAAAAGATTACTGTTTATTGGCGCATCAATCCTTTGGTTGGCGTGTTCCCGGACTGTTTGGGAAAAGAATGATTCAGGTGTGACTATCAGACTGAAATCGAAAGATGCTTCGATACCGAGGCAAATGAAGATTGAGGTAGTGAATAATGACATCATTCACATTATAGCCACTCCTGAAAAGAATTTTTCAAAAGAGAAAAGCCTGTGTGTTGTTGAAAGGACAAATGACAATACGCCATTTGAAGCGAAGCAGGAAATAAATTCCGTGGTTGTCTCAACAGAAAAGGTAAAGGTGAAGGTATCACTTGAGACAGGAGAGGTGGCTTTTTATGATAAGAATGATAATATAATTCTGAAGGAAAAGAGAGGCGGAGGCAAATCATTTGAACCTTTAAATGTTGAAGGGACACCGGGATACTCGACGCGGCAGATATTCGAATCGCCCGACGATGAAGCCTTCTACGGACTTGGTCAGCACCAGTCTGATGAATTCAATTACAAAGGGCTTAATGAGAATTTATATCAGTATAATACGAAAGTATCAGTTCCATTCCTCATTTCTAACAGGAATTACGGGCTTTTATGGGATAATTACTCGTTTACAAAATTTGGTGATCCGCGTGATTACTCACAGATCAATCTTTTCAGACTTTACGACAAGGATGACGCAGAGGGCGGACTGACAGTTACCTATTCAGACTTATCGGATTCAACGCATGTTTACCTTCAGCAAAAGGAACAGGCAATCGATTTTGAAAATCTTGAAACCATAAAGAATCTTCCGAAGGATTTCCCTTTGTGGAAAACAAAGGTTATCTGGTCAGGATCGATTGAGCCCCTGGAATCAGGTCTCTATTTTTTCAAGCTCTATTATGCCGGTTATGCCAGGCTCTTCATTGATAATGAGCTTGTTGTTCCTGAGCGCTGGAGAACTGCCTGGAACCCGAATACATTTAAATTCAGCAAAAATCTCGACAAAGGCCGGAAATACCACATCACGATTGAATGGAAACCCGATGGTGGAGTATCATACATCGGACTCAAAGCGCTTAGCCCGCGCCCGCATGAGGAGCAGGGTAATTTATCACTGACTTCGGAGATGGGGAATCAGATAGATTATTATCTCATTCATGGAGATACACCGGACAACATAATAAGCGGTTACCGGACCCTCACCGGTAAAGCTCCCATAATGCCAAAATGGGCTCTGGGATTCTGGCAGAGCCGAGAGAGGTACAAGTCACAGACCGAGTTACTCGATGTTGTCAGGGAATACCGCAAAAGAAATATCCCGATTGATAACATTGTACTTGACTGGTCATACTGGCCTGTCGATGCCTGGGGATCGCACGAGTTTGATCCTGATTTCTTCCCCGATCCTGCAGGTATGGTAGATTCCGTCCACAGGATGAATGCCCATATAATGATTTCCGTCTGGCCAAAATTCTATTATACCACTGAACATTATAAGGAGTTCGACAGCAAGGGATGGATGTACCGCCGTGCTGTTCAGGACAGCGTGAGGGACTGGATCGGAAAAGGGTACATCGGATCCTTCTATGATGCTTACAGCCAGGGAGCCCGTGAACTTTTCTGGAACCAGATAAGGGAACATCTTTATACAAAGGGCTTTGATGCATGGTGGATGGACGCATCAGAACCTGATATCCTGTCGAATGCAAGTATGAATTACAGAAAGCTGCTTTCGACACCTACTGCTCTCGGGCCCTCGACAAAATATTTCAATACATACGCGCTTGTCAATGCAATGGCAATCTATGAGGGTCAGAGAAGCGTTGAGCCGGACAGGAGGGTATTCCTCCTTACACGTTCAGGATTTGCCGGATTACAGCGGTATTCAACAGCGACCTGGAGCGGCGATATCGGTACAAGATGGGAGGAAATGAAGGCTCAGATACCTGCAGGCCTTAACTATGCAATGTCGGGAATTCCTTACTGGACCTTCGATATAGGTGGTTTCTCTGTTGAGAACAGGTATACCCGCGCACAGGAAGGATCGGAAGACCTGAATGAATGGAGGGAGCTTTATACAAGGTGGTTTCAGTTCGGATCATTCTGCCCGCTTTTCAGGAGCCATGGCCAGTATCCGTACAGGGAAGTATATAACATTTCCCCGGAAGGGACTCCTGCCTGCAACAGCATGGTTTACTATGACAGGCTGAGGTACTACCTGATGCCCTATATCTATTCCCTTGCAGGCCTTACCTATTTCAATGATTATACAATTATGCGAGCCATGGTGATGGATTTTGGCCGCGATAAAAACCTGGCAAACACTGGCGATCAGTATATGTTCGGACCATCATTGCTTGTAGCTCCGGTTTACAAATATAAGGCGAGGAGCAGGGAGATTTATTTTCCCTCAGCCTGCGGATGGTACGACTTCTATACGGGCATTTATGTATTTGGAGGGCACCGGCTGCAGGTTAACGCCCCTTATGAAAGAATGCCCCTGTATGTAAAGGAAGGATCAATAATCCCGGTTGGTCCGGCGATAAATTATACTTACGAAAAATCTGCAGATTCGATAACACTGTATGTTTACACGGGGAGGGATTGTGCTTTCACACTTTATGAGGATGAAGGGATAAATTACAATTATGAAAAAGGTGATTGCAGTACAATAAAGTTTGCATGGGATAATAATTCCGCGACCCTGACGATAGGGGACAGAACTGGCGAGTTCAAAGGTATGCTTCGGGACAGGATCTTCAAAGTCGTATGGATCACCAAAGAGAAGCCGGTGGCATTTGACCCGGAAATTGTTCCGGACCAAACTGTAAATTACAACGGCCGGAAGGTGCAGGTAAAAATGTAGAAGCATCGATATGTTTAATTGTTTTTAACAGTATCCTTCTGACTGGTTTTAAAATATTCCCCGTATTTTTAATAGAGTATTATTTCAACTGATCCTAACCCAAGCTATGATAACTATGAAAAAGTTTTCCTTCTTTATTCTTGCTGTTTCGTTTTTTTTCCTGACCGGATCTCCTGTTGATGCCCAGGTTGCATCACTTCGTGACTCTCTCGGAGGAGCACCAGTACCTCCGGAAATTGAGAATCCGGAATGCATCGGCCTCAATAAGGAGCCCGCACATGCAACGCTGATGCCTTATGCGGATATGAAGGAAGCTCTTGAAGCAAACAGGCATGCCTCAACATATTGCAGGAGCCTGAACGGAATGTGGAAATTCAACTGGGTGTCATGGCCCCAGGCACGGCCCGTGGATTTCTACAAGCCAGCCTTCGATGTTTCCTCGTGGAAGGAAATCCCGGTTCCATCAAACTGGCAGCTGCTGGGCTATGGGACTCCTTACTACAGGAACATGGGGTATACTTTTAAGAAGGATTTTCCTAAAGTAATGAGCACGCCGCCAAAAAACTATACGGCCTATGAAGAGAGGAACCCGGTAGGAAGCTACAGGAGGGATTTTGATATTCCGTCTGACTGGAAAGGCCGGGAGATCTTCATTACCTTTGACGGGGTTGATGCAGGATTTTTTCTGTGGATCAATGGTGAGAAGGTCGGCTACAGCGTGAATAGCCGTAATGCTGCAGAATTTAACATAACGAAATATGTCAGGCCGGGAAAAAACATGGTTGCAGTTGAGGTTTACAGATACACTACCGGCAGTTATGTTGAGGACCAGGATATGTGGAGGTTGAGCGGGATTTTCAGGAATGTCACAATCTGGAGCTCGCCACAGGAACATATACGTGATTTCTTTGTCAAGACCGACCTTGACAACCAGTATAAAAATGCGACGGTTGAAATAACAGCCAAAGTAAAGAACTACGGAATCAAACCCAGTAAGGCTTCAAAACTATCCGCAACCCTCTACAATGGCGAAGCTCCGGTTTCTTCATCGTCCGCTGAAGCTGATGTCCCGGCCTTAAAATCCGGGGAGGAAGCCCCGGTTAAACTGACTTTCCAGGTTCAGGATCCTGATAAATGGACCGCAGAAACTCCCAGGCTTTATACAACGACCCTTACCCTGAAGAACAGGAAAAAAGTCACTGAAATACTCTCCTCTAGAACTGGCTTCAGGGAGGTAGAAATAAGAGGCAGATCATTCCTTGTGAATGGTGTTCCAATTAAGCTTAAAGGAGTAAACCGCCATGAGAACTGGCCCGATGTCGGCCATGCAGTTACCGAATCCCAGATGATCCGTGATCTTGAACTGATCAAACAGGGTAATTGCAACCATGTACGGACATGTCACTATTCTGATGACCCAAGGTGGTATGAACTGTGCGATGAGTGGGGCATTTATCTTGTTGCAGAGGCAAACGTGGAGTGCCATGGTAATTCGGGGAAATTTGATGAAGAACCCAGGATGAAAGCTGCAATAATTGGCAGGAATGTTGCAAATACAGAAAATTTTAAAAACCATCCTTCAGTGATAATCTGGTCACTGGGGAATGAGAACGGAAGGGGAGGATCCAACTTCAGGGCTGCAATGGCAGCAGTTAAGGCAGTTGACAATACACGTCCGGTGCATTATGAAGGATTCGGAATCGGGAAAAACAATCCTGCAGATCTTGACAGCCGGATGTATACTGCAGTTGCAGATGTTGAAAGGATAGCAACTGACACAACATTCAGGAAACCGTTCTACATGTGCGAATATGCCCACGCAATGTTTAATTCGATGGGTGCCATCGGGGAATACAACGATGTCTTCGACAAATATCCTACTCTTCTCGGAGGCGCAATCTGGGAATGGCAGGACCAGGGCATCTGGAACAGACGTGATCCCAATCATATTATCCTGGCTTACGGAGGCGGATTTGACGAGTACCCGAATGATCACTATTTTATACATAAGGGGGTTGTAGCTTCCGACAGATCTCTCAAACCGCATTACCCTGAAATGAAGCATGCATATCAGTGGATCGGGATATCAGAAGGAAATCTGGAAGAAAGTATAATAAAAATCAGGAATAATTATCAATTCATAAACCTTAAGGATTTTGCCCCTTCATGGACACTTTCTGAAAACGGGAATATAGTAGGATCAGGAACTTTACCAGTATTTGATCTGAAGCCGGGACAGGAGACCTCCATTCAGGTTCCCTTTGAGTATGGTAATCCGAAAGAAGAAGCTGAATATTTCCTTAGAATCTCATTTAAACTTACCAGAGATGAGCTGTGGGCAAGAAAAGGCTTCGAAATCGCGTCACAGCAATTTGAGCTGCCGATAAGGATCATCCCTGCTATTACAACAACACCTTCCGAAAGACCTCTGACAATGATCCAGGGAGAAAAGGAAATTACACTTAAAGGAGACGGATTTAGCGTTGTTTTTGATATGACCACGGGGACTTTTTCCCGTCTTGAGCGGGATGGGATCAATATCCTGAAGGATGGAGGCGGACCGAAGCTTCACCTCTGGAGGGCTCCGCACCGTAACGATGACATGTGGGCCGACAGAGGCTGGACCAATTCGGGACTGAAGGAACTGAAATGGACCGCGCAGGGCATCTCAGCAGAACAACCAACTCCTTCACAGGTAAGAATAACGGCCAGACTAGCCGGTGAAGGCAAAAATGGCTTTACAGTCAGTCATGACGTAATTTACACTGTCTCAGGAGACGGCTCAATAACAGCCGAAAACAGCATAAACTCTAGCAATCCACAGCAGGTTGTGGGAAGAATCGGCATAAGGATGTTCCTTGACAAACAGTTTGACCAGGTCGGGTACTTAGGCCGCGGACCGATGGAGAATTATGCAGACAGGAAGAGAGGCTTTGATATCGGCGTATATAAAAGCACTGTAAAAGAGCTGCTTACACCTTACGAAAAACCAATGGATGCAGGGAATCACGAGGATGTCCGCTGGGTAAGCATCACAAATCCGGAGGGCAAAGGAATAAAGGCAATGGGAGATCATACACTTGTACAATTTACAGCGCTTCCGTATAGCGATGAGGAAATGGAAAGGACTGAATACAGGGTAGATCTTCCACAGAGTGAGGCCTCAGTATTCTGCCTGAGTTACAAAACCCTTGGCGTTGGATCTGCAAGCTGTGGTCCAAAACCTCTGCCTCAATATATTATCTATGCTTCTCCTGAGCAGTTTACATACAAAATACAACTGGTACCATAGAGAAGTAATAGACAATTAGAAAAGATTAATAAAGTGTAAAAACTTAATAATGATCGTTTTATGAAGAAATCAAGTATTATCCTGTTGCTTCTGGCTCTTGCACTCACAGGCTGCCATGAAGGTCCTTCAGCTATAAAGTTGCCATCGCTGATAGGTGACAATATGGTCCTTCAGCAGAAAAGCACAATAAAGATCTGGGGTAAGGCTGCCGCGGATAAAAAGATCAGTGTCACGACCAGCTGGAAAGCAGGCGGGCAGACTGTTTCAGGCAAGGATGGGAAATGGGTTGTTCCGGTTCAGACTCCGGAAGCCGGAGGTCCTTACACAGTGACTATCAGTACAAAGGATACAAGCATTAACATCGGCAACGTCCTGATCGGCGAAGTATGGTTTTGTTCAGGCCAGTCCAATATGGAGATGCCTGTGGCTGGCTGGCCCCCCAGCGATACTATTATGTATTCGGCGAGAACAATAGCAAATGCATCACTCCCTGAAATACGACTCTTCAATCTTCAGCGGAAAGTTGCTGCTGAACCAACGGATGAATGCACAGGGAAATGGGAAGTATGCAGTCCGGCGACAGTTGCACAATTCAGCGCCACAGCATTCTTCTTCGGCAGGAAGCTTAACAGCGATCTGAAGATTCCTGTCGGGCTGATTGAATCGGCATGGGGCGGGACACCGGCAGAATCATGGATGTCAGCCCGGGCTCTTGAAAATGCAGGCGAATTCGTTTCTGACATCAAAGGGATAAGGGAATCAGTCCCGATCCTGGCAGAATATCAGGCCTGGCTCGATGGGCATAAGCAGGTTGTGCTTACAGGCCGGGACGATCAGTGGAAGAACCTGGACTTCAATGATGGAAATGTCCCTGATCCAGGATTTGATGACAGCAAATGGTCTGTAATGTCACTTCCGGGTTTGTTTGAAGCATCAATTGGTGACTTTGACGGGGCGATCTGGTTCCGCAGGCAAGTTGAGATACCAGAGTCGATGGCCGGAAAAGATCTGGTACTTTCCCTTGGGCCGATTGATGATATGGACCGCACTTATTTCAACGGAAAGCTTGTCGGGTCAAATGAGATGACAGGTGTATGGCAGCTCGAGAGGAATTATGAGATATCCAGGGATATTGTCAAGCCCGGATCAAATGTTATAGCTGTACGTGTTATTGATAACCAGGGTGGAGGAGGTATATACGGGAAGCCCGGGTCAATATACCTTTCAGTAAAGGGAAGCCCGGCACTGAAGGCAGGACTTGACGGTGAATGGAAATATCAGCCTGTTGCAGAACTTATCGGCAATAAATTCTATGGTTTTGATCTGGCTGCCAACGAGTTCTCCGGCAGGAAAAGACCGAAAACAATCGGACCAAACACAGCAACAACTCTCTATAATGCAATGGTTTATCCTGCTGTAAATTATACTGTTAAGGGAGCTATCTGGTACCAGGGAGAAGCAAATGTGGGAAGAGCAGATCAGTATTCGAAGATATTCCCGCTTATGATCAGTAACTGGAGAGATTCCTGGCAGATCAAAGATTTCCCGTTCTATTTTGTCCAGATTGCACCTTATGAATACAGCGGGGTTGACTCGACTGAATCTGCCTTCCTGCGTGAAGCCCAGGAAAAAGCCCTGGATCTTCCAAACACCGGAATGGCTGTCACACTCGATATTGCAACTGTAATGAATATACATCCTCCGTTCAAGAAAGAGGTGGGAGAAAGACTGGCTAACCTTGCACTGTCAAAGAATTATGGTAAGGATGTGAAAACTCAGGGTCCTGTATTTAAATCAATTGCAATTGAAGGCAAAATTGCCAGAATCAGCTTCGATAATATCGAAGGCAGGCTTGTCGCCAAGAGCGGAAAACTCTCTGAATTTGAAGTTGCAGGTCCGGATGGGAAATATGTCAAAGCCGAAGCAAAGCTTGTCAACAATGAAGTATGGGTGACTTCAGCGAAGATCCAGAAACCGGTCTCTGTCAGGTATTGCTGGAGGAACGGATCTACAGCTTCACTGTTTAACAGCATCGGTTTGCCGGCTTTGCAATTCAGGACAAAATAGCCCTGATAATAAATAATATCAGATTTGATTTATTTGCTAACTTAATAGAAATTAAATCTTTACACATGAAAAAGGTATTTCTTTTATCCTTTGCAACACTAGTTGCGGGATTACTGTTTTCCGGCTGCCGGCAATCATCGAAGAATATGATCAGGAAAGAAGTCTGGGGAACTCAGAACGGCAGGGAGGTCTACCTGCTTACCATTACCAACAATGCAGGCAATGTCATCAGGCTGACAAACTATGGTGCGAAAATAAACTGGATCGAGGTACCGGATAAAAACGGCAAAAAAGACAATATTACTTTCGGCTATGACACATTTGAAGCCACTACAGCTGGTGACATGTCTTTCGGATCAGTGGTCGGGAGGTATGCCAACAGGATTGCAGGCGGCAAATTTACTCTTGACGGGGTTGTATACACCCTTCCGCTTAACAACGGTCCGAATACACTGCATGGAGGACCGGGCGGATGGCATAGTGTGGTTTGGGAGACAGAAGT
>JAUZNW010000008.1 GCA_030706785.1 Bacteroidota bacterium | reverse complement strand
TTCGGTATCACAATACTGGCAAACATCGGTCTTAACAACAAGGGCTTCTCCGCCCTTTGACACAATTTCGTCCCTTAACTGATTCAGCCTGGCTTCATTTCTTGACGCCAGTACTACCTTTGATCCAAGTTGTGCAAGGATAAGTGCTGTGGCACGACCTATGCCGCTGGAAGCTCCGGTAATAAGTATATCCTTTCCGTTAAAAAAGCTCTTACTTGTCATTATCAGGATCCCTGAGGAATATTAATAAAGTAAACGCCTCATTAGTGTTAAAGATAGCAATTTTCACAGGATCAATATTGGTTGAAGGAGTTGAAAAGGTTGAAGGGGTTGAAGAGATTTAAAGCATATCGCGAATATCGAACAAGGATTGCAGATTTAAGATTTAAGAAGTTAAATATTTATAATAATGAGTGTCCCATAAGTAATTATTCTTAAATCATAAATCATCATTCCTTGTTCTTAAATCAAAACTCTCTCACTACTGAGTGGATGAGAACTGGTTTCCCAAGATACTGTCCGGGAGCACTGATTGAATGTATTCTTTTTACCACGTCCATTCCCTTTGTAACCTTCCCGAATGCTGCAAAACCCTGCCCGTCAGGATTCCTCTTTCCTCCGTAATCAAGTTCAGGTTGATCACCGATGCAAATAAAGAATTCAGAAGTTGCGGTTCCGGGCTCTGATCTTGCCATTGATATTGTTCCGTCTCTGTGCCTGATGCCTGTCATGCTGGTCGTCTCGTGCATAATCGGAGGGAATCCTTTGTCTTCATCTTCATATCTCCCACCCTGAATGACCTCTATACGGATTTTATTATCCGGCTGGTTGTCCATCCTGACAACCCTGTAGAAGCAGGTGCTGTCATACAGCCCTGCATCGATGTACCGGAGAAAATTAAGCGAGGTCACTGGCGCTCTTTTCAGATCGAGTCTTACGTGAATTTCCCCTAGTTCTGTCCTGATGATGATTCTCTCTTTCCTTTTATCCGAATGTCCGGATATGTTATTATAAAACATCAGGGTAAAAGCCAAAATACATATTGGTATCCTCATATAATTGCAATTTAGACATTTTAAATATTGATAATCAAAGATTTTTCAAATAGACGTATTTGTCATTGCAGACAGTCTTATGTTAAAAATCCGTATTCTGTTTTATACCATTCATTAACCCGTTCAGGCAATCCGTTAAATCATACACCGATAAAAAAATATCTTGTTTAATTTAAAACCCATAAAGTGACACGGTCACTTTTTTGGACAGTAAAAAAGGAACCAGCCATTCCTTTAATATTTATTCAATAAACCAGACGCTATGAGAAAAATTCTCTTGATTTATTTATTTTTTTGTGGCACGGCGTTAACGGCCCTCGGCCAGCAAAAAATCATTTCCGGAACCGTAACATCGTCTGTTCCCGGTGAAGGGGCAATGATCGGTGTGTCGGTATCGGTGAAAGGTACAACCATTGGGATCAACACAGATTTGAATGGCAAATACACTCTGGCTGTACCTGATAATACCACAACACTTGTATTTTCCTATATAGGCATGAAAAAACAGGAGGTTGAGATAGGAAACCGTTCCGTGATCGATGTAATAATGGAACCTGATATTCTGGGTCTGGAAGAAGTGGTCGTCACTGCTTTTGGCGTATCCAGGGAGAAAAAAGCAGTAGGATATTCGGTTCAGGATGTTAAAAGTGATGTTATAAAACGGACAGGCAATACTGACCTTGCAGGTGCCATGCAGGGTAAGATATCCGGAATCGACATCAAACCTTCAAGCGGGATGCCAGGCGCTTCTTCGCAAATCGTTATCCGGGGTGCCCGGTCTTTTACGGGTAACAATACTCCCCTTTATGTTGTTGACGGGATGCCGATCGCATCCACTGCCGATATCCAGTCAGGTACAAATGGCGATTTTTCGGTGGTCGGATACGGAGTGACCGGATCAGATATTTCGAACCGTGCGATTGACCTGAATCCTGATGATATCGAAAGCGTCAATATTCTGAAGGGTCAGGCAGCTGCTGCCCTTTATGGTATTCGTGCATCAAACGGAGTAATAGTGATAACAACCAAAAGCGGCCGGAACAATGCATTAGGTAAACCGGTCATTTCAGTGTCGCATACAAGTGCCTTTTCTCGCGTTTCACGAACCCCTGATTATCAGACAACATGGGCCCAGGGATCTAACGGCAGTTATGTCCCGAATTCTTCACTATCCTGGGGACCAAAAGTCATCGATCTTCCAGGCGATCCCGTATATGGTGGTAATGAAAACGGGCATCCGGGCAAATTTTATGTTCCTCAGCTTGCACTCGGTCAGGTTGAGGATCCATGGGTGACCCCGCAGATATTCGATAACTGGAGAAGATACTTCAGAACCGGTTATTCGCTGACTAACAACATTAATATAACCCAGGCAATTGAAAGCGGGAACTATGCACTGGGCTTCAGCCAAACATCGCAGAGTGGTGTCGCCCTGGCCTCCGGGATGCAACGCTGGAATGGGAAGGCTTCCGCCGAGAGAAAACTGACAAATAACTTCATTACCGGATTCAACGCCAACTTTTCAAAAACCGATATCGACAAGCTCCCAACCGCTAATGATGCTGCTCTCGCAGGTGTTCTGGGAGCTCCGATCTCTTATAATCTAAGGGATTATCCATATTATGTTCCGGGAGATCCCTATACTCAGATCTATTACAGGGGAGGCAGCTGGGATAATCCTTACTGGTCTGCCGAACATACGGTCTTTAATGAAAAGACTAACCGGTTTTTCGGAAATGGATACATTAGCTACACAGGAAAGCCTGGAGATAAGGTAGATCTGAAGATCAGGTATCAGCTGGGAACTGATTCATATACAACAAATTTCAATGACATTTTCGAATACGGACATGCAGGGACAACCGGAATGATCGATAATTACGGGATCACATCATTTACCGTAAACTCTCTTCTGACAGCAAATATTGACTGGGATATCAGTCATAATCTGATCTTAACAGCTATGGTTGGTAATGAATTCGACCACAATAATTCAAAAACATATTCAGAACATGGCGAGGAATTTAATTTCGGAGGATGGCCGCATATCAGAAATGCAAACATAGTCACGGCGAATGAATCAAAGAACCAGAACCGGACTGTAGGAACTTTCGGAAGCATGTCGCTGCAGTGGAAGTCGATCTTCTTCCTGACAGGAACGGGACGATATGATATTGTTTCCTCAATGCCGACACATCACAGGTCATTCTTTTATCCTTCCGTTGCTTTCAGTTTTGTCGCATCTGAACTGGAAGCCATCAAAAACTATAACTGGATCTCATTCGCCAAGCTTCGTCTTTCATATGCTGAGGTCGGACAGGCCGGAACATATGTCAGGAATTATTATACGACTCCCAATTATTCAAGCGGATGGTGGACAGGACATCCTATCCAGTATCCTATCGGGGGCATAAGTTCATACATTCCTAATAATACTCAGTATGATCCGACTCTTGTACCTCAGAATACAAAATCGTATGAAATCGGCACTGAACTCAAATTCTTTAACAACCGTCTCGGTATCGACTATACCTTCTCACGGCAGAATGTCATTGATCAGATTTTCTCAGTTCCGCTTGCCGGTTCCACCGGTATCGCTGCTATGCTCATGAACGGGGGTAAGGTCCATACTATCGGCCATGAAGTCGTGCTGTATATAACTCCGCTGGCAATGAAGAGGATTCAGTGGGATTTCAATTTCAACTTTTCGAAGATTGATAACTGGGTTGATGAGCTTGCACAGGGTGTCGAAAGTATATTTATAGGTGGATTCACAACTCCTCAGGTACGTGCCGGTATCGGTGACACATATCCGGTCATTTATGGAGACTCGTTCCTCAGGAACGAGAATGGAAAAATTGTTGTGGAAGATGACCCCTCTTCTCCGAATTATGGCTTCCCTCTTACCGGTGAACCCGCTGTTATCGGGAAAGTCTCGCCGAAATTCATCCTGGGAGGCGGCACAAATTTTACTTTCAGGAACTGGTCGCTGAGCGCTTTGTTTGAGTGGAAGCAGGGCGGTCATATGTATTCAGGCAGCAACGGTTTGCTGGACTATTACGGATTGTCAAAAAAGACCGAGGACCGTTCCTCGACCTTTGTTTTCGATGGTGTAAAACGCGATGGATCGAAAAATGACATCGCAAGGGGAGGACCAAACGATCCTTATGCTCTGCAGTACCTGCACACTAATGTTCTGACAAATATCGATGAATATTATATCTATGACAATTCATTTGTCAAGCTTCGCGAGCTCTCCCTTCGGTACAGGCCATCTGCAAAACTGTTCAGCAGGATTAATATGGGGATATCAGTCTTTGCGAGGAACATACTGATTTGGACGGCGCTTCCAAATCTGGATCCTGAATCGAGCCAGGGAAACACCAACATGGGAGGAGCATTTGAAAGATTTACAGTCCCACAGACAACCAGCTATGGTTTTAATCTTGATCTAACCTTTTAACAAGTAAAATCATGAAAAAAGTACTTCATATATTGTTCGCTTCAATCCTTGCCCTTTCGCTTGATTCATGCTCTGAATCCATTATGGATAATATAAATAAGGATGTCAATGATCCAAGCGATATGGCGTCAGGCTTGATAATAACCGATGCAATGACTTCAAGTGCCTTCAATGTTACCGGCGGCGATTTCACTTTTTATGCTTCCGTTTACATTGAACATAATGCCGGCATATGGGGTCAGTTCTACAACGCCGATATAAGATCGTCGCAGCCTTCAAGCTCGACAACCTTCAGCAACGCATGGGATGCTATTTACGCGAACCTGTACACTCTCAAGGTTGTACGGGATAAATGCTCTGCAGGAGGTTCAGAAGAGGGTAATTACCACACACTGGGCATTGCACAGATCCTCACTGCGTATAACCTTGCAATACTGACAGACGGGATGGGTGATGTCCCCTGGAAAGAGGCACTTCAGCCCGGAGTAGTCTTTACTCCGGTCCTCGATAAACAGCAGGATATCTACAATGACATTTATAGTCTGCTTGATGACGCAATCGCCAATCTTGATAAAGAAACCATTTATCCTGCCCTCGGAATTCAGGACCTAATATATGGCGGCAATACAGGACTCTGGAAGAAATTCGCCTATGGCCTGAAAGCCCGTTATACAATGCGGCTGTCATTTAAAACACCTGCTTATGCCAGTGTTATAGCATTTGCAAATCAGTCATTTGCTTCACGGGATGAACAGGCACAGTTCAATTATAACGGAAATACTTCCCAGAGTCCTTTCTATTGCTTCTTCCAGGATCGGGATTATTATGGAGCAAGCCAGAGCCTGCATAATAAGCTGGCGGAAAGAAATGATCCCAGGGATAATGTTTTCTTCAGACCGCATCCCGACGCGGGAGGCGGACTTGTCTTTGCTCCTAACGGAACCGCAAATCAGGTGCAGGGTTTTTATTCGGTCTCCGCAATAAGCACTGTCACTGCTCCGACATACCTCTTAAGTTATCATGAAATTGAATTCCTGAAGGCTGAGGCTTATGTCAGAAGCGGAAACCTGATCCTGGCCGACACATCATTGCGGAAAGCGGTTACCGCTGCTTTTCAGAAATCAAATATCGGACTTACAGCTGCTCAGGCTGTTAGCTACTTCAACACGAGTGTCAGACCTAAATTCAATGCAAATCCGCTATCGGAGGTGATGAACCAGAAATATATTGCATTCTATGAGGAGGAAGCTTTTGAGGCTTATAACGATTACCGGCGGCTGAAAGCAATGGGCGATAATGTGATCGTTCTTGATAATCCTTTAAATTCCAATCGGTTCCCGATTCGTTTTTCCTATGGTTCAGATGATGTTACAACCAATGTAAATGTCAGGAATGCTTACGGTGACGGGTCATATGTCTATTCCGAGAAAGTATGGTGGGCTGGCGGAACACGATAAACCTTTGTATTCTGATCATAATATTAAAATGAATTGATAATGAAAAAGATAAAAAACCTAGGATCGCTGCTCGCTCTAATAATTATTATCTTCAGCTGTGAAGAGCTTCCGGATCCTGCCGGACTGAGGGGCGTTGCAGTTGTACCTGCGATAAGTGATATAAATCCCGGGATCTTTGATTCCAAGGACCTTGAAAACTCATATGTTGAATTTGTGATAACTGTACCTGAAGGTACCAATCCGGATAAAATCACAGTACTGGGATCTTATCAGGACCATTTCGAAAGAGTGACCATTACGGAGGTAACATCTTATCCTGCCACAGTAAGGGTTCGTTCATCAGATATCGCTCAAAAGCTCGGAATTGCACTGGATGTAATTAAAAACGGTGATGTTTTTACACTGGAGCTAATAACGCTTGCCAAAGGACTGGCAACCCGTTCAACTGCTGTATTATTCATTCCTGTGGCCTGCGCTTATGATGTGGATCTGGCGGAAGGCAGTTATCATTCTGTGTCTCCTGACTGGAACTCGGAGGGAAATATAACACTGACAGCAGATCCTGATGATCCGTATAAGATATATGTTACGGGTATTGAAGAAATTGAAGGGCTTGTAGAGGATCAGGGACCGCTGGTGATGTATATAAATCCTGCTACATATAATGTCACAGTACCTGAAAAGGTGGTATCATCAGTAGCATGGGATTATGGATCAATATCTTATTCGGGCAGCGGCACATATAGTTCCTGTGACGGATCATACACGATGCATTTTGATATCTCTCTAAGCAAGTATGGCAACCAGGGTAAATTTCTATTTACATTTACCAGGAATCCATAGCTGTTCATTCCATGACTGGTTAAAAAAGAGGCTATCCATTTCGGATAGCCTCTTGAATTTTGTAAACCAGTCCTTTGGACTGGGAAAGATAAAAAAAGTTAAGTTCAAACGCGTGTAAAAGAGAATTGAAATTTGGTTCATAAAATGAACTGATTAATTTTGCAACATGTTAAATATCTTCAGAATAGTAGTGCTTGTCCTGAGCGTATTAATAGCATATATTAATACGGGAATACTCAGAATGCAGCGTCCCAAGTCTGATAACATATTATCTGATAATACATTACCTCACTCCAGCCAATTCGTAAATGTTGATTATTTCCTTTTAATAAATAATTATTCCGGATCAAGGATTAAAATCAGTCCGGTCAATTTTGATAAGTATCTTCAGAAAATAAATTTCCTGCAGAATCTTCTCAGAGAAGTACTGATTAACAGATATTTCGGCTTCAGTTTTAAAACACTCCGGCAGGAGGCGATCATTTTACCGATTTTCAGTCCGCCGGATATCATCTTCCCGTTCAACTACTTCTGGTGATAAAGCCTCAGCAGTTTCAACCATTTTAATTTTCCATTTTTAGATTCAACGGATGATTCTCCGGTGGTCTTAACAGATCTCATGGATTTTTGCAGGATTTTTATCTAAAGACAACAGGCAACAACATAATCCATGTATCAAGCAGGGTGAACCTGTTGCGAGGTTGAAACAATATCAGATAAAGTAAAGTCAATGATTATCAATTTGTTAACTTATAAGAATACTATATCATGAGCACTTCAAGTACAATCATAGGTCTTGCATTATTGTTTTTGTTCATATTGCCTGTCGTAGTAATGGCCCGATCAGGTAAAGCCAAAAAGAAAAGGATGTTAAATGATTTAATGTCAGAGGCTTTAAAGAATAGTGCATCGATTACAGAAAGTGACAGCTGGGATGATTCAGCCCTGGGACTGGATACCCAAAACAAGAAGATCGTTTATATCATTGAAAAGGGTTCCGACAAAAAGGCAAGTATTTTCAGCCTCAGCGAATTAAAGTCATTCAGAACAACTCCCGATATGAAGAATAACAATGGGCAGAAACCAAACCTTGAAAATGCCAATAATATGAGCCTGATTTTCAGCTTTAAGGATCCGGCAAAATCAGAGATAAATATTAGTTTCTATATCGCCGGTTTCGGAAGGATGACTAAAACTGAAAAGGATTTGTTTGAAAAATGGTCAGGATTGATTTTAAAATTCCATGAACCATAATAAGACATCCTGCTTCAGGTGTTGAATTGCCGATGGGTTGAGGCTTATTAAAAGCTCATCCCTGCTCACTCACCTCTAAATCCCCCAAGGAGGACTTATTGATTTACAGTGATTTTAACAAGTTCCCTTTGGGAAGTTGGAGGTAAAAGCTGGCAATTAATCCAGCCTCCAGACCCTGAATGACAATATCAATTTTGTAACAAATGTTACAATTTTGGCATGGTCATTTCTTTGCAAATCTTTTGCTGATAACCTGTTAGTCCGACGGAGTCAGTTTTTTCAACTCTTTCAGGGCCTGTTCCAATAACAGGTCATTGTTGCTGTTTGCTTCGTTTGATTGTTTTATAAAAAAATCCGGCTGGATACCCTTCTCTTCCCATAAGACTCCGTTGCAATCTGTCCAGACTCCTACTGAATATGTAAAATGCCAGCCATTAGGCAAATAGGCATCTTCCGCATCAGAAAATGCCCCGGCTGATGGTTCGCCCATGAATTTTATGTGCGGCTGCCCCTTTAGAGCCAGTGAGAAAGCTTCTGCAGCACTCATGGAATATCTGTTGATTAAAATTAAGATCGGCCTCGTAAACGAACTATTCATGGGATTGTTACTCCAATAGACAGGATCTGTATACGAATCGATTCGGTTTCCTTTTCTTATCCTCGAAATCTGATAACATTTTCCGGTTTTTACAAAATGGTTGGCGACCGTGAGAGCTGAAGAATCCGTTCCCCCAGTATTATTACGTATATCTATAATAAGATACCGGCAGTTTGAAAGAAATCTTACGATTTCGGTGGTTACGGAATCCACGCGATGAATATTCCGGTCGAACCAGCCTATCGAGAGATATCCTGTATCGTCACCACTCAAACCGGCAACAGAATTATTTATTTCAGATGAATAAACCTTATTATTAAGGTACTTCGATTTTATCAGGTCAATGTTTTTATATTTCCGCCTTGAGGCAAAAATTGAATCCAGCTGTGAAGTCAGAACAACTTTCCCCAGGGAGAAATTAAAAGCATATTTATCATTATCGATCCATAAATGTTTGTCTCTTAATTTGCCTGCCAGGTTACTGATGATAATGAACAATGAATCAGGGGAAGTCCTGCTTGTAATGAGCCGGGAATGACTGGTGCATAAGGAATCCCAGTTTAAACTCTTGTATGGGAACAGGCCATAATTATCATTAAGGAATTTAACAAAATAGTTGAAGTTCATCAGAGGATCATTACTCTGACCTGAACTGCAGATACTTATAAAAAATGCCGTTATTAAAAAAGAAAATCGTCTTATAAAAAAATGTGCGCAATTCATCATCTGTCTGTTTTATTAACATAGACAGTGCCCGGAATTAATTGCTGCACAAAAAATAAAAATTTATCAGGGGCAATTGGGGCAGATCTGTTTATGCCTTTGATCTGCTGATTATCCGATAAATTTCAACTCAATCATTTCCCGGTAGTGATAGACGTGAAAACCTGGTTTATCTTTTTTGGATGCGGCAATCATTGCCCTTGCTACCTGATCTGCCTTAATGGGCTTGTATTTTGAAGTGAACAAAAATGAAAAAGGTACAGAAAGAGCCTTTGCTATTATCTCACCAAAACGGAATTCTTCCCTTTTACCCAGTAACATGGAGGGACGGAACACAGATACCGAAGGAATGTTCATATTTCTTATAGTGTCTTCCACTTCGCCTTTCAGTTTCAGGTAAAAATTACCGCTTACCCTGCTTGCACCTAATGAAGAGACAAGAAGGAAATGAGGGCAGCCTGTTTCGGAGCAAAACTGTGCCGCATGGACCGGAATGTCATAATCCACCTTTCGGTACTCAGCCTTATCTCCTTTAACTTTCTTCTGCGTCGTACCTACCGCACAGAAAATAGCATCACTGCCGGCTATGGCTGTCCGGAAAGCTGTTCCATCAGTAAAATCTATTACTTTCACCTGTATTTTAGGGGATTCGAATTCAAAAGGTCTTCTTACAAGTGCTTTAATTGTCACGAAATCGTCATCAGTCTGCAACAGTTTCACCAGGCAGCTGCCGATCAGTCCTGTTGCTCCTATAACAGTAGCGGTTTTACCTTCCATCCTGTACTTAAATTGATTAATTCCTAGTTAAGTTACGATTTTTCACTATCAGACAAGTGTCTGTTAAGTAATTAACAGATGCTGGGTACCGGGTGCTGGTTGTGATTAACTGACCTGCACAACTTGCATAACCTAAACGACCAACAATAAAACAGCTACTGCATTATTGCATTGCTTTTACTGTCGCTCTCCACTTCAACCTTCCGGTTGAGCTTCTTGACATTCTTCCCCTTGTTGAATTTATAGGAATAGGAGAACTGTATAAAATTCGATAGATCAATCCCTGTAATATTCGTTGAGGAAAAAGCTCCTGTTTCTGTTTCAGTCCGATTGAAATTTATATTCTTTGTAAATGGAAGGAGCCAGAATATCCCGACGCTGTGATTCTTAAACTGTCTCTGGGCACCAAGTCCGTAAAGAGGGATACTGTATGTCTTTGACTGTGCATTGATGTTCACTCCGTTATAGGCCAGGTAGACAAACGCAGTTGTTTTCTTCTTTTTATCGAGATTCACATAGGCATAGCTGGTAATTGTATATGAGAAATAATCTCTTGCCGGAATCGAGAATGTCGGTTCCGTGTATCCGGCATAATGGCCTTTGTAAATCCTGGCATTGATATTTATATACCATAGCATTGCATTGACCCCGCCGCCAAGTTCATATCCATTGAGAAGGTTGAATGGCTCGGAAATTGTTGTCAGCGATCCGGTGATAGGGGATTGAATAATACTGTACCGGTATCCGATCCTATCAGAAAAGAATTCATCATAAACATAAGGGGAGAAATAATTGCTGCCGAAATTCCAGGTATAGGTAAGCTGCAGCCTGTCGCGGTAATCAGGCCTCAGATCAGGGTTTCCCTGTGTTATGGCATAATTCTGGCCTATTCTCCAGTATGGATTCATATCATAGATCCCGGGCCGGTTGATCCTCCGGTTATAGGTAAATTTCAGATTATGTGAAGCTGAAAATTTATACTGGATATTTGCTGACGGCAGGTAACAGGAATAATTCGGGCTGGTAACAGAATCAGCCATGATATGGCTGTTTTCAACCCTGAGCATGGCCTGAAAACCGATTTTCTTCAGGTTAAATGTAATTCCACCATAGACCGAATTCCTGAGCTCCGCATATTTAAACAGATTACTTTCCTCCTGGTAATCTATATTGAAATCGTATGCCATCTGCTGGTAATATAGCTGATACCCTGTTTCAATTTTTGAATACATCCCTATCGGATAGACATAATCAAGTTTTGTAGAGAAATAGTTCCGTTTATTTAGATTGTCTTCGACTCTTGAGTAGGTACTTAGCACCTGATCGCTGTTATAAGGGTGTCGTGTGTTCGTGAAATCAGTCCCCTCATCTGACCTGAAAATGTAGTAACTGGCTTCTGCAGTGAATTCTTCGACAGGTTTCATGAACGTCTTCTTATAAAAAAGTGATAATGAAGTTTCACCGCTTTTCAGGTTACTGGTTGTCAGGGATGCAACAGTATTCAAAGGGATATTGTTTTTGTACAGTATTGTGTTTCCTGACAAATCCACATCCTGATGAATCGGTTTATAACTGACATTGAAGCTCATGTTGTTTTTGTCGTTCATGTAGTAATCGAACCCGCTGTTGACTGATGACAGGCCCACCTTTATTTTTCCTGGTCCCGTCATCCTGGTTACGGAATCGATACTTGCGAAGCGGCTTTCATCAGTTGAACTGATATTGAGAGCCTGTCCAATGTTCATGGCAGTCGCATAAAATGTTATTTTACCTAAGGAATAATCCAGGCTTCCGGTGAGGGCGCTTGTCACCTTGCTGAAAGGTTTGAGGCTTCCGGCAATATTGCCATTCATCCCGTACCTGGCCTCTTTTTTCAGGATAATATTTATTACACCATCGATATTGCCTTCATATTTGCCAGAAGGATTGCTGATGATCTCAATACTCTGTATATCCGATGGAAGAAGCCTTGCAAGGTACTCCCGGTCGCGTTGCCTCCCATCCACCTGAATTATAAAATTGCTGCTTCCGTTAAGGGTTATATTGTTCTGGAAATCGACATTGACCTGTGGTATTTTCTTAAGGATATCATAACCGTTGTTGGAAGTCTTTGATACAACATCGGGAATGTTATAAACAGTACGGTCGACCATTTCTTTGCCTTTCAAACGTTCACCTACAATCGTCACTTCATTGAGGGACGCTGTTGTTTCAGCTAGGAAAATAGTATCAACAGCAATTTCACCCTGACCTTCACCAATGGTAACTGCTTTCCCGTTTGTTCTGTAGCCGACAAAGCTTACCCTGACAAAATAGTTGCCCTGTTTTATCTTTTCCAGCAGGTATCCGCCGTCAGTCAGGGTTATGACTCCTGTGATCATTGCTGAATCGGGTAGCTGGAGAAGGGCGACTGTAGCAAACTGTACCGGTGTTTTGTCCTTTTCAAAACAAACTTTCCCCTTTATGTTCTGACCCTGTACAGCAACTGAAGCCAGCAGGAGCAAGATTGTAATATACTTCCTCATGTCAGTAATGTTTCAATTTACTGTATCGTTCTGACTTTCGATTCCCCTTTGATATCCATAGGCATCTGCATGCTGAATCCTGGAGCGCTTACACCAAGCGTCCCTGAAATATGTGTTTCACCCTTGTTTTCAGCTGTCAGACCGGTACGGATATCAATCACGAGGGTTGATCTGCTCAATCCCTGGAGATTGTCATATGTTACAGTGGCGCCGCCCGATTGGATCGGGACCGCATTCTCTGCAGCCTTGATAGTTGCTTCGGCACTGATATTTGCATTATTGCCGTTTATACCATTAAGATGATATGCTGTTTTTATATCCAGTATCATACCGCCAGAGTTCACCTGCTCTGTCACATTCCAGTTATCGCCCGTGGAAACCTGTTTACCGGGAAGGCACCAGGTAAACGATCCTATCATCGTTTTCAGGTTATCGGGACCCACTGTATTTGCTACCTGCTTTTTTACTGCAGCAGCCGTGGGACCGGTCAGGGCAATGGAACTGGTATCTTTCAGGATCATGTCAGACAGCATATTAGCATTCACAATTTCAATTGGCTTGCCTGTAAAATCCATCTTTACATAAACCGCATTCTTGCTTAAACGGTTCATTATGCATGACATGACATCACCCATCTCCGATGATTTGATATTACCTTCAGAAGTAGAGCTGAAGCTGACTGTTTTGCCCATGGTGTTGGTATTTGTGGTCAGTGTATCAAAATGTACCTCAGCTATCATAAAATCAGGGGTCAGATCAATCATTTTAAGTGAAAGCGTGTAATCAACACTGGATTCCACTGTTTGCTGGTTCCCGTTTACAGTTTGGCTAATAGTCTGTTCAGAAACAGATTTCAAACGGTAGACTTTGTTCTTCTCGAGATTCAGTTTAAGTGTGGCACTGTTTTGTGCCATAACCGAAATACACAATAGGAATGTGATTCCTGTCAAGAAATTCTTCTTCATGGCTTCAGGTTTAAAAAGTTAATGTAAAATTACAACAGTGTTAATGATTTATCAAAAAATTATTCGGCGAATGCAGGAATTTTGCCGGTGAAGTTTAGTTTGAAGCATCGGTTCGGGATAAGGTGCAAGATGCGGGAAGCACGACGTATGGGCAACCTTGTGCCTTGCGTCTTAGGTCCTGCCTATCTTATGATCGTGTCGTCCGGAAAGTAAATTTGATTTAATTTAATGGCCTGAATTATTACCATCTCAAAGATGGAATCGATCCTGCGGAAATCGTTGCTTTACAGGAGCGGGCTTGGCTTCTACTGCGTAAATCACGTCCAGGGCTGCAGGCATGGCTGCCTTTACCCATGCTATGCGTACATGATAGCTCAATCTCATGGCAGGATCAGATCATACTCTGACTGGTGCCAGCCGAAGATTGTGGCAAATGCTGCTGAACTGATAAAACATGAACTCAACCGCAGGAGGGTCAGGCCCGGTAATATCCATCTGTGCCTTTCAACGGATCCGTTCATGAACGGATTTCCCGAAGTGACAGCCATGAGCCTCAGGCTTATCTCCATTATTAACTCATTCGGTATCTCCTGCACAATCCTTACAAAAGGCTGTCTGCCTCCAGAGATGGCAGACAGGTCACGGTTTCCGCTTAATAACCAATATGGCATCAGTCTCATCTCCCTGGATGAGAATTTCAGAAAGACATGGGAGCCCGGGTCAGTCTCCTACTCAGAAAGGATCCGTGCACTAAGGGAGCTTCATAATAAGGGCTGCCGCACATATGTTCACATGGAGCCCTACCCTACCCCAAACATCCTTCAACAGAACCTAAGGGAGATACTGGAAGCTATCGGATTTGCAGACAGGATCTGGTTTGGCAGATGGAACTACAATAACCTTGTCAGACAATATCCGGATTACACCGGATTCTATAGCCGCCAGGTCAGCATTTTACACTCCTTCTGCCCGGATAATGGTATTGAGTGCGACGTTTAGCCAAAGGTTTGAAGGCAGCATTTACCTTATAAAATATTCCTGAATCTATTTTCAAATAATATTTGTTATTTCAGGCAGAACACTATTTTTACATAATTTTTTCAAGAAATAATTTGTTGCAGGTCTTTGAACCTGCAAGTTGGGATTAAAACACAATCAGTTATTACATGGAAAACAACCTATCAAAGGGCCAGCTCACCTGGCTGGTGGTATTGCGTATCTTTATCGGATGGCATTTCCTTTATGAAGGACTGGTAAAAGTACTTAACCCGAACTGGACCGCATCGGCTTACCTTATAGACTCAAAAGGCTGGTTTAGCCACATGTTCGTAAATATGGCCGGTAATCCCCTCGTGATGAAGTCTGTCGATTTTCTCAACGAATGGGCACTGGTGGTAATAGGACTTGGATTACTGCTCGGTTTTTTTTCGCGCCTCTCATGCATAGGCGGCATCCTTCTGCTGTTGCTTTACACTATGTCGCACCCGGCACTCATTGGAGTCGAATATAAACTCCCCTTTGAAGGGTCATATTTCCTGATCGACAAAAATCTCGTTGAGCTTGCAGCCCTGGGCGTTTTATTTGTATTCCCGTCAGCACGGGTTATCGGGTTTGACAGATTCCTTTGCAAAGTGCTGCCTGCCGGTTTTCGTAAATTTTTAATCTGAAACTATGGAAAAAGAAAATATAAATAATACATCAGGTAACCAGGAAAAAGCTAAACCAAAGAAGGTAGGGAGACGTGAGGTGATTAAAACCCTGGCTACGGTTCCGCTTCTGGGAGCTATGGCTTACGGGGTTGTTAAAACGAGAAAAACAAAGTTCGTCAATCGAGATATTTCAGATGTCTTTAATCTGAGCAATGCCAATGCTGTTTACCTTCAGCCACAGAAAGGCGGAAAGCAGATCCGGATCGGAATTATCGGATTCGGCATCCGCGGAAGGCAGCTAATGAGAGGGTTAGGCTATGCAGAGCCTTCATATATCGACACACTGATCGAAGCTAAAAAGAAGAATCCTGATGATACGCGGTATGATCAGTTCAGGGAGCAGGATGATCTTAATGTTGTGGTTAGCGGAGTGTGCGATATTTTTGACAAATACTCGGATGCTGCAAGGCTGACAGGTTCAAACATAAACAGGGAAGGTTCAAACGGGAAATTCGGACCTTCTCCTAAACGTTATGGGACATACCAGGAATTGCTGGCAGCCGATGATATTGATGCGGTGATCATCGCCGCTCCCGACCACTGGCACGGTACAATCACAATGGCTGCTGCAAAAGCAGGCAAGCATGTTTATTGTGAAAAACCTGCCACGTGGACAGTTCCGGAAACATATATTGTCAGGGATACAGTAAAGCAGGCAGGAATAGTTTTTCAGCTGGGTCACCAGGGGCGCCAGACTGCATCGTACCAGAAAGCTGCTGAGATTATAAAGAACGACCTTCTTGGCCATATTTCACTTATCGAGGTTTGTACAAACCGTAATGACCCCAACGGAGCCTGGGTTTATCCTATCATCGAGGGATCGAACCCCCAGACGATCGACTGGAAGCAGTTCGAGGGTGATCCCAGACGCATCGGAGAGTATGAAGAGTATATGAAATCTCAGAAACTTGAGCGTTATATGGGTCCGGACGAACGAAGCAAGTTCAGCCTTGAACGCTTTTTCCGCTGGCGCTGCTGGTGGGATTACAGTACAGGTCTCTCCGGTGACCTTCTGACACATGAATATGATGCTGTGAATCAGATCCTGCACGTTGGAATACCTCATTCCGCAGCATCATCAGGAGGGATTTACTTCTTCAAGGACGGAAGGACGGTTCCGGATGTTCTTCAGACCACCTTTGAATGGCCCGACAGGAACATGACAATGCTCTATAGCGCGACACTCGCAAGCGCACGCAACAGGGGCAAGGTTTTCATGGGACACGACGCATCAATGGAGGTTTCGGACGTTCTTATGATCACTGCCGATCCGGAATCCGAAAGATATGCTGATAAGATCAGGAAGGGGATCATACCGACCGACAAGCCATTCTTTACTTATGTACCCGGACAAAGCAAGGTTGATGCTGTTACTTCTGCAACTGAGCTCTATTTTGCACAAAGAGGGCTGCTGTATACTTATGTCAACGGCAAGAGGTACGATACAACCCATCTTCACCTGAGGGAATGGCTGGAATGCATACGTCAGGGGCAGGCACCTTCGTGCAATATCGATCAGGCTTTCATGGAAGCAATAACTGCACATATGGGCACAAGGGCATACCTGGAAGGGCGCACGATGTACTGGGATAAAGACAAAGAGGAGATTGTAAGAGGCTAGGATATATATGTCAGGGAGCGTAATGCTCATCAATAAAGGACTCAAATACATTGAGTGCCTGAGGAAAATTTATTCTGCCCAGGCCGATCCTGAAGTGATTACCAGGAAAGTTGAATATTGAGGCTGGTAACAGCAATACGCTTTTAAGATCAATTAATTTCCTGCAGAATTCATCCGCATGTATTTTCTCATTCAGATGCGGGAATGCTATAGAACCGCCCTGGGGTTCTATCCAATTCAGGAGGCCGTTATGCTTATTGAATAACATTTTTGCAATCTGAACATTTTTTCTTACGAGATCCAGGTTCCTGCTGATTATCCGGTCTTTATTCCTTAAAGCTATTATGCTCAGAATTTCTCCGGGTGCACTGCCGCATATTGTAGTGTAATACCGGAATCTCCGGATCTTCTCCATAACTGTTTTATTCCTTGTGGCGAGCCATCCGGTCCTTAGTCCAGGTAATCCGAAAGATTTTGAGAGGCCCGAAAGGGAAATACCGTTAGAAAAAATATCGGCAGCTGATTCGTACCGTCGGGATTCTGAGAATTCAAGATACCTGTACATCTCATCAGAGAAGAGAAAAATATCATTATTCACAGCAAGCCCGGCTATGGTTTTGAATTCGCCTGGGTCAGGAATAAATCCGGTTGGATTGTGCGGGAAATTGATTATGATGAGCTTTGTATTACTTCTTATGGCGTTTTGTAAGTAGCTGGTATCGATACTCCATTTATTGTCATTAAGGCTGACAGGCCACCTGGTTACCGCGCATCCAAGCGACTCCGGTATTTCAGCAAGCGATTGATAAGCAGGTTCGATGGAAATGACGTGATCTCCCCGGTCCAGAATTGAATTCATTGCAACAAAGATCCCCTCCTCCGGGGCAAGCACTATAATGTCCTCAGGTTTTATTTTCCTGTAGAGCTTTGATATTTCATTCCTCAGTAGCGGATGTCCTTTTGAATCGGTATAGCCTAATTTCAGATCATCCCATAAAGCCATGCATTCCTGATCAGCCATCTGAAGCAGGTCGCCTAACTTCAGGCTTTCACAATCTGATGAGCTCAGAAGGTACTTCGCACTGAATTCATACTTCGCAAAATAGCATTCAAGCCTGAAGTCATTGATTCTCATATATGGCTGTTATTCATAAAATCTGTATCCTATTCCCGATTCAGTGATCAGGAATTTCGGCTTTGAAGGATCATCTTCGATCTTTTTTCTTAGCTGAGCGACAAAAACCCTCAGATACTGGGTCTGCCCGATATATCCGAATCCCCAGATTTCCTTTAGTATTGCCTGGTGGGTCAGTACTCTTCCAGAGTTTTTTGCCAGCAGGGCAAGAAGTGAGAATTCAGTCGTGGTAAGCTTCAGGATCTCACCTTTTTTGCGGGCTATATGATTTGGCAGATCAATGGCAAGATCATCAAAAACCATTACAGGGGTTTCCTCCCCCGGCTTAGAATGACGCAAAGCGACCCTGATGCGAGCCAGGAGTTCCCCTGTCCTGAAAGGTTTTGCAAGGTAGTCATTAGCCCCGTTATCAAGGGCTGTTACAATATCCTCCTCAGAATTCCTTACCGAGAGTACGATGACTGGCTTCAAATACCATTCCCGCAATTTTTTCAGAATTTCAATACCGTCAGTGTCCGGTAATCCCAGATCCAGTATTACCAGGTCGGGACGGTGTGTCGCTGCTCCGACTATTCCCTCCTTGCCAGTTGTAGCTTCAAAGACCTTAAATCCATTCGATGACAGAGTTATTTCAAGAAGGCGCCTTATCTGGACTTCGTCATCAACAATCAAAATTGTTTCTGAAATATTCATCTGGCTAGCTAATTATTTTATTTCCACCGTGGCTGCTCCGACGGGATCCTGATTGTAAATTTTGCTCCTCCGCCCCTTATATTCTCTGCCGTTATCGTTCCTTTATGGGCTTCGGCAAAACCCTTTGCAATAGACAATCCGAGTCCGGTGCCGCCGGTCTTCGATCCTTCCACTCTGTAAAACTTGTTAAAAATAAGAGGAATATCCCTCGCAGGCAATCCCGGACCACCATCTACGACTTCGATGTTCATAATCCCGTCATTATAAAATGCCTTTAGCTTTAATTCCGGCGAGGATGAAGCATAAAGTGTTGCATTGTAAAGAAGGTTGTATAGCACCTGTTCCATCAATCCGAAATCTACCTTCACAAAGGGCATATCATTATCAATATCCACCTCAAGATTAAAAGGTTTTAGCTCTTCCTGCAAGCTGCCGGTCACCTTATTTATCAGGTCATGGATATCGCACCAGTCAAGCTTTGGTGTTATATGGCCGCTTTCCAGGCGTGACATGTTAAGGAGGTTCTCGATAAGACGGTTCAGCCTTGTTGATCCGTTAAGTATCTCATGGGAGAGCTCTATCCTGATTTCCTCAGAATGCTGTGTGTTAAGCAGCGACTCCGAGGCGCTCATTATTGTCGCGATCGGGATCCTGAGTTCATGGGATATTGAGTTAAAAAGCGTCTTGTACAATTTGTCCCGCTCTTCCCGGTCACGTGCGATCTTCTCCTGTCTTCTCAGCCTGGAGGTCAGAATACCATTGACCAGAGCTATGATGAAGAACATCATGAACATGAGCACATCCTCGGTATTGTAAATGTTAATTGTGAACCTGGGAGGTATGAAGAAGAAATTCCAGATCAGGGCGCTGAGTGCGGCTGACAACGCAATCGGCCCGATACCCATGAAGATGGACATGATGGAAAGGACAAAGAATAAAATAAACGATACTGACCGATACCCTATGTAGGGAGCTATAAAAGAACATATTCCTGAACTGGCTATGACAATTAAGACCGCCAGAATATATTGCCATATGCCAGAGCTTACCCGTGGAAGCGTAATATCGTGTCTTAGCATCCTTATATAGTGGTAATTCTTCATTCATCCTAATCAGATCTAAAATTAAATGAAAACATTGATACTAAAAGCCATGATTTACTACTGTCTGATATTAAGTTACTGGTTGCTGGTTACTGGTTGCTGGTTAAATTCTGATTATCAGATGATTATGTTACATTGTTTCTTATCTACCTGTTAGCTGACGAAATCTTATAACATTCAATTTCAATCAACTAGCAACTAGTAACAAGAAACCAGCAACTTAAGTAAATCAGGTAGGCTTGATCGGAAAGATTTAGAAATTCAGAATGGAATCTTTTAATTTAGAACAATATCATACGTCTTATTTAGGGGACCTGGCAGATCCATATTTCAGATAGTCGTCGAATCTGAAAATATGCCCGATAAGCTGACCAATAGCAAAGATTAGGATCAGAAAGATGATGAATTTTATGATGTACCAAAGCATCATGGCAATGATTTTAGAAATTTTACCGGTTCAAAATTATCGCCGGATGAATAAAGGATTTATAAAAAAAAAGCGGTGGAGTATTAAGATTTTATAAAGATGCGGCCGGAGCTCTTTAATCTGACAACTGAGGTGTCAGATTCCGGTAGTCCAGCCTTCCAGGCTGTAGTTTAACCAAATCAGAGGTTACTGACCAATCCGGCCTGTAGAGTATTTTTTATTTATTTTTGTTATTTAAAGCTAATTGGATCCCTCAGCCGTAAATGCAGAATAATCAGAAATTTGAAATGATAAAACATGACATTCATAAGCTATTGATCATCACAATCTTATTGCTGGCGTCAGCGCACTTATGCGGAAATGTAAAACTACCGTCACTTATCAGTGACGGGATGGTTTTGCAGAGGGATATCAGGATCAACATCTGGGGTTGGGCAAAGCCCGGGGAAAAGGTCAGGGTAAAGCTCAATAATAAGTATATCAGCACAGTAACTGATAAGGAGGGGAACTGGAAAGTTTCACTGCCCGCGATGAAAGCAGGAGGACCGTACACTATGGAGGTCAGGGGCAATAATTCAATCGTAATCAACAATATCCTGATTGGTGATGTCTGGTTCTGCTCGGGACAGTCAAATATGGTTCTGCCCATGGAAAGAGTGAAGGAAAAATATCCTGATGATATCGCGACTGCAAATTTCCCTGAAATAAGGAATTTTTTCATCCCGTCTGTTTCAGATGTCACCTCTGTTCATAAAGATCTGACCTCCGGTAAATGGGTTTCTGCATCACCTGAAAATGTGCTGGGCTTTGGTGCTGTGACATTTTTCTTCGCCAGAAGCATTTATATGGAATATAAGATCCCGGTAGGAATAATCAACTCGAGCGTCGGGGGAACTCCCATACAGGCCTGGATAAGCGAGGCCGGATTGAAGGAGATTTCACAATATGCAGAGAGGGCAGAGAAATTCAGGGATACGGCTTTTATGAATCCAATACTCAGGAAAGCTGCAGGATTAAGAGCAGTATCCGGCCGGAATAATCAGGCAAACCGGGATGAAGCCGATAAAGGTCTGAGTGAGCCGATAAAGTGGTATGATGTTTCATATAGTCCCGCGGGCTGGCATAGGTTCTGGCTTCCCGGATACTGGGACGACCAGGGAATAAAGGATCTGGATGGCATTGTCTGGTTCAGGAAGGTGATCAATGTACCTGCATCAATGACAGGTAAACCTGCCAGGTTATACATGGGCCGGATTGTCGATGCCGACAATACTTATGTCAACGGGGTACTTACCGGCTCTGTTACTTATCAGTATCCCCCGAGGAGGTATAATCTTCCTTCGGGATTAATGAAGACGGGTAAAAATATTATTGTAGTAAGGGTGACTAACTACTCGGGGAAGGGAGGATTTGTCCCCGATAAACCCTACTTCCTGGTAGCAGGCACCGACAGCATTGACCTCAGGGGTGAATGGCTTTATAAAGTGGGACAGGTCTTCAGACCTTCTCCTGAAGTTGAGCCTCCACTTGTAATGCAGGATGAGCCGACAGGTCTCTACAATACAATGGTCGCTCCCCTGGTAAATTACAGGATTAAGGGATTCCTGTGGTATCAGGGTGAAACGAACACCGGGAAACCACAGGAATACCAGTACTTGCTCCCTGCCCTGATTTCTGACTGGAGAACAAATTGGCAGCAGGGGACCCTGCCGTTCCTTTTTGTGCAGTTACCCAATTTTATGGAGGTCCGATACCTGCCATCCGAAAGCGAATGGGCCGAGCTGAGATACGGCCAGCTAAAATCGTTATCCGTGCCTAATACTGCCATGACTGTGACGATCGATGCCGGGGAATGGAACGACGTTCATCCTCTTGAAAAAAGGGTTGTTGGTGAACGACTGGCGCTGGCCGCACGCGTCCTGGCTTACGGAGATGAAAAGATAGAGTACTCCGGTCCAATATTTAGATCTGCAATAAAAACCGGTGACAGGATCATAGTTGAGTTTGATCACACCGGCAGCGGTCTTATGATTAAAGGAGGAGGCGAATTGAACTATTTTGCAGTTGCCGGATCAGATAAAAAATTTGTATGGGCCTCTGCCACAATAGAGGGCAATCATGTCGTCATAAAGACCGATGAGGTTCCGGATCCGGTTTATGTAAGATATGCCTGGGCCGATAATCCCGAAGGTGCAAATCTTTATAACATGGAAGGGTTGCCGGCTTCCCCCTTCGAAGTCACAATAAGTAAATGAATTTTCTGTGCCGGATCCTATATTCCCGCATCACTTAACTGCATCTGGGATTCACTGATAATAGGCGGAATCCGCATTTTATAGAAGGACCGCCATACAAAGACCAGTGCAACTATAAAGAAAACCACACCTGCATAGGGAGCCAGGGAGCTGAAAGACTTTGAAATCGACATCTCCATTGCAAGCAATCCGAAAAGGGTGGTGAACTTAATGATCGGGTTCAGGGTAACTGAAGCGGTGTCCTTGAACGGATCGCCGACTGTATCGCCGATCACTGTTGCTGCATGCAGTGGCGTTCCCTTCTGCATCAGATCCACTTCCACCACTTTTTTTGCGTTATCCCATGCCCCGCCTGCATTCGCCATGAAAATAGCCTGGAACAGCCCGAAAACCGCAATCGATAACAGGTAGCTGATAAATAATGATACAGACTCTACCCTGGCGTCGTTCCCGATCTGCCCTGGAGCTGACAGGAAGGCAAATGCCAGTGCAAAGGAAAATACTGATGTGAAAATATTAAGCATCCCCTTCTGGGCATAAACCGTGCAGATCCTTACCACTTCAATCGAATTCTCAATGCTTGCTTGCTGATCCGCATCCTCTCCAAGCTTAATATGGGCCTTGATATATTCAACCGCCCTGTGGGCACCGGTTGTAACAGCCTGTGTGGATGCCCCTGTAAACCAGAATATTACTGCACCACCCGCGACAAAACCAATGATTGTCCAGGGATTTATTAGGTTTAAGGTCACATCCGGATCTATTCCCAGTTTGTTTTTGACCAGAAGGATGAGTGAAAAAATCATTGTGGTCGCACCCACAACTGCTGTCCCTATCAGTACAGGCTTTGCAGTTGCTTTAAAGGTATTTCCTGCACCATCATTTGCTTCAAGGTAGTGTTTTGCCTTTTCAAAATCAGGTACAAAACCAAAATTGGTTTCAATGTCCCTGACTATATCGGGTTGCTGTTCAATAAGGGAAAGTTCATAGATAGACTGGGCATTATCAGTAACGGGACCGTAGCTGTCAACGGCGATTGTGACCGGACCCATACCTAAAAATCCGAATGCTACAAGCCCGAACGCAAATATTGTTTCATAGGTCATTATCTCGTACAGGTGCTGCCTGCTGATTACATAGGCAATGAACATCAATCCTATAAATACAATTCCCATCCACAGGGCACTGAAACTGCCTGAAACAAATCCCGAAAGGATCGTCAGCGATGAATTGCCCTCGCGTGAAACCTGCACTATTTCCTTTACATGCTTCGATTTCGGACTGGTAAATACCTTGGTGAATTCAGGTATTATGGCCGCACCAAGTGTCCCGCAGCTTATAATTGCAGAAAGAGTCAGCCACAGGCCGGGATGATCTGAACCGAGCCGGGTTCCCGGGCCGATCAGGAAATAACTGGAGCAGAATGTACCAACTATCGAAAGTATTGAAGATATCCAGACCAGTCTTGTCAATGGTTCCTCAAAATCTATTTCGTCCTTATTGGAATAGAGAAATCTGCTGCGGATCCTGTTTGCAAGGTAGGCAAGCAACGATGTGATGATCATCAGGATGCGCATAAGGAATATCCAGGTAAGAAGTTCTTTCTGATACTCGACATTTTTCACCGAGAGTACAATAAACGAGATTAACGCAACACCTGTCACTCCATAGGTTTCAAAACCGTCAGCTGTAGGGCCGACACTGTCTCCTGCATTATCACCGGTGCAATCAGCTATAACTCCGGGATTCCTTGGGTCATCCTCCTTGATATTGAAAACAATTTTCATCAGGTCAGAACCGATATCGGCTATTTTCGTAAAGATGCCGCCTGCGATCCTGAGAACGCTTGCGCCCAGGGATTCACCAATGGCGAAGCCGATAAAGCTTGCTCCGGCATACTCCCTTGGTGCGAATAACAGAATGATGAGCATCATTATCAGCTCAACCGATATCAGCAGAACGCCAATTGACATTCCGGCATCCAGCGGAATGTTCAGCAGCTTTATCGGTTTCCTCTTAAGTGAAGCAAAAGCCATCCTGCTGTTTGCAAGAGTGTTCATTCTGATGCCAAACCAGGCCACACTGTATGAACCCAATATCCCGATGACTGACCACAGCACGATCATTAGCACGCTGCCAGGTGAATTGTGCTGCAGGTAGCCAAAATAGAAAGCAATGCATACGGCAATGATCAGGAAAAGGATTATGAGCAATTTGCCCTGCTGCAGCAGGTATGTCTTGCATGTTTCGAAAATTGTTCTGGCTACATTGAGCATTGAGGAATGAGCTTTTATCTTTCTTATCATCAGGAATTGATAGATGCCAAATCCGAATCCAAGCAAACATATAAGAAGGCCAAAGCTGAGCATGTAGTTCTGATTCTGATTCAGAACAGGGACATTCAGATCTGTTTCGGTTGCTGATGCAATTACCGGAAACAGAATTCCGGTTGTTATGAACAGGAGCTTTTTCTTCATCTGATAATCAATGGAGTTACCAAATGTAAATACATTTAATACACGTAATTATTAAGGTTTGAATTCCCGGCATTGGAGGATATTCATAAATAAAAGATCATCCTGAAACCGCCTGAAGCAGAGCAAACAGTTTTATGCCTGTCAGATCACGTTATTAAAACAATGATTACTAATAATTTGTTTATTTTCTTAAGAATTTGTTGATCAAAGAATTAACTAGTTTGTCCACATTCGATACGAATTATGTGGCCTGATTTTTGCATGGATTGAAAAAATATTTCTTTATGATCATGAGTCAAATGTCCGGGGCAGGGTACACATGCAAAATTTTTCACTCCGGATTTGATCCAAAGTTAGGGTATAATTGTCTTTATGCTGTATATATATGAAAATAGGCAGATGGTCAAAATTCTCTGACCGGATGTGTCTTTTTTAACTATCTTTCGGTCAGGTCTGTTTTACCTTCGGTTATAATTATTAGAAATATGAAAAAATCACTGCTATACTATCTTTTGTCCGGAGTTTTGATTTTATCCCTTATTAGCGGCTGCAAAAAACATGAGACAACAAAGGAGGAACAGATTCCGGCTGAAACTATCGCTACAAACAAATGGATCTTCGAACAAATGAATCTCTATTACCTGTGGAACGATAAGATCCCGACCACGATTGACAATACCAAAGAAAAAGATCCGGAAGCATATTTTTATAAGCTGATCTACGCGGACTTAGACAAATGGTCATACATAACTTCTGACTATGCCTCGCTTAAATCCGAGCTTAATGGTGATCCGGTGACCATGGGATATCATCCGGCATTTTACCTTATAGGTCCAAATACAGTTATGATCGTTGTCTGTTACGTTTATCCCGGATCAGCAGCAGATCAGGCCGGATTGAAGCGTGGAGACATAATCCTTTCGATCGACAACACAATGCTTGATACAACCAACTATTATACAAAATACACAGGTAAAAGTTATACGGTTCAGCTGGCTTCAATTACAGGACATACAGTAGATTTCAACGGGAAATCACTTTCCCTTACCGCAAAGACCACGGCCACTGATCCTTCCATTTATCACAAGGTAATTGATATTGATGGGCATAAAATAGGCTACCTGGTTTACGTCGAATTCATTTCGGGTTCTAATGATGCCTACCTTGCCAGACTGGACAGCATTTTCGGCGCATTCAAGGATGAGGGTATTTCGGATCTGGTTGTGGATCTGCGGTATAATCCGGGCGGCGAAATAGATGCGGCGGTTCATCTCGCTTCCATAATCGCTCCTGCTTCAGTTGGCGCGAACACGAGTACCCTGATAAACCTTCAGTATAACAACGATCTGCGCCAGTACTTCATTCAAAATAATCTTCAGAACTACCTGTATTACAAGTTTGAATCCGCAGCCGCCAACATCAACATGAGCCATGTCTATTTCCTCACAACATCGCGTTCGGCATCCGCAAGTGAACTTTTGATAATAGGACTCAAACCTTACATGACAGTCGTGCAGGTAGGAGAACCGACCTATGGAAAGTACTGCGGATCATGGGTAATCCCCGATGACAATGAAAAATGGGCAATGATGCCAATAGTTATGAAATTCTCAAACGCAAACGGATTTACCGACTTTGTGAACGGACTTACACCTGATTATGAAATTGAAGACGATGTGACTTCGGCTGTCCCGTTTGGCGACATAACTGATCCGATGCTGGCAAAGGTATTACAGGTTGCAACCGGAAAATCATTTGAAGCCAGAAAAGCGCCTGCTGCCGGTCTGAAATATTTCAGGCAGATAGTTCCGGTTGAAATGAGAAGGAAGGAAGGCCTAATATTTGGGAAAACAAACCCGGTCATTGAAAAATAACTGGTTTGGCTTTTTACTTAATCTGGGATAAAAGATCCACCTTCTTTCAGAATTTATCTAACTTTCGTTAATTAATTTACAAGACCCTGGTAATTAATCAACGAAAGTATTTTTATGCAGAAATCTGAATCCGGCAAAGAATCTGTTGTTCATGAAGCTGATAAATCCACTGCCATCAATCTCCTGAAGAAAGAAGCACTTGAGGAGCTGAAGCGAGCTGTTTATGAATCACTCGTAACTTATTCGAATGTCCATAGGGGAACCGGTCACTATTCCATGGTGACCACCCACCTATATGAGCAGGCAAGGGAAATTGTTATCGACTTCTTCAACCTGGACAAAAAAAAATATACAGTCATTTTTTGTACTCCGTGGAGAGCAGAAATACTTAAGGCTCAGCTAAGACCGGGGAGTTTTTTAAGTATATCCAGCAATGATATCAACCTGCCTCTTGGTATCAGAGCTTTAGCCGTTGCAAGGAAGGCACTCCCGCGTGGAATACCGTTCCAGACGGGAGGAGGGACAACCAGGCTGGTTTCGCCCGGATGGGTAATCTGGGCCGGTCCGCCTGAAAGGTTTGAAGCAGGCACCCCTGCAATAATAAACGTTATAGCTTTTGCCAGGGCTTTATCGCTGACCATGCAGTACGGAAACGACATTTTCAGGGACCCGGAACCAGGAAATCTCAATGCCGACATGATCCTTTATAATGACGAACTTGAAGGGTATTCAGGACAAACGCTGCTGGATGAGCTCAGGCGGACTCTTTTAGGCAGAGGATTTCTTGTACCGGCGGTGGACGGAAGCAGGCCTTATATTAACCTGGACAATGGTGCCAGTACTCCCACTTTCACACCAGTATGGAATACTGTCTGGCAGACATGGTGCCAGCCTTCCCAGGTACGGCAAAGCATAATCCAGGAAGTAAGGTCTCTCTGCTCAGAATATTTAGGCGCACCTCCCACTGACTATGATGTGATCTTTACCTCAAATACCACCGAAGCTATAAATATGGCTGCCCTGAGCCTGGGCAACGAATTTCGGGCAGATTCAGAACCAGTTGTTATTAACACCATACTTGAACACACTTCGAACGACCTCCCCTGGAGGAATATTCCCGGCTGTTCATTAATTCGTCTCAACGCAGACAATGAAGGTATTGTGGATCTGATGGAACTCGAATCTTTATTGGCTGAATACAACCTGGAGAATAAGCACGGGAAAAAGAGGATAAAGCTGTTGGCCATGACCGGTGCTTCCAATGTGCTGGGTGTATTTAACGATCTGGCTGAGATCAGTAAAATCGTTCATAAATATGGGGCTCGTCTGTTTATTGACGGAGCACAGATGGTTGCTCACAGGAAAGTTGAAATCGCACAATGGGGAATAGATTACCTTGCATTTTCAGCTCATAAAGCTTATGCACCATTCGGTACTGGTGTGCTTGTGGCCGGAAAAGGATTTCTCAGCTTCAGCGCTGCAGAATATGCACAAATCCGGTCGTCAGGAGAGGAAAACGTTGGAGGCATTGCCGCGCTTGGAAAAATGCTGGCCCTCCTTAAGCGCATTGGATTGGATCTGATCCGTGAGGAAGAACAGGTTCTGACCAGGCGTGCACTGGATGGATTGTCAAAAATAGATGGCTTAAGGCTCTACGGAATAAAGGATCCTGATTCTCCCGGGTTTGCACGGAAGGGTGGAGTAATAGTGTTTATTGTGAAAGGCATGCTGTCGCCCAGAGTGGCAAGGGAACTGGCTGAACGCGGCGGGATCGGGGTACGGTCCGGCTGCCATTGCGCCCATATCCTTGTCAAGCATCTCGTTGGCGTAGGGCCATTCCTGGAAAAATTCCAGAAATTTATGGCGACTATGATCCCGGTAATAAGCTTCCCGGGGATAGTGAGGATAAGCCTGGGGATTGAGAATACTAAAGAAGATATCGACACATTTTTATCTGTCCTGAGTAAAATAGCTGCGAAAAAACAACCAGATCATTCGCTGAAATCTTTCCGGCGTGAGATGAACAATTTTGTCAGGGCAGCGTCTGAGAATGTATATAAAAATCAGTTGAAAAAATAGTAAAATATTGAATCCATGGAATACGTAAGATTCGGCAATACTGGATTAAAAGTATCGAGGATTTGCCTTGGAACTATGACCTACGGTGGTCCGAATGAAAGATGGCAGTGGGCTCTGAGTGAAGAAGAGAGCCGGCCGTTCATCAGGAAAGCCCTTGAACTGGGGATCAACTTCTTTGACACAGCCGATGTCTACTCACTCGGAAGAAGTGAGGAAATCCTCGGCAATGCTTTGAAGGATTTTGCCAGACGTGATGAAGTGGTGATCGCGACCAAGGTTTTCAATGCGATGAGCAGTGATCCTAATGACCAGGGACTTTCCCGGAAGCATATAATGAGTTCAATCGATTCAAGCCTGAGGCGGCTTAAGACCGATTATGTTGATATTTATCAGGCACACAGATGGGATTATAATACACCGATCGATGAAACGATGGAAGCGCTTCATGATGTGGTTAAAGCAGGAAAAGCCCGTTATATAGGCGGTTCCTCAATGTTCAGCTGGCAGTTTTCCAAGGCACTGTACACGTCGGATCTGCATGGCTGGACCCGGTTTGTATCGATGCAGCCCCATTATAACCTGCTCTACCGCGAGGAGGAAAGGGAAATGATCCCATTGTGCCTCGACGAGAAGATAGCCGTGATCCCATGGTCACCACTTGCAAGAGGATTGTTAACCGGGAGCAGGACAAAGGAAAGAAATGAAACGCTTCGTGCCAGGACTGATCAGTTTGGAAAACTCCTGTACTACGCAGAATCAGATTTCGAAATTGTCAGGAGGTTAGGTGAGGTCGCGAAAAAAAGAAAACTTCCGGATGCTCAGGTCGCTCTTGCCTGGCTTTTAAGCAAGCCTGCAATAACAGCACCAATTATCGGTGCCACCAGGCTGGAACACCTTGAGGATGCCGTAGCCGCACTGAATATCAAACTCTCTGAGGAGGAGATCAATAAACTTGAAGAGCTTTATCAGCCTCATCCGGTACTGGGGCATTCATAAAAGTATTTCTTCCAGGAGACCCTGTTCGTAAAAGCGAGTATTAACAACCTGTCATTTAAGGTATGAGTATTTCAGCAGTTTTGTCCTGCTTGAATTAAAAGTCTTTTTATCACGGTTTATCGGGATCTCAATTTTAATCAAACCTGAGACTGTGCCGAATACTCCTCCGACAACTGCTCCCATTGAGCCAAAAATCATTGCTTTTTCGCCTGCAGTAAAACTAAAGATCAAACTGGGTTCATCGTCTCCCTGTGCAAATCCAACTATTCCACCCGCAATCGCTCCTGCCACTACGCCAAATGCCGCATCAATCAATATGGAATTCTTTCTCCTCACTTTTACCTGATTGATCACATTATAGTTAATCTCAGTCGATATGATTTTTAAAGGAATCTCGTTCTTCGTCTCCAGAGTGCTGTGTATAATGATGGAAGAATCCTTTATTTGATAAATCTCACCCTTCAGAGGTTCCGGGACCTGCATTGTTGAGATCCATGCTCTGTACTTACTCCTGTGCTGTTCAGAATTATTCTGAGCCCAAGAAGGAGTTATTATGGACAGCAATACGACAACTAAAAGAAGATTTTTCATATCTTAAATCTAAAATGTTGCACCAACGGATATACCGAAACTAAAAATGAAATCAGTGGTAGTAAATCCCGGAGTTATGCCAATCCGAAAGATCAAACCCTTTTCCCGCGGCTGATATCTGTAACCAATCGTGGCGGTTCCGGCCAACATCCACGAGCTTTCAGTTTCACCCGATGATTCCGAATAAAAGAATGAGCCACCGGTCCCTGAAACATAAGTCGGCATGATCCCTGCTCCCAGCTCAAAATGACTTGAGCCCTTCCCGATTAAATAGTTCAGCATTACTGGGAACGTTCTTATCTTCAGATTATCAATGGTAAAAAAGATAAATGAGAAAGATTTTATATTCACTATTGAAAAGCCTGCTCTGAGTGAGAATTTTTCACTAAGCCGATAATCATAATTAACTGAATATAAGCCTCCATTCCCAAAAAATTCCAGATATATTGCATTCCTGCAAAATTTAACTTTTGCAGTATCGGAATTTGCCACAACAAGAGTGTCTAAAACCTTGATTTGCCCATCTATTCTGTAACAGGATAAAATAAACAAAACAAAGACCAGGTATTTTAAGAAATGATTGCACATTCTGCCTTGTTTAAAAAGTTAATTTAAAATATCGGATCCTATTAATTCACTCCTAATACTTTTCTGATTGATAAAAGATTCCTTTCATTTATTATATTCTTCCCTTCAGGAGTATAAAGAAAATCTATTTTGTCCTTATCTCTCTCAACAATTTTCGCTCTCACCATCTTACCAAGACTATTAATAAGTCTGTTGTCCATGCTGAACGGTTCATCAACAATGGCAATTGCAGCCGGCAGCCAGCGGGAAGGGAAAAGATCTCCATAAATCCCACCTGGCTTGTATTGATTAATCACCGACTCAATTTCGAGAAGAACAGATTCCTGTCCCTTCTGATCAGAAATATTAATATTCTTGATTTTTGCCCACTTTATTAATGATTCCTTATTCGGGACCAGAAGAGCAGCCGTGTATTTACACTGATTGTTGTAAAGCATGAACTGATCAATATATTGTGACCTGTCGTTTATTATTTCTTCAATACTCTCAGGGCTGTATTTTTCTCCGTCATCTGAAATAAGCAGGCTTTTGAACCGGCCCAGCACATAAAGAAATCCGTCGTTGTCCATATATCCCAGGTCTCCTGTATGCAGCCATCCGTCGCGTATAGTTTCAGTGGTTGTCTTCTCATTTTTCCAGTATCCTTTCATAACATTCTCACCACGAACCACTATCTCACCTTTCGTCCCGACCGGCAACTCCTTGCCTTCTTCATCGCAGATCTTCAACTCAAGCGGCTTAACCAGAAAACCTGATGAACCGAGCTTATGCTTCTTTTCAGTATTTGCTGATATAACCGGAGATGCTTCGGATAATCCATAACCCTGATACATCGGGATCCCGATTGCATAGAAAAATTTCTGAAGCTCTATATCAAGCAATGCAGCACCCCCGAAGAAAAACCGAAGTCGACCTCCGAAACTTGCTTTGATTTTCCTGAACAGGATCAGATCATACAGTTTATAAAGAGGCTTAAGGAATATTCTGAATCCTTTACCTCTATCCCACCCGATGCCGTTATACCTGTAAGCGATCTTCATCGCATGATTAAACAGTTTCTCAACAGTTGGACCTTTTTCCTTTATTTCCCTCTCAATTCCCTTGCGTACAGTTTTTGCCAGGGAAGGAGCACTTAACATAAAGACAGGTCTTATTTCCTTTATGTTACCGAAGATATTTTTCAGACTGTCAATGTATGATTTACCAAACTGGACTGCTGCCAGGCTCGCTCCTACAGACATCATAATATATATGCCGACAGTATGTCCAAATGAATGATCCCATGGAATGACAAGCAAGGTTGTCCACCATTCCGGAACGTCCATCAGTGTAAGTGTCTGTTCAATATTGGCTATGTAATTTCTATGGGTCAGAATGATCCCTTTGGGATCGGCGGTTGTTCCTGATGTGTAACAGATATTAGCATAATCATCAGGACCAATCGTTTTAATGGTTTCAAGGAATTTATCCTGATTTTTGGTGAGAAAGTCATCTCCAAGCGTCTTTATATCACCCAAATAGATCTCATCCTTTTCATAAGTGTCCTGAGGATCCAGAAGGATAATTCTTTCAAGGCTTTTAAGGTCTTCCCTTATAGGTTTAATCTTTGACAGCTGGCTTCTGGAGACAATTATCCATCTGGATTCCGAATGCTCAATTCGGAATTTAAGGTCTGCGCCCTCTTTTAGAATAATTGATAAGGGGACGTTTACAGCACCTGTATGCAATATGCCGAGCTCACTGATCACCCAGTCGGTACGGGCTTCTGATAATAATGCAACCCTGTCACCCTTGTTTAAGCCCAAAGCTAAAAATCCTGCAGCGACTCTGTAAGACTGTTCTTTTGTTTCCCTATAAGTGGTCGATTCATATTTGTTTATTTTTTTCTCCAGGAGATATGGGTTGTCCCCATACTTTTGGGCACTACTTTCGAGCAACTCTATGATCGTCCTCATCAGGTTGATGATTAATGAAAAACTATGATAATCAAAGTTACGCTCTGTTTAACCTAAAATCAATTTTATTTTAACAGAAATCCGTCTGTACGGTTAAGTCACTAACCATACACAACACCTCACACCTCATACCCCAAACCGCATGCCGCACCCCTCATGCCTCCTCAATAATCCCTGTCTGCCTTAGGTAATCCCAGTAATAGGATTCAATGATCTTTTGTTTCTGGCCCGGAAATTCCTCATAAAATGTTCCGCCATGGTAAAAGCAAGCATAACCCCCCGACGCGATTCCCAGTGCAAGAGCAAGATTAAGATTGACAGGCTGTCCCTGGTAATTGATCATCTGCCTTGCAATTGATGCAAGTACGCCTCCCGCAAGGTTATCGCCGCAGCCTGTTGTATCTCCGAAGACCCCTTTCCCCCGTCTCAGTTCATCCCTCACTCTTTCAGATACGGGAAGCATTGACAGTGGTACAATCCCAAACGGTTCATTATCTGCAAAATAATGAAGGTCATTCGCACCATGAGTGATGATCATGGCGCCAACACCTGCATCCCTGAAGAATTTAACCGAATCATCCGCATTTTCAGAGCCACTTAGTCTCAAAGCTTCCTCCATATCGGTTATCAGCAAATCAATAAATTGATAGGTCCGGTCAGAATTTCCCAGCTTCCAGGGTTTTGACGGATCATTCTTTTCACTGATGAAATCATATACTGTATTTACAACGGTAAGTGCCTTATGCTTTTTCGCTTTTCTCAGCAGATCCCCCAGGTTATTGTGGATTTCCGGCACAAGAGCAGTCCCGCCAAACACAACGATTTCGCTTTTGAAAAAGGCATCATCAAGGTCCTCCGGCCGGAATTGCCATGCAGCGCCTATATTGTTGATAAAGACCCGCTCCCCGTTACCATTGTCATAATCAGGATCGGACAGTACCTCAGTAAATGGGGTATTCTGGCTGACTATTTTATAGCACCCTACTTTAAGCGGTGTTTCCCTGAGTTTATCCAGAATAAAGTTCCCAGCCTCATCGTTGCTTCCTGCACCGTAATAAAAGACTTCAGCATCTATTCCCGTCAGTAGCTGGGCTGCATGTATGAGGGACACGATTGAGGGGCCTCCAATGTTTATCGCTACAGGATCCAACTTCCTTGTTACGAGCTCCCTGATGATTATGTACTTTTCTCCGCAGAATTTCTCGAATTCGCTGGTAAAGACGAGCTTTCCAGGTGCAAGACCTCCGTCCCCGCTTTGTTTTGAAATATACCTGGCAAATTCATGATCACTGAAATTTACGGGCTTGTAAAGATAATCCACAAGTGCACATCCGGTCCCCGATATTCTGAAGGGCTTATTATTGCTCATGGCTGATGAATTCTGTTTTGATTCATTTCAGATCGCCATGTGATGACTGATCAGGCATGAATCCTTTGAGCAATTTAAGATAAAAACTTCAAAAAGGAGGAAAGAATTGAGTGGCGATTTTTTGCAGGAATATTTATCTTTGGTTAGTAACTGCTGAAAATGGTAATGTCTTACCTTAGCAAAATCCTTTGACCGATAACCAGAACGAAATAATCATGGAAAAACGAAGCAATCTTTCAACACGCCGTGAATTCATCACAAAAACCGGTATCGCCGCTGCCGGGCTTACGATCGGGAAAACCGCACTGAGTACTGCAAATAAGTCTGGAGCAGCAGGAGCCAATGATAAAATAAGGATTGGATTCATAGGTGTTGGGAACCGTGGTTCCCAGGTCCTGAATCTGTTCATGAATGAACCCGATTGCGAAATCGCCGGTCTGTGCGATATTTATGAGCCTTATCTGAACCGCGATTACTCAAAAGTCGATCCGAGGTATTTAAAGCAGCTTGCCAGCCTTGTACCGAAAATGGGAGAGGTTTTTCCCAATAATGTCGCAAGATATTCTGATTACAGGAAAATGCTGGAAGACAAGAGCATTGATGCTGTATGCATAGCGACGCCTGACCACTGGCATGCAATCCAGACAATTGAGGCTCTGAAGGCCGGAAAGGATGTCTATGTTGAAAAACCGCTCAGCAAGACGATAGTCGAAGGAAGGGCAATGATCAATGCCTGGAAAAACAGCAGGCAGGTTGTGACGGTCGGACTGAGTCGTCGTGGTACAAGTTCATTTCACAGGCTGGCCAGAGAAATACCTGCAGGAAAGATAGGAAAGATCACATATGCCTCGGGAGGCTATTGTTCAAATATGTACCCTAACGGAATAGGAAAACTTAAACCAGAGGAACCGCCGAAGGACTTCAACTGGGATATGTGGCTTGGCCCAAAGCCATACCGGCCCTACCAGTATAATATTGCCCCATATATGTTCCGCTGGTGGGAAGAGTACGATAACCAGATCGCCAATCAGGGAGTCCATTTTCTCGATCTTTTCCGCTGGTTCCTTAACGAAAAGGCTCCGGTAGTCATTACCACTATTGGAGGGAAAAAAGTAGTGGATGACGACCGTACGATACCTGACACCATGAGTACAATCTTTGAGTTTTCTTCAGGTACTATCCTCACTTACAGTACTCTGGAAGCGTCTTCAGGGGGATTCTTTCCTTATGGACTTCTTGAGTTCCGTGGTACCAATGGAACTCTTTGGGCAGGAGGAAACGGTGATTATAAGGTCATTCCGACTCAAAAAGGACAATTCCAGACATGGGACAAGCTTATGGATGCCGAAGAATTCAAGCCTGAGCCGGCAGGTGAAGGGAAACTTACAGATGGGACCTATGCTGAACCTACGGCCAATCTTGTACGGAATTTTCTTGATTGTATAAAATCGAGGGAGAAAAAAACTATGTGTACGCTTGAGGACGGCCATTATTCAACAAATATGGCACATCTGGCAACAATATCGATGAAGGTAAAACAGCGTCTGGAATGGAATCCTGAGAATGAGGTCTTTACCAATTCTGAAGAGGCAAATAAGTTCCTTCATTACGAGTACAGGAAGCCCTGGAAACTGTAATTACAAATTATGCTATCCCGAAGAAAATTTGTCAGGACCACAGCCATAGCCGGAGTTGCAGCACTCGGAAGTGGAATACCACCACTGATTTCCTCCTGCAAATGGGGAACAGCCAATATTACGATAAAGTCTGTTGGTGTAAGCTTTGAGAAAGAGCCGTTTATCCGGCCCTTTGGATTTAAAGGTGTCTACATGAATGAAATGTGGATGGCCCTGGCGATGCTTGAAAGCGCTTCCGGCATCAGGCATGTGGGCTTGCAGACCCAGGCTCTCGCTTGGAGTGATCTTGATGTGTTCCTGGCTCATTCAGAAGCTGAAGGGAATATTCTTCAGGTTAAAACACTTGATTATGCTCTGCAAAGAATAAAGGGCAAAACCTTCAGGAGCCCTATTGAGGTCCAGGATGAAATTCTTACTGACGTGCACAAATACGGTCAGTCACTTACCGGAAGGACAAACCTGAGAATGACCTTTACTCTAAGCTCAATGGTGGCGCTGGATAACGCATTGTGGATGCTGTATGCCCAGGAAAATGGTTTCAGGAATTTTGACGAAATGATACCGCTGGAATACAGGGAAGCTCTTGGAAATCACTATCAGTATGTAGCTCATGTCCCACTTATGGCTTACGGCATTCCGCTTGAAGAGGTTTCCCAGGCGATTGACCAGGGGTATTTTTTTATGAAAATAAAAATTGGCCGTCCGGGAACTCAGGAAGAAATGCTGGAGGGAGACAAGGCACGTATCGAAAGTATACATAAGTCAATTGGTATGAGGGAAACGCCCCATACACTAAACGGGAAAATACCTTATTATTTCGATGCGAACGGAAGGTACGAGAAAAAGGAGACTCTGGAAAAGCTACTTGATCATGCAAAAAAGATTGGGATGTTCGATCAGATAGCTATTATCGAAGAGCCCTTTCCGGAAGAAGCTGATATAAATGCAGGGGAACTCGGTGTCAGGATAGCAGCGGATGAAAGTGCCCACACTGCAGAGGATGTAGTTAAAAGGATACAGATGGGATATAAAGCAATAGCCTTAAAGGCAGCTGCTAAAACGTTGAGCATGACAATGAAGATGGCAAAAGTCGCTCATGAAAACAATGTGCCTTGCTTCCTTGCCGATCTGACATGTACTCCTATACTTGTTGATTGGAATAAAAATGTTGCAGCACGTCTTGCACCGTTCCCGGGTCTGAAGGAAATGGGATTACTGGAATCAAATGGCTATCAGAACTACAGTAACTGGAAGGAACTTGTAAGTTACTGTCCGTACCCTGACGGGTCATGGATTGAGTCCAGGAATGGAATATATCATCTTGACAGGGATTTTTATGAGAAAAGCGGCGGTGTGCTGAAGTCTTCAAGGCACTACCTTGACATGTTCAATTCTTAGATTTTAAATAAAATATAATCCTCAAAATGAAGAAATATTTAATCTATCTGTTAACAGGATTAAGGATCCTGTTGGGCTGGCATTTCCTTTATGAGGGCATATCCAAACTACTTACATCGGGATGGAGCGCAAGGATGTACCTCCTCGGATCCAACTGGATCTTTTCTGGCATCTTTCACCGTATGGCTGATTCCCCAATGGTTATCAAAGCTGTTGATTTTCTGAATGAATGGGGTTTGATCCTTATCGGACTATCATTATTTACAGGATTGCTGGTAAGATGGTCTTCCATTGCCGGAGCGGTTATGCTTTTTTTCTACTTCATTGCATATCCGCCAATCCCGGGATATACGTTCGGGGGAGTGGCCGAGGGTAACTACATGTGGGTAGACAAGAACCTCATCGAACTTGCGGTGCTTCTGGTATTTGCCGCGCTTCCTTCAGATTTCTTTTATGGCGCTGACCGGCTGATAAAGAGATGGAAGGAAGAGAAACCTCATGCACCTGTCCCTTCAGTGGCTAAAGATAATGTTTCATCCGGGAGACGTGAACTGATACGAGATCTGATCTCTCTTCCTTTACTTGGTGCTTTTGCCTACGCTATCTACAGGAAAAAGAGATGGGACAGCTATGAAAAAAAGTTCCTTACGGGAAATGTTGATGCAGTTTCAGGTGCAACAATGAAGACCTTCACCTTTACATCTCTGGGGGAGCTTAAAGGGCAGATACCAAAGGGTAAGCTTGCGGGACTGGAAATCAGCCGTCTCATCATGGGAGGCAATCTGATCGGGGGATGGTCACATGCCCGTGATCTTATTTATACCGACAAGCTGGTAAAAGCCTACCATACTGACAATAAGGTGATGATGACCATGCAGTTGGCGGAAAAATGCGGGATCAATGCGATCCTGACCCACCCTATGCTCAGCAGGATCATAAACAAGTACTGGCACGAAACGGGAGGGAAAATGAAATTTATCTCCGATGGCGGAGTTAGCGAGGAACTGATAGGGAGATCGGTTGAAGGAGGTGCCAGTGCCATCTATGTCCAGGGAGGAGTGGCAGACAGGCTGACATACGACGGTAAATATGATGAGATAATCAAATACCTCGAATTGATCCGGAAGTCAGGAAGGCCGGCAGGTATCGGAGCCCACAGGCTGGAGACTATCAAAGGCTGTGTGGAGCGGGGCATCAAGCCAGATTTCTGGGTTAAAACCCTTCATCACCATAATTACTGGTCTGCAAAGGTTGACCTTGAACGGCAAACCACTGTCGATAAAGAGTTCAAGGACAATATTTTTGATTTCACGCCTCAGGAAACTATCAGTTACATGAATGCCCTTGAAGAACCCTGGATCGGATTCAAGATCCTCGCCGCCGGGGCCATTCAACCGAAAGACGGCGTTCAGTATGCATTCAACAATGGCGCTGACTTCATCTGCGTTGGCATGTACGACTTCCAGGTAGTTGAGGATTGCAACATAGTCCTCGATTCACTGGCGATTGTGAACCGGACAAGGCCATGGAGAGGATAGGCCGCAGATGGGAATTTGCACATGAAAGAATTCGCTGATAAGATACATGATGAGGAGGCACTTGATGAATTGCTCTCAAGACCAGGTCCTGAGGTTGTTGAAACGCTTTCACGCATTGACGGGGATATAATGTTCCTGGGTGTCTCAGGTAAGATCGGTCCTTACCTTGCCCGAATGGCAAAAAGAGCCTGTGATGAATCCGGCGTCAGAAAGCGCATTATCGGAGTTGCTATGTTTGATTCACCTGAACAGCAAAGCAAGATCGAAGATTTCGGCGTTGAAACCATTAGTGGTGATCTTCTTGACAACGGATTCCTGAACAATCTTCCGGAGTTTAAGAACATCTTTTATCTGGCTGGCATGAAATTCGGTTCAAGCGATAATCTCCCGCTGACATGGGCTGTTAACTCTTATCTGCCTGCCCTGGTCTCATCCAGATTCCGCAACTCAAGGATCGTAGTCTTTTCAACAGGATGTATTTATCCGCTGGTACCTGTTAATTCAACGGGCTCAGTCGAAACAAATGCACCAGATGCATTGGGTGAGTATGCCCAGTCGTGTCTTGGCAGGGAAAGGATGTTCCAGTACGGGAGCAGCAAATATGGAACAGAGGTAGTATTGATTCGCTTAAACTATTCCGTTGAAATGCGTTACGGTGTTCTGACAGATATTGGCGTCAGGGTTAAAAATAAACTACCCGTAGATCTATCAATGGGATATTTCAATGTGATCTGGCAGGGGGACATGAATGATTTTGTTCTGAGATCACTTGAACATACTAAATGCCCGGCAAAAATTCTTAATCTTACCGGACCTGAAACACTCTCTGTTCGTAAAGTGGCACTGGATTTTGGAAAACATTTCGGAGTAACACCCGAGTTTGTGAATACTGAATCTGAAACAGCTCTTCTGAGCGATGCTGCTAAAGCGTTCAGCTTATTTGGCAAGCCAAAAGTACCGGCAAGCCAGGTAATTGAATGGTTAGCAGAATGGCTGAAGGATGGAGGCCGATTATTGGAGAAGCCAACTCATTTTGAAACAAGGAACGGAAAATACTAAGAATTAAGTAATGGGCAATCCTGTACCTGTAGCTATCAGGGTGGCAATAAATAAGGGTATTGTCATACCTGCACTCCCTCTGGCCCTAAACTGGGAACGCAAACTGGATGAAAGGCGTCAGAGAGCTATTATCAGGTATTATCTTGATGCCGGTGCCGGAGGAATAGCAGCAGGCGTTCATACGACCCAGTTTGCAATAAGATTACCAGAATTTAATCTTTACGCTCCCATATTAAAGATTACTTCGGAAGAAACAGACAGATTTGTCCGCTCTACCGGGAAACCGGTTGTCCGCGTTGCAGGTGTGCTCGGAAAAACCAGACAGGCTGTCAGGGAAACTGAAATAGCTGGCAAACTTGGATATCATGCTGTTCTGCTTTCACTTGGCGCCTTCAGGGATTCTTCAAACAGCATTCTGATCAGGCATTGCAAAGCTGTAGGGGAAATAATGCCAATATTTGGCTTTTACCTCCAGCCGGCTGTCGGAGGAAGAAAGCTTGATCTGGATTTCTGGACGGAATTTGCCGGTATTCAAAACGTAATTGCGATAAAAATAGCACCATTCAACAGGTATCAGACGCTCGATGTGGTGAGGGGCGTTGTTGCTTCCGGCAGGGCAGATGAGATTGCCCTTTATACAGGCAACGACGATAACATTCTGATTGATCTTCTGACTGAATACAGGATCCCGTTTGAAAACATTACAGTGAGTAAGCGCATAGTTGGCGGGTTGCTTGGACATTGGGCGGTATGGACTCAAAAGGCTGTAAAGCTCCTGGAATCAGTGCAAAATGGTGAATTTGATAATAATACAGGGCGTGCGCTGGCACTAGCCGGCAGGATCACAGACTGCAATGCGGCTTTTTTTGATGCGGCTAATAACTTTAAAGGTTGCATTACCGGATTGCATGAAGTTCTTCGCAGGCAGGGACTGCTTGAGGGGATCTGGACCCTCGACAGAAAAGAAAGGCTTTCACGGGGACAAAAAGAGGAAATAGACAGGGTCTATAAGTCATATCCGGAGCTCAACGATGATTCATTTGTTGCTGATAACCTTGACAAATGGCTCTCATAAAACACATTTTATATGCCCGAATTTATTAAGCACGACAGCACAAATTCTTCGTCACGAAGTTCACAAACATATATAGTCTTAACAGCATTTTTATCACTCTTTGCCCTGGTCGGCTTTGCGTTCTACGGGCTACCCTTCTTTTTCGATTTTATGACCAGAGAATATGGATGGTCACGCACTTTTGTCACCTCAGGAAATGCGCTGGGGAAGCTCCTGGTTGGGCCACTCTTTGGATTTATTGCAGGCTGGCTTATTGACAAATACGGGCCAAGGAAACTGATGATGGCGGGGGTGCTGATGATGGCTGCAGCGCTTATCGGATTAGGATTTGCCAGGTCACCGGGATTATTTTACCTTTTTTATATTTTCAACGCTCTGGGCTATGTATGCGGAGGGCCCCTGCCCTGCCAGGTGCTGATCTCGAGGTGGTTCGATAAAAACCGCGGTAAAGCAATGGGTATCGCATATCTTGGCATCGGAGCCGGCGGGGCGATAGTGCCGCTGATCGCAGCATCTTTCGAGAAAAACTATGGCTGGCATTATTCGCTTGCAGCCCTGGGTGTACTCGTCATTCTGATTGCTTTCCCGATGGTTTTTTTCATCAAGGGATCCAATCCGGCAGTCAGCAGCCAGGTAGCTCATGAACCTGCTGTTCCGGTCAGGAATATACTGACAAACCGTAACTTCTATCTCCTGGCCATAGGAAGCATGTGTGCCATTGGTGTAGTTGGCGGCGTGAATCAGCACCTCAAGCTCTTCCTGAGAGACCTTGATTTTTCCCAGACTCAGGCAGCTCATGTGATTTCGCTTGTACTCCTTTCAAGTCTTGTGGGTAGGGTGCTGATGGGATGGCTGGCCGATATCTTTCCCAGGAAGTACGTGATGATCCTGATTTACACGATAGTAGGAGCGACTATCCCATTATTGCTGATCACTGATTTCCCGGGCCGCATCTATATTTTTGCACTGATATTCGGTATCGGACTGGGCGGAGACTATATGATCATCCCTCTTATGGCAGGCGACCTTTTTGGAATACGCGCGCTAGGGAGGACAATGGGCATAATCCTGGTCGCTGATGGTGTTGCTGAATCAATGTTTCCAATGCTTCTTGGAAGACTTCATGATATTCACGGGAATTATACCCTGGGATTTACCATCCTGATATGCGTGGCTGCCGCGGGGGCACTAATTGTCTCATTGCTTCCGATAAAGAAGGCTTCTTAATCTGCTTTTAAGCGTCTGGACCGTGCAACACATGTAACTGCATAAATGCTCGGATAATAAAGCGCTTCTGACCTTTACTGCCACTCTACCTTCGTATCCCGGAATCGGGCCCTCAAAACAAATTCCATAAGGAAATGTTTAATATTTTGTTAAGTGAAATTAAAAAGATATTAAGCAAAACTGGCATATTTCTTGAGAGCTAAAATTCCGGAACATATTCTTTTATAGTATAATCTGTCCGGGAAAGCTCCGGAAAACGGGTAATTAAATACATTATCTATGGAATCGATCATACGACATATCAGGAAAAATGAGAGACTCCGGATAATTTCAGTGACAATAATACTGGCAACTGTCTCCATTTTCAGCAATTATGCTGACGCGCAATATTTTGGAAGGAATAAGCCTGGTTACAGAAAATTCAGGTTTGATGTGACACAGACGCCGCATTTTGAAATCTATCACTACCTTAAAAATGATTCATTGGTAAATGAACTGGCTCAATGGTCAGAAAACTGGTATCAGGTTCACCTTAAGATTTTCAGGGATACCTTCAAGGTAAGGAATCCCATCTTGTTTTATAATAACGTGCCTGATTTCCAGCAGACAAATGCTGTCAGTGACCTGATAGGAAACGGAACCGGCGGAGTAACTGAAGAGCTGAAGGACAGGGTTATACTTCCGGTGGCAACTTCACTTGCTCAGACTGACCATGTTCTGGGACATGAACTGGTACATGCCTTTCAGTACCGACTGTTCACGAACCGGAACGGAATGACCAATTTCTCAATAAATAACATCCCGCTTTGGATGATCGAAGGTATGGCGGAATACCTTTCTATCGGAAGCATCGATCCTCATACCTCTATGTGGATAAGGGATGCCTTGCTGAATAACGATTTCCCGACGTTAAGGCAAATCGAAACTGATCCGAAATATTTTCCTTACAGGTTTGGGGAGGCATTTTGGGCAATGGCAGGTAAAACATGGGGCGACACTATTTTTGTACCGCTTCTAAAGAGAGCAGCATTTCAGGGATTTGACAAAGCTGCAGAATCATACCTGAAATACAATGAGAAAACTCTTTCGGGCATGTGGAGAAGCGCCTCTGAAGTCCATTTCAGCAAGTATCTCAAAAATAAAGCCGATAGTCTTGCAGGGAAAAAGATTGTAACTGATAAGAACGCGGGAGAAATGAATATCTCTCCATCCATAAGCCCGGACGGTAAATACATTGCTTTCTTTTCCGAGAAGAATATCTTTACCCTTGACCTCTATCTTGCAGACGCTTCCAGCGGCAAGAT
>JAUZNW010000079.1 GCA_030706785.1 Bacteroidota bacterium | reverse complement strand
CTTGTTTAAGGATTTCCTCCATTCCCTCAGACCTGCAAAGGACATTACAAGGTATATCAGGTATAAAACCACCGTCGGATAGAGATCCTTGATTATAAAAAGGGCTGAAGAGACTGAATTTACTACTATCCACAGGAACCAGTGCTCATATTTCTTACGCGCCAGCATCCATGTGGCAATTATCGAAAGGGAAGTAATGAACGCATCCCCTGCCGGAACCGGAGAGTCTGTCATCTTCGAAAGGACAAGCCAGATTATGAAGTAGATAATAATGAATATAACAGCCAGTACTACACCGGTTTTAAATCCTAATCTCGTAACCTTAAGTTTTATATCCCCGCCACCCGCTCCCAACTCGCCGCTCTTCACTCTCCGCCCTGTACCTTTCACCCACCAGTACCATCCGAGCACACTTATAACCAGATAGTACCCCTGAAGGCTCATGTCGGCATAAAACTTGCTTGTGAAAAAAACAACTATATATACAGCAGAAGTAACTATCCCTACAGGCCAGAGCCATGAGATTTGTCTTATCTCGAGAAAAACATAAATTATACCTGTAACTGCGCCGAAGATCTCAATCCAGTTATTTGCAATCCAGCCTGTTACTGTCATAACCAGGATTATTTCAGAACTTTACTCCGAGCCTAGCCATAAAATTTATTCCTGCCTGTGGGAAATAATAAGCCCAGGTTTTCTCTGTTCCATCCTCAAACCAGTTGCCGCCGTAAGCATTGCTTTCATACTTTGCATTGAAGATATTGTTTACGAGAAGCTGCAATTCAATGTTCTTAACCTGCCTGAGAGCCTGGTCGAAATCAATCCTCAGGTTGCTGACAAAATAGGGATCAAGCTTCCTGTCGTTGCTCATTGTATTATCAAAGTACTGCTTCCCGACATATTTGCTGATCAGATGTATTCCAAGCTTATCATATGGCCTGAATATCAGATCACTTGATCCGATGAGAGAAGGAGAATAGGCGATATCGACAGTGCCAAGGTACTTGCTCAGGTATTGCGATCCGCCATCAGATGTATAATTTGTAAAATATTCAGTTAATTTGAGGATCTTGTTTCTGCTGAATGTCGTGTTGAAATTCCAGTTGAAGAATCCGGCCGGCCTTATCGAGACTGAAAGTTCAATGCCGCCCCTGTAGCTGTTTTTTACATTTGTGGTGATCGGATACCCGACATTGCTCAATTCCCCTGTTGGTACGAGCTGATCCCTGTAGAACATACCGTACAGATTTATCCCGAGGTCAGCACGGCTGCTCCGTAAATTATAACCGGACTCGGCATTATAAAGTCTCTCGGGTCTGGGCATTGCTTCCATATCTCCTGACGCTTCCTTGAAATCTGCACGGGTGGGCTCCCTGTGGGCAACTGAGAATGAAATATATGTATCCTGGTTTGGAGAGACGCTTAAGAATAAACCTGCCTTGGGATTCAGAAAACTGAAAAAATGCGATTGCGTCAGATCCTTAAGGTCATCATCCGGTCCACGCATGCGATAGGCTATATACCTGTACTGAATATCACCAAAGGCTGTCAGGCGGTCGCTCAGTTTATAGTTAATCTTGGCGTAAACATCTGATTCATTTTTTTTGCCTTTGTTCAGGTACCACTGGTAATCATTCACGGTATTTCCTGCATACTGCATCCAGATGATCCTTCCAAAATGGTCACCATCGTAAATATTTGAACCACCCCCAAATATGAAGTCAGTCTTACCCTTTCTCCATGTAAGCGAATAAACTGCACCAAGGAAATCGTTATCCAGCCATTTTCTTCTGATAAGATCAGACGTTGATATTCTGAATGTATCAACATTAACCGGGGGTAACCCGTAATCGGAAAGAGTCTGATTGTCAGCGTATTCCTCATAGTAACCCTTACCATGAGTATAATGCAGTGCTGCATGTACGGATAAATAACTGTTAAGACTTGAGCCAAATATAAGCTGGTAATGATTCTGCCAGTAATTATCAGTTTCGTTATTGTAATATTTCGTATTGCCTGAGGCATCTGTATATTCTCCGGCCGGATTGTAGCGTCTGTCGATACTCAGCATTTCGGCCGGCACACCCCACCAGCTTATTCCTGTATGTTCCTCTCCAAGAATAATATTAGCCTTCAGGAACGATCTGTCAGTTTTAAAAATACCGGATATTGCACCTGCCCTGTCATTTGTTCCTGTCCTTTTGATGTAGCCGTCGCTATGGATATCAGAGTATCTCATTTGAAGTGCAAACTTTTTTGAAATAAGGCCGGTGCCGGCCGATACCATTTTTTTGAGTGTGTTGAAGGATCCGGCTGTCGAGCTTACCTCGGCAAATGGTTCATTTCCCGGATTTTCTGTCAGGATATTCACTGATGCTCCGAATGCACCTGCGCCGTTCGCTGAAGTTCCGACTCCACGCTGTACCTGGATATTGTTCACCGATGAAGCAAGATCCGGGAGATCGACCCAGAAAACCTGCTGTGATTCGGCATCGTTAAGTGGTATGCCATCAATTGTGACGTTGATCCTGCTGGCGTCAGTACCCCTGATCCTGAGATTTGTGTAGCCAATCCCTGTTCCGGTTTCAGAAGTTTCAACCAGGGAGGGTGTGAGCCCGATCAGGAACGGAAGGTCCTGAACGCTATTACCTTGCTTAATCTCTTCACTATTTATATTCGTGTAGGCAACAGGTGTAGTTGATCCTGCCCGTGTGGCACTTACTATAACTTCCTCGATCATAGCAACATGAGGCTGGAGGGTTGCATCAGCAATAAGTGTTTCAGGTATACTTATCTGTTTCACAACTGATTCATACCCCGTGAATGAGTATCTGAGCGTAAATGAACCGGCGCTTCTTACCCTGAGCATATAGTTACCTCCCTGATCAGTGTAGGTACCTGATGAAGTATTGACCACAATGACTGTAGCTCCGGTCATCGGATTGCCTTTCTCATCTGTAACCCTGCCCCTGATTATGAATGTGTCTGGCTGAACGCCAAATGACTGAAAACAGGTCATCAGCAAGACGAATGCAGAAAAAATCAGTTTTTTTGCCATGGATATAAATGCTATTAACATCTTATCTGTGAGGTGGTTTCCGTGCCTGATTATGTGATACTCTTTCTTCCCTCCGCCGGCATTACCCGGATCAGGTATAAGGGTATGATCTCAGCCCGTAGTATTAAGGCACCCCAATTCAGATAATGCAAAATTACAGGTTTTTATCGTATAATGTTTAATGGTTCGATTATTTTAAGGGATTGCCGTTTTTTTGTTAAATTGGCAATCAAATGGGGACTTTTTATGCAAACTCTTCTCGAGAAGCTTAATTTCAAGGGTCAGAAAAGGATTGCTGTAATAAATGCTGAAAAGAATTTCAAGCTGGCACCGGCCAGTGAGATAAAGGATGTCCAGCTGGACAGTGAAATCGATCCGAGGTACCCGTATGATTTTATGATAATCTTCGTTAAAACGGTTTCTGAAGTTGAAGTATATGCTCCCATGGTATTGCACAATCTTGCTGTCGATGGTATCCTCTGGTTCTGCTATCCAAAACAGGCATCAGGAAAATTCACCTCAGAGGTCGACAGGGATCATGGCTGGAAAGTCCTCAATGATGATGACTTTTTCGGAATCAGGCTGGTATCTATTGATGATGACTGGTCAGCCCTGAGGTTCAGGAACAGGAAATTCATAAAATCGGTATCTAAAAGGTTTGAGAAGCGGTAGAAATAGGTTGAAGACCGCATGACCGCACGACTGCAGGACCACAAGACGATAAGATGATCAAAACCACCACCATACAAACACCGATAGGTGAAATGACAGCCGCTGCCACCGGAGACGGCATCTGCCTTCTTGCGTTCGGAGACAGATACACCGCAGCATCCGATCTTGCAGAACTTGCAAAGCTGCTTGACACAAGAATAATGCGCGGCTGGAACATGCACCTCTGGACGCTGAGAAAACAGCTTAAGGAATATTTCAGGGGAAAAAGAAAGGAGTTCACCCTGTCGCTTGTAACTCCGGGAACAGAGTTCCAGCAATCGGTATGGAGGGAGCTTAAGAAAATCCCATATGGATCCACTATAAGCTACCTGGAACAGGCTGAACATCTTGATAACCCGAAAGCTGTAAGGGCAGTTGCAGGAGCGACCGGATCGAACAGGATCGCGATCATTATACCCTGCCACAGGGTTATAGGCTCTGATGGCAGTCTTATCGGATATGGCGGAGGACTTGAAAAGAAAAAATGGCTGATCGATCACGAAAGAAAATATTCCGGCAAGCCGGTGGAAGGAACACTTTTCTGAAAAACAGGCTTAAATCAAATCCCCATTATATGAAATCATTACTGACTAAAAATGACTGCCTGGTCTTACTGCTTATTGTTGCTATCGCCATCCTGTCGGCCTGTGCAAACAATGAGGTTGTTGATCAATGCCTCTCAGGACATAAATATGGCTTTTTCGGAGGATTATGGCACGGATTCATCGCTCCTTTCGATTTTATAGGAATGCTCTTTAACAAGAATATCACGATGTATGCCCAAAACAACAATGGCGGACTTTATGCTCTGGGATTCCTGATCGGGAGCGGAGGCTGGGGATTCTTTGGAAGCAGGGGAGTTCGCACTGTGCAGCACAGGAGGGTGAAGGTAAGGTCACAAAAATTTGATGATGCAGAGATAGTGGAGTGATGATGACCTGTGGCTTTTCCCAGAGAAACTTAGTATCAATATTAAGTATCATCCTGATCGTAACTTTCAGTTGTTCAACTGCAAAAGAGGTCCCAAAAAGCGAAACTTACTCAACTGCCGGCTGGAAAAACCTTTATGTCTTTCATGCCGGCGACAGCACATGGATTGTCAAACCTGTTCCGGTAAGAGGCAACCAGTTTTCCGGGCAGATATTCAGTCCTGAAAAAGTCAGAAAACACCGCAATATCCAAATATATGCTGAACCTCTCTCCTCAGTAACTATCAGGGATGGGAAAATATCTGTTCCTATGGAGAATATTGTAAAGGTTGAAAACTTCAGGATCAGTCCCGGTATGGTCCTTCTCTCTGCCGGAGTGCTGGCACTGCTGTTCCTCGTGCCTGTTTACCTCTAAATGACAATGATATAAATTCAACAGTATGACTATCCGGACTTTAAAAGGAATTAGTATAACTTTTAACCATGGAAGAAGTTCCCAAAGTAATTGACATCCGCGAAATCGTAAGGAGCAGTAACTCCGGATTCTTCAGAAATCTTCCCGGTTTCATGATCAGCACTCTGGAAAAGCTCATCTGCCAGGATGAGATGAATGATACTATATACCGGCATCGGGACAAAACCGGACTTTCTTTTATTAATGATGTGCTGGAAGGCTGGAATGTCAGGACAGAAACCAGAGGAATTGAGAATATTCCTTCATCCGGAAGGTTCATTTTCGTTTCAAACCATCCCCTCGGAGCAATAGATGCTCTTGCATTCCTTATTGAAATAGGGAAATATTATCCCGATTTGGTTACACCCTCAAATGAGATGCTTAATCGCGTGACCAATATTCAACCGGTTTTATTTGGGGTAAATGTGTACGGGAAAAACTCACGCGAGACAGCAGAAAAGCTGAACAGACTCTTTGAATCAGACAAACAGGTGATGATGTTTCCCTCAGGGGAAGTCTCAAGAAGGAAGAATGGAATCATTTCCGATCCTCAATGGCAGAAAACAATTATAACCAAAGCAGTACAATATAAGCGTGACATTTTACCTGCACATATAAGCGGAAGGAATTCAAACCTCTTTTACTTCGTGGCAAACCTGAGGACTTTTCTTGGCATTAAGATGTTCATCGAGTCTGCCCTCCTTCCGCGTGAAATGGTAAGGCAATGGAACTCCAAAGTAACTCTGACATTTGGCAGGGCAATCCCCTTCACTTCCTTTACCAACGAAAAGACACCACATGAATGGGCGCAGTATGTCAAAGAAATTGTTTATAAATTAGGGCAATAAAGCTACATTGTTATAACTTAATTTTTTAAAATTGAACAATGATTGACGATTGATGATTTTAGATTCAAGAAGTAAAAACCAAAGAAAATTTGACAAAAAATCATACATAGATTTTTATTCCGGGATCAAAAATTATCATTCCCTGTTCTTAAATCTCCTGGAGAATTATTTTTATTAACTCATTATTAGATCCTTACAAAATCATTTGCTATGAATAACTCAACCGGATCGCGGAAGATTGGCTTCTTTAAGCTGGCTTCCATATTGATAATTGCCTCAGGCATTTTTTTGTCAGGCTGTTCAGGACCTTCAGCCACAGGGAGTTCTGATCTTGAAAAAGGATTTCAGAATCCTCCCGAAAGTGCCAGACCCAGGGTATGGTGGCACTGGATGAATGGTAATATCACGAAGGAGGGTATCCGGGCAGACCTTGAGTGGATGCATCGCACAGGTATCGGCGGTTTTCAGAATTTTGACGCAGCGCTGGCAACACCGCAGATAGTTGAGAAACGCCTGATATATATGACACCTGAATGGAAAGATGCTTTCCTTTTTACCACCAGGCTGGCTGATTCACTCGGACTTGAAATGGCAATTGCAGGCTCACCCGGATGGAGCGAGAGCGGTGGTCCCTGGGTAACGCCGGCCCAGGCAATGAAGAAGCTTGTCTGGAGTCAGGTAATGGTTGAAGGGGGAAAGCCTTTCAGCGATACCCTGCCAAAGCCTCCATCAGCCACAGGAGCTTTTCAGAACATAGGTCAGGCAGGAGGATTCTCTGAGCTGGCAGGCGAACGGAAGATCCCGCAGTTTTATGCTGATGCAGCTGTCGTTGCATTCAGAGTACCGGAGAATGATCAGCCTCTTCCAGTCCTCAATCCAAAAGTTACTTCCAGTGCCGGTAAATTCCTGCTCTCCCAGCTCACTGACGGGGACCTGGTTACATCTGAGTTCTTACCAGCGGGCAAAAACAATGACAAAGCCTGGATCCAGTATGAGTTTGATAAACCGGTTACTGTTCATTCCCTCACAATCGTAAAGAGGGAAATGGGCATGAGATTCCCGGGATTCAACGGACCCCAGGTAACCAGATCGCTGGAGGTATCCGACAACGGCAAGCAATTTAATCCGGTTTACGAAATCCCGTCAGGCGGAACAATGCAGAATACATACACATTTTCGCCCGTAACCTCAAAATATTTCCGGGTAACTTTTCTGATTCCTCCTGCTCCACAGATGGATTCAAGATTATTGTCGATGTTTGGAATAAACGCATCCCGGCAGCAACCTCAAAAACAGGGGATTAATATTGCTGAACTTGTGCTCCATACAGTTGCAAGGGTCAACCGGTTTGAGGACAAAGCAGGCTTCACCTCTGAAGAAGGTCTGTATAATATGGCAACTGTTACAGTCCCTGCAACGGATGTAATTTCAAAAAATGATGTTGTTGACCTTACATCAAAAATGGCCGCCGACGGAAAGCTGGAATGGACACCTCCTTCCGGCCGCTGGATGATCCTCCGGCTCGGCTATTCGCTTACTGGTCATCAGAATTCACCTGCATCACCGGAAGCAACCGGACTTGAGGTGGATAAGCTAAATGCCGGTTATGTCAGGGCTTATTTTGACAATTACCTTGATCAGTATAAATCGGCTACAGGAGGACTTATGGGTAAAAAAGGCCTTCAGTATGTAATCACCGACAGCTGGGAGGCAGGAGTTCAGAACTGGACTGACAGTATGATGACTGAATTCTCGAAAAGACGGGGCTACGACATGCATCCCTGGCTCCCGGTGCTTACAGGACATATTGTGGAAAGCGCTGAAGCTAGTGACAGGTTCCTGTGGGACTTCAGGAAAACAATTGCTGATCTGACCGCTATCAACCATTATGATCAGCTTACAGCTATCCTGCATGAACGTCAGATGGGAAGATACAGTGAATCGCACGAGAGTGGGCGTGCATTAATCGCGGATGGAATGGAGGTCAAGAGAAAAGCTGATATTCCGATGAGTGCAACATGGGTGCCGGGTGGATTTGCAGGCAGCGAAAATGAGGGCGTGGCTACCAGATTCAAGGCTGATGTCCGTGAATCTGCTTCCGTCGCACATCTTTACGGCCAGAATCTTGTGGCCGCTGAGTCTATGACAGCTATCGGAAATACCTGGGCGTTTGCACCCGAAAGGTTGAAGCCCACTGCAGACATGGAGCTTGCAAACGGCCTTAACCGTTTTGTGATCCACACTTCGGTCCATCAGCCGGTAAATGATAAAATCCCCGGACTTGGACTTGGTCCTTTCGGACAATGGTTCACACGTCATGAGACCTGGGCTGAGTATGCAAAACCCTGGACCACATATCTTTCCAGGAGCTCATTCATGCTGCAGCAGGGGAAATTCATAGCTGATGTCATTTATTATTATGGTGAAGACAATAACATAACTGCCCTGTTCGGAAACAAGCTTCCTGACATACCTGCAGGGTTCAACTATGATTTTGTAAATTCCGATGCTCTTCTGAATCTGCTTTCAGTCCAGAATGGTAAACTGGTGACATCTTCCGGAATAAGTTACAGGATACTTATGCTCGATCCGAACAGTGTGCATATGCCACTGCCCGTCCTGGTCAAGATCCGTAGCCTTGCTCAACAGGGAGCCATAATCCTAGGACCCAAACCGGTTGAATCTCCAAGTCTGAGTGATGACCAGAATGAGCTCAAGAATATCGCTGACCAGCTATGGCCGGCCGGTGCCGGTTCGAAGGTTTTCGGCAAAGGGAAAGTCTATACCGGAAAGACCGCTGCAGAAGTACTGGGTGAACTCAAGGTTAATCCCGATTTTGATTACCAGAAAACTGATGAAAAAACGAACCTTTTATTTGTGCATCGGCAATTGCCGGGTATCGACATTTACTGGGTCAATAACAGGAACGACCGCAGTGAGGATATAAATGCCACATTCCGTGTAACCGGAAGGGAAGCCGAGATCTGGCATCCCGAAACCGGTATAATTGAACCGGCATCCTATGAAATATCAGACGGAGAAACAAAAGTTGCTTTGCGTCTGGTTTCAAACGATGCAGTATTTGTTGTTTTCCGTAAAAAAGCAGGCTCAGCTTCCAGAATGGTCTCCCTCCCTGAGGAAAAACTTATTACCTCATTAAACGGACCATGGGTGCTGACATTTCAGCCTGACCGCGGAGCTCCTGCACAAATCACTGTTGATACACTTAAATCCTGGAGCGAGAACGCGGATACGGGAGTTAAATATTTCTCCGGCACCGGCACCTATTCAATAAATCTGGATGCACCGGAAGCATGGTTTGAGAAAGGCAAAGATCTGTGGATAGATCTGGGTGAAGTCAGGAACCTTGCAGAGGTCCTGGTTAATGGCAATAAGGCCGGAATTGTATGGAAGAAACCATTCAGAGTAAATATAACGAAGATTCTGAAGCCGGGTTCAAACAAGCTGGAAGTGAAGGTCACGAACCTCTGGGTCAACAGGCTGATTGGTGACCAGCAACCTGGCGTTGAGAAGAAAATCACGTATACCACGCAGGCATTTTACAGGGCTGACTCTCCCCTGCTCCCGTCAGGATTGCTCGGACCTGTAAATATTCTCGGTATTACAGTGAAGTAAGATCCGAACGGAAATAAAAACTGTTGAAGGCTGAAGTCCTAAACACTTTAGCAGACTTATTGTTATTAATGACACTAGTTAAAGCTCTATGAATAAAAGCATAAAATCAGTTGAAGCCGTCCTTGCTCCTCCTGATACCCATATGGTCGGGGACGGTTTTATGGTCCATAATTTCTTCCCTACATACCAGATCATCGGTGAACGAGGAATGAGCCCGTTCTTCCTGATGGATTACAATGCCAAATGGATCATTCCGCCTTATGAGCACCAGAGAGGGGTCGGCCCTCATCCCCACAGGGGATTTGAAACGGTTACGATTGCCTACCGTGGAAGCGTAGCACATAACGACAGCGCCGGCAACAGCGGGGTGATTGGTGAGGGCGATGTCCAGTGGATGACTGCGGGTTCCGGAGTGCTTCATAAAGAATACCATGAAAAGGAATTCAGCAGGAAAGGCGGGGTATTCCAGGTAGTTCAGTTATGGCTTAATCTTCCCGGGCAGTTTAAGATGACTGCTCCTAAATACCAGGCAATCGTTAACAAGGATATGCCAAAGCATTATCTCGAGGACGGGGTAAGTTGCGTGGAGCTGATTGCCGGAGAATACGAGGGGAAAAAGGGACCGGCATTTACATTCACGCCCGTCAATGTATTCAATGCAAGGCTGAAGAAAGGTGCTTCAGCTGATTTCAGCTTTGATAAAAACTATAATTCCGGATTGCTGGTTCTCGAAGGCGGAGTGAACATCAATGAAAATAGTTTTGCCCCGGAGGACCATTTTGTCCTGTTCAGGCATGACGGCAATGACTTCAGGCTTGAGGCAACTTCTAACTGCGTCGTGCTTATACTCAGTGGTGAACCGATAAATGAACCGATCGCTTCCCGCGGTCCTTTCGTAATGAATTACGAAGCTGAGCTTAAACAGGCCTATGACGACTACCGCGACGGTAAGTTCGGATACCTGGCGGATTAACTGATCAGAGATTATATCTTACTAACGGTCAAGTTTTATACCAGAAAATCAGAATTGCAAAAAGCTTTTCTGAATAAATGATTCAGTTGCTGGTTACTGGTTGCAGGTTGCTTGTTCAAGTAACCGGCAACTTAACTAAACTGTAAATGATCCCTGATGAGATCGCAAATCTTTTTTAATTAACTTCAATCGTTTATTCAATCTTTATTGCCTGTCTCATGAAAAAGAACTCTCTCATGCCACTTTCTGCAACCGGAAAGGTAGTTATCACTTCTGTCTTAATAGTATGGCTGGCTTCATTTCAAGCGGGATTTGCCAAAGAACCTGTAACAAAGATCGAATATACTGTTTCGATGGAAAACCCCAACAACCATTATTTCCATGTTGCCCTGACTTATTCAGGGTTGAAAGAGAAATCTGTCGACCTTAAAATGCCCGTCTGGACTCCGGGCTATTACATGATAATGGATTATCCCAAGTACCTGATTAACTTCAGGGTGACAGATGCTTCAGGGCATGAACTTCAGTGGAAAAAGACAACAAAAAACAAATGGGAGATCAAGACAGGCGGCATTAATACCATAAATGCTTCCTGGGATATATTTGCCTTCAGGACATCAGTTGCCGATTCCTATCTTGATGACGGAAGGGGATTTATCTCACCTACCGGAATATTCATGTTCCCATCCGGACATAAGGATCATCCTGTTACAGTAACAATTGTACCGTATGAAAAATTCACTCAGGTATCCACAGGGCTGGATCCGATACCGGAGAAAAAGAATGTTTTCTATGCGGCCGATTTTGATGTACTCTATGACTGTCCCATTCTGGCCGGGAACCAGGAGATCCTGAAGTTTGAACTGAACGGGATCCTATACACAATTGCAGCGGAGAATCTGGGGAACATCGACAGGGCGAACCTGGCTGACGCCTATAAAAAAATCGTCCTGGCAGCAACCTCCATTATTGGTGAGATCCCGTATAAGCATTATACTTTCATTCAAATGAACAGGGGTATGGGAGGCCTTGAACATTCCAATTCAATGGCAATATTTTCCAATCGTCTCGATTTTAATTCAACAGAGGTATCAGCTGGCTGGCTTACATTTGTAGCACATGAATTTTTCCATCTCTACAATGTAAAGAGAATAAGGCCGATAGCACTTGGACCGTTCGATTATGACAAGGAAAACTATACCGACATGCTCTGGTTTTCTGAAGGAGTTACATCCTATTATGAAAATATCATCCTCAATCGTGCCGGTTTCTTCAACAGGGAGGATATCTATCGCGAAATGAAGACAAGCATTTCAAATTATGAAAACATTCCAGGTCACCTTTTCCAGTCCGTAGCGCAATCAAGCTTCGATTCCTGGATGCTTTTTTTCAACAGATCTGAAAATGCAGCAAACACCACCATTTCATATTATGACAAGGGATGTGCCCTGGGCATGCTTCTCGATCTTAAGATCCGGTACGAATCGGGAAATAAAAGTTCACTTGATGATGTAATGAGGACCCTGTACCAGACTTATTACAAAGAGAAGAAAAGGGGCTTCACCGACAAGGAGTTCAGGGAGGTGTGTGAGAAGACTGCAGGAACCTCTCTTGACGAGATATTCGACCTTTACATTCCGACTGTTCATGAAGTTGACTACACGAAGTATCTCGGGTATGCCGGCTTAAGCATTGATAGTGAGCCTAAGGAAATCGCCGGCGCCTGGCTTGGCGCCACTACCCGCGAGGAGGCCGGCAATGTTGTTGTAAACAGGGTTGAATGGAACTCACCTGCTTATGATACAGGCATAAGTCCGATGGATATAATCAGGGAAATTAACGGTGAAAAAGCTTCATTGGATCTCCTGAATAATACAATCAACTCAAAGAGTCCCGGTGACAAGATCACTTTCACGATCACTCACAGGGATATTGTAAATAAATTTGAGGTTACACTGGGTAAAAAAACTACAAAATCCTTCGATATCAAGCCGGTACCAAATCCAACACCGGAGCAGACTGCAATCCTGGATAAATGGCTGAAATAGGTTGATTTAAACCCTGACCACAACCTTTCCCCTTAAGTCCAAGGGGAAGGGTGTAATAATCTATTATACAAGCATTTATTCCCTCTCTTCATTAATTAGGGATGTTCATAAATACTGAGAACTATTGATTGATAAATAGTTAGATCTCATTAATTTTAAAAAAAAAACCCCGGAAAAGCTCGTTACAGCTAAAAACCGGGGTAATTTCCTTAAAATTGATATGAGAAAGATACAAAGAATTTTTGACACGACCCGGGAAATAAGTTTCATCTCACCTGAAAAAGAGTTTTCACTCTACCTTAAATCATTTAATGAATCAGAACTGGGAGGGATCTGCCGGTCCATTCCGTGGAACGATCTTGTCAGGAGCCTGAAGATTAAGGAGAACAATAAGGGACCTGATCTGATATTCGGTCCACAGGGAATGGTGGCCCTGATGTTTTTGAAGTCCTACCTGGAGTGTTCGGATAAAATGTTGATCTCTCATTTGAACGGGAATATTCATTTCCAGATATTCTGCGGTATTTTCCTGGGAGCAGAAAGAATTAAAAATTACAAGATAGTCAGCGATATACGATGCACTCTTGCCAGGAATCTTGACATCAAAGATGTTCAGCGAGTATTGGCCACTTACTGGAGACCATATATCGGATACCCTAACGTTATGTTTGAGGATGCAACCTGCTACGAGACATCGATGCGTTATCCGACAAATGTCAAGCTTTTGTGGGAAAGCACCCAGTGGTCTTATAATCAGCTGAAGCTTATATGTAAATACCTTAAGATAAGGATGCCGAGGAATAAGTATGATGAGCAGCTGGAAAAGTATAACAGTTACAGTCGTAAACGAAAGAAGATACATAAGGAGATGCTCAAGCGTACCAGAAGTCTTCTTTATTTATTGGGAAAGATACTTGGATTACTTCATGAGATAGAAGAGAGGCATCAGGAGAAGCTTGATCTGCCAGATAAATGCCATGAAAGGATAAAGGTTATCCGCAAGGTTCTCAGGCAGCAGAGAGAGATTTTTGAAACAGGTGTTAGCAGTGTCCCCGATCGGATTGTAAGCATATCAAAATCATACATCAGGCCCATTGTCAGGGGTAAAGAGACTAAGGCAGTTGAGTTCGGTGCCAAGGTTAATATGATCCAGTTTGACGGGATCAACTTCATTGAGCATCTCAGCTTCGATGCTTTTAATGAAGGAACGAGACTCGTTAAATCAATTCGATACGGGCGAAGTCTCTTCGGCAGGATTACTCACGTATCTGCTGACGATATTTATGCAACTAATGCAAATCGCAAATACTCTACTGCAGCTCAGATCGTAACAGGCTTCAAGCGTAAGGGAAGGGCAGGCAGGAATGAGGAGCACCGCCGCATCATCAGCAGGGAACTGCGAAAGGAACGAGCCTCCCGAATGGAAGGCAGTTTTGGAACAGAAAAAGAACATTATGGACTCCAAAAGATCAAAGCCAGAACTAAGATGAATGAGATCCTCTGGATCTTCTTTGGGGTTCAAACTGCAACTGCTGTAAAAATCGCAAAACGACTCTCCGTCTCAAGGGTTGAACAGGCAGCATAAAACTCTCAATAATCCATACTAAACAGTAGCAGAATTGGGATAGGTATCCCCTTTTCTCACCAATTTTATCTAAAACAGTATACTATACCTCTCTCCACAGTCAACAAAAAATAAAAATGAGTAAAACTCAAGATCATGAATTTTACTCATTTTACTAATTTGTCTCTACTCCTGAAAATCCCTAATTAAGGGGAGGATTATGGAGGGGTTTTATAGTCCTTTTCCTGTTTTTTCCTTTTTCTTCTTTATCCCCTTAATGATAAGGTAAATAATGAATCCGGCGCCGAGAACATACAATACATTATCCATGTAAGGGAATATCCTGTCCCTCATTTCATAAAGATAGAAACCTATCACTCCCAGGACAATATTCCAGATCCCTGCACCCAGAAACGTGTACATTACAAAATCACGAAGATTCATCCTGGCCAGCCCGGCCGGTATCGAGATAAGGTGCCTGATGCCGGGAACAAGACGACCGATGAATGTTGAGGATTTACCATTCCTTATGAAGTAATTTTCAGCACGCTCAACCTTTTGTCTTGATAGCAGGAATAGCCGGCCTACCCTGGACTCGGCAAACTTGTACACAAGTGGCCGGCCAAGAAAAAATGACAGGGTATAATTGATAATCGCTCCGGTAAGTGCTCCCAGTGTACCAAAAATAATGACTCCCGGCAGGTTCATCTCACCCTGGGCAGCCTTATATGCGGCAAAAGGAATGACGATCTCTGATGGAAGGGGCAGAAATGTGCTTTCAATGGTCATCAGCAGGGCAACCGTAAAGTAATTAAGGTTGGCCATGTACCAATCCAGCAGAGTTTGAAACAGTTCCATTATTTGGTTCTGAAATCCACTATAAAAACGTTGACTGAAAACGGATCGAGATCGGTTATTATTTTCCTGCCGGTTACTTTCACAGTCGATGTGACAGGATAAATCACCCGGGGATTTGCGATCGAATTGAATGCGAACCGGTCATCTGATCGGAGCGTTTCTTTTACAGCCTCCCTGCCATAGGGAAGAGATCCCAGGGCAAAAGTCACCGGAATCCTCCCGGAAGATACATTGACAACTTTAATAAAAAGCTTACCTGCTTTCTTATCGATTGTGCTGCTTGCATAAAGGCTGTCCTGGCCTGTAAACGGCTTATCGCCAGACAATACCGGCACAACCTTTGTACCCCTGTAGTTTGAGAATAATTTCTGAACATAATAGTCAGGGGTTCCGATAACCGACAGGTTGTCGAACCATATCAGGTCGGGTCTCCATTGCCATGCATCGACATGAGCAAGCAAAGGTGCGTAGGAAGCCATATTGACAACATCTGAATTTCGCTCAAGCCCCGTCATGAATGCCGCTTCGCAAAGTGCACTATACCATGTATTTCTTGATTCAGGATCCTTTCCTTCTTTCCAGTGGGCTGCATATTCACCCGCAAATACCTTGATCCCATTCCTGTCATACTTATCATAACGCGTGGCATTCTTCAGGAACCAGTCTGGCGGCATATAATAATGTTCATCGATGAGATCCGGTTTAAGTTTTTTAAGCTCGCTCCAGGCATAGTCAAACAATCTTCCGGATGAATAAGGCCCTGCTCCTGAGACTAACTTTACCTCAGGATGACGATCCTTAAGGGCCTTTTCAAATACCTTATATCTCTCAATATACTGTTCATCCCACTGTT
>JAUZNW010000078.1 GCA_030706785.1 Bacteroidota bacterium | reverse complement strand
TTTTGACTATCAGCAGCTTATTGGAACAGTAATGTCTCCCTCCATGGAGCTGATTCTTATGTCCGGCTTCCTGATCGCCTTTCTTGTCAAGCTTCCGGCTTTCCCGTTCCATAACTGGCTTCCTGACGCACATACGGAAGCCCCTACAGCCGGCAGTCTTATACTTGCATCATTGATGCTTAAGACCGGGGCCTACGGATTGATTCGTTTCGCTGTCCCACTGTTCCCTAATGCATCAGTGACTTTCGCACCGTTAGGAATGACACTTGGAGTTCTTGGTATACTTTACGGTGCAAAGCTTGCATTTGCCCAGACAGATCTGAAACGCCTTGTAGCATATACCAGTGTCAGTCACATGGGATTCGTAGTCCTGGGAATCTATGCCTTCAATGAGATAGCTACCCAGGGAGTGGTGATGCAGATGATCGCTCACGGTATAAGTACAGGGGCACTATTTATAATTGTCGGACAGCTTTATGAAAGACTCCATACGAGAGATCTCTCCAGAATGGGAGGATTGTGGGAGCAGGCGCCGGCTCTTGGTGCAATGGGTATGATCTTTTCTATGGCATCGCTCGGACTCCCGGGTCTTGGCAATTTTGTCGCTGAATTCCTGACGCTGCTTGGAACTTTCAGGGACAGCGTTCTGTTTGCTTCACTTGCAAGCGTCGGGCTGATTGCCTCAACAATCTATTCCCTGAGGATTGTCCAGAAGGTTTTTCACGGCCGGAGAAATGCGGAGTACACAATGAAGGATCTCTCGATCAGGGAATCAATAGTAATGGCTTCACTTGTTATAGCAATTGTCTTTACGGGGATCTTTCCCCAGCCTGTCATTGATAAAGCCAAGCCGGCTATTTCCAAACCGATCAATAACCGGGAACCGTTTTTGATTGCCGGAGAAAACAATAAAAAGCCCGTGATCAGCGAAACAAACCCTGATCTTTCTGCAGAGAAATGCAGTGAATAACATATAATTATGACCAGTCTTGATTTTCTTTGTTTAAGTCCTCTGATTATCCTTGCAGCCGCTCCGATACTGATTATGCTGGCCGTCACCATTTCAAGGAATTTCAGGTTCACATATCTGTTCTCCCTGGTCATGTTTGCACTGTCATTCATCTCACTATTTGCCATAATGCCGCATGTAACACACCGCTTCGGAACAATACTGGTTCTGGATGGGTTTGGTATCATGTTTCTTGGTATCATCTATATAGCAAGTATACTGATCACCATTCTCTCATATGATTATCTGAAGGAACACCGCGGTGAAAAGGAGGAGTATTTTATAATGCTTTTTATCGCAGTGTTCGGAGCCTCAGTACTTGTTATGGCCGAGCATTTTGTTACATTCTTCCTAGGACTTGAGACTCTGAGCATTTCTCTGTATGTCCTGATCGCTTACCTTAAATCACGTGACGAATGTGTCGAGGGTGGTGTAAAGTTCCTTGTAATTGCTTCACTGTCAACAGCTTTTCTTTTGTTCGGAATGGGATTGATATACGCGGAAACCGGAACAATGAACTTCCGCGCATTGTTCCCTTTCAGCGGCGAAATGGTTCAGCCAACATTACTGATGATTGCGGGTTTCGGCCTCATGCTGGCGGGAATTGGCTTCAAACTGGCAGTAGTTCCGTTCCATATGTGGACTCCTGATGTATACCAGGGAGCACCAGTCCCGGTCACAACCTTTATAGCGACAGTTTCAAAGGGATCTGTCCTTGCCCTGGCTTTAAGATTAATGACCAACATCCAGGGCTTTCAAAATAAGACAATATTCATACTTATTTCAGCTATTTCAATCCTGTCGATGTTCACAGGAAACCTGCTGGCATTGAATCAGACAAGCCTTAAGCGAATCCTCGCTTATTCATCAATTGCCCACCTTGGTTACCTGCTGATCACGCTGCTGACTGGAACCTCTGACGGGATCCATGCAGCAATATTCTATGTTGCCGCATATGTGATTACCACTCTTGGAGCTTTCAGCGTGATCTCTGTCCTTTCAGTCTGCGAGCGTGATACTGACAATATAGTCGAGCTTAAGGGCCTGTTCTGGACAAATCCATGGATTGCGACGGTGATGACACTGGCCCTGCTTTCCCTGGCAGGCATCCCGATCACAGCCGGATTCATTTCAAAGTTCTACCTCGTTCTTGCCGGAGTAAAATCAGGATTATGGATATTGGCATTCATCCTGATAATCAACAGTGTTATAAGTCTTTACTATTATCTCAGGGTAGTAAAGACCATGTTTATCCAAACGGATTCAGCAAGGAAGGTCCACGTTTCACCTTCCTCCGGATTCGTCCTCGCAGTAGTTGCTGCAGGAATCATTTTCCTCGGGATACTGCCCGCCTGGCTAACTGACATCGTCGACGCATTTGGCTTCTGGTGATCATAATTCCTGGATCAAAGCTGCAATCAGGCCTGTCCAGCCGGTCTGATGGGATGCTCCCAATCCCATACCTGTCTCACCGTGAAAATACTCATGGAATAGTATCAGGTCCCGATTTTCCTCCCGCTGATAGAAATTCCTGAACCGGCCAAAAACCGGCCTGGAATAGTCCTGATCGGCCTGGAATATTCTGAGAAGCCGCATTTTAAGCTGGAAGGCAACCTCGTGAAGGTTCAGGAAGTTTCCAGTTCCTGTAGGGAACTCAACTTTGAGTTCATCACCAAAATAGAGGTAATAGGAATTCAATGACCTGATCAGAAGGTAATTGACCGGGAACCAGATCGGTCCTCTCCAGTTGGAATTGCTCCCAAATATCCTTGAAGTCGATTCTCCGGGGGTATACTCGAGTGTATGCAACTGGTTATTGATCTCAATCTCGTAGGGTTTTAGGTGTCTTTTCGACACGGACCGGATGCCGTAACCTGAAAGGAATTCGTTCTCATCAAGAACTGCATTGAGCAGTCTTTTCAGCTTTTCGATGTGGATCAGCGATATCAGCCGTTCGGTCACATCCTTCTCCTCTTTCTTTATAACAGCTTCATAAAGATTCCTGGCTCTGCAGTAATTTCTGAACCATTCTATCCCGTGTCTGAATTGATCAAGATTATCAAGCGAATGTGCGGGGAGGCATAGGGTTGCAAAGAACGATGTCAGGCCTACTACTGAGCGGACCTTCAAGGGCCGCTTATGCCCGTCAGGGTATTTAAGCACATCATAAAAAAAGCCTTCATTGTCATCCCACAATCCATTGGTATTTAATGACTCGGCTATCAGAGTATATTGTTCAAAATACTTGATCGCGACATCCTCATAAGTATTATCATACCTGGCTATTTCAAGGGCAATTTCGAGCATACAGGTTGCAAACATACCCATCCATGAGGTGCCGTCAGCCTGCTCGAGGATACATCCCTCCTGGACAATTGAATCGCGGTCAACAACCCCTATGTTGTCAAGCCCCAGAAAACCGCCTTCAAATACGTAATTCTCCTCAATATCCTTTTGATTGGCCCACCAGGTAAAATTGATGGTAAGCTTATGGAATATGCGCTTCAGGAAATCAATATCACCCTTTCCTTTCCTGTTCTTTTCAATTTCATACACCCTCATTGCAGACCATGCCTGGACCGGTGGATTCACGTCACCGAAGTTCCATTCATAGGCTGGCATCTGACCGTCAGGATGAGCATACCATTCCCTGTTGATGAGTATAAGTTGCTGTTTGGCGAATTCCGGGTCGATATAAGCAAAGACAATCATATGGAAGGCAAGGTCCCAAGATGCATACCATGGAAATTCCCATTTGTCGGGAACAGAAATAATGTCACGGTTATTCAGATGCTTCCACTTGCTGTTCCTGCCTGTAAGACGTTCGGCGGGAGGGGAGGGCTCTCCTTTATCACCCTTAAGCCACTCTCTTACTTCATAGTAATAGAATTGCTTGTTCCAGAGCATTCCTGCATATGCCTGCCTCGCGATATTTCTTTCCAGCAGGGCAAGATTTGCCGGAAGAATTGAATCATAAAACTCATCAGCCTCTTTCTTTCTGCTGATAATAGCATCCCTATATTCACAACCGAAGGGATCAGCAAGTTCATTTTTCCTTGTTAAACGAAGCCGTAACCGTGCACCTTCCCCGGGAGCGACTGTCAGTCTGTAGAATGGTGAAAACTTTGTACCTGACGTCTTATTTTTGAAAAGAGTGAAATCGTTATTTATTACGGCGTTATGAAAGGTATCCTTTAAAAAGGGTGTTTCATCCGATGCCCCGTAAATCCTTTTACGATTTGTTTCGTTTTCGGTGAAGAGCAACTGCTCTGCAGACTCAAAATACAGATAATACCTCCCTATACCCGGATGATCTGCTATTACACAGGCCGCTCCGTCAGATTTGCCGCGCAAAGAGATTCCGGGCTTACCCGGTATGAGATCAGGCGACCACTGTTTTCTGTACCAGAGCGTAGGAAGAACACAGAGTTGTGATCCTGCTTTCCCGATATTCTTTATTTCAATAAGAATTCCGATGTCTTCTGCATCGATCTTGGCATAGGTTATGAAAATATCATAATAATTGCCATCATCAAATATCCCTGTATCAAGCAGCTCGAACTCCGCTTCAGAGATTCCCTTTCTACTGTTTTCCTCAACCAGCTTCTGATAAGGGAACGCTGCGTGAGGATATTTATACAGATACTTCATGTAGGAATGCGTCGGAGTATTGTCCAGATAATAGTAAAGTTCCTTGACATCCTCCCCATGGTTGCCTTCAGGATTGGAAAGGCCGAAAAGCCTTTCCTTAAGGATCGGATCCCGGCCATTCCAGAAGGCGGGAGCAAAACAAAGCTGGCACTGGGAATCTGTTATCCCTCCAATTCCGTCCTCACCCCATCGGTATGCCCTGGAGCGCGCATGGTCATGGCTGAAGTAGTTCCATGCGTTCCCGTCCCTGCTGTAATCTTCCCGTACAGTACCCCACTGACGTTCGCTCATGTAGGGCCCCCATGCAGCCGTCGGCAGTTTGTTCTTTCTTAAATCAGCAAGGCGCAGTATTTCCGCAGGCATATTCCCGTCCATGAAATTGCTTTAATTATGGTTGCATTCCTGAATATCATATCAACCGTTTGTCGAAAAGCCCGGGTACAGCGTCATCCCGCCATCGACGAACACGGAGGCTCCATGTACATAATCGCTCTCGTCTGAAGCCAGCCAGACAGCCGTTCTGGCGATATCGAAAGGTTCCCCGACACGGCCATAGGGTATCAGCAGAAGCAGCTTCGCTTCGGCTTCAGGAGTGCTCCATGCGGACTTGTTGATCGGTGTTTTAATGGCGCCCGGAGCAATGCTGTTCACCCTTATCTTATGTGGTCCGAGTTCCTGGGCCATGGATTCCATCAGCAGCTTTATTCCTCCCTTGGAGGCAGCATAATTTGCATGACCTGCCCATGGGATTACCTCATGGACAGAGCTAATGCAGATGATCTTCCCGAGCGAGACCGACCGCTCTGGAACAAGTCCTCTTCTCATGAATTCCCTGACAGCTTCGCGCGAGCATAAGAATTGCCCCGTAAGGTTTACATTCAGCACCAGGAGCCAGTCTTCAAGGCTCATGTCAGCAAAAGCGGAATCTCTCTGAATGCCTGCATTGTTAACAAGGATATCTATGGTCCCGAAAGTGATTATCGCCTGCCGGAACATTGCCATTACCTGATCCTCCCTGCTTACATCGGCTTCAAGAGCTGTGGCTATCCCTCCGAAAGATCTGATCTCATCGAGCATCTGTTCCGTAGCTTCCTTATTGGTAACATAGTTAATGACCACGTTTGCACCTTCTTTTGCAAATTCAACAGCTATCGCCCTGCCTATACCGGAATTGGCCCCGGTCACCAGAGCAGTTTGTCCTTTAAGCCTCTGATTCTGGTTCATAATAGTATTTACTGATTATTTGAATTTTAGTTCATTAATTCCTTAGGTGGCATCACCTGGAATTACACAATTAATTACGTAATAACCGTAATTGCTCTGATCAGGCATCCCTGTAGCTTAACACGTCGTATCTGGTTATAAGCGTCCCATAATTATTCACTCTTTCACAGCTTCTCAACTGAAGTTCGATATCAAGTTTTTCGCCTGTAATAATGTTCTTGCCGGTACCGAATATTTTAGGTTCGATAGTGAGCCAGAGTTCGTTCACCAGCTTTTCCTTTAGGAATGATGCAGCAACAAGCGGTCCTCCGACAAGCAACATTTGATCATATCCTTCCTGTTTCAGGCGTGAAGTCAGCTTCGCCGGGGTCTCAGCAGTAAATTCAAGATGTCCGGGAACCATGTATTTTTCATATTCTTCAGGATTTCGTGTCATTACAACAACAAGCCTTTCAGGGGTTGATCTCAAAGGATCTGAATTGAAGGTACTGCTGCCCATTACGATGAGCCTGGAATCATTCCAGATTCTCGAGAAATAAGCCTGGTCCTCCTGTGACGACCAGGATCTGACAAACGGATCGTCCCACTTTGTTACCTTTCCGTCGAGCGAGGATACAAATACTAGTATTACTCTCATGCTTAATCAGCCTGTAATCCGAAATGAGCAAGCTTGGCAACCGTCGACCTGTAATCTACATGCTGAATGCCCGTTATGCCAAGATTTCCGGCAATCTGAATAAAGATAAGGCGGTCTTCAATGTAAAGCACCTTTTCTCTGGAGACCTGGGCAATGTCGAGAGCTATCCTGTACATTTCCTCATCGGGCTTGCGATAATTGACAAAGCTTGAGGATATGAAAAAGTCGATAAAATTATCAAGGTTAAACTTCTTTATCCTGTATTTTGTCAGTTCATACCCTCCATTGCTGATAGCTGCAACCTTTAACCTGAACTGATCCTTAAGCTTGTAGATCAGCTTTATCATTTCAGGATATGGCTTCGAGTATTCAAACATGAATTCCCTGAATTTGTCCATCGAAAAATCGCGGACCGTATAAAAGACCACAAGTTTAAGGTATTCCTCAAGGGATACCTTGCCCACCTCATAGGATGAATAGATAAGATGGTGTCTTTCATCGAGCTCATCAAAATCAAGGTTAAATTCCCTCGCAGCCAGCTTGCGGGCTTCGCGATCCCAGCTATTGGTCAGCAGCACGCCGCCAATATCCAGAAATAATGTCGTTACAGATATCGGTTTTTCCATTCGATTCCTATTTCTATCGTATTTCCATTTATCTCAATGTATATCTACTTATTAAATTATTTTTTATCGCGGAGAACATGGAGGACAAAGCGCATATCATTCCTTACTTTCCGTCCCTTGCGCTTCCTCCGTCATCATCCTGTTTGTAATCGAATCTTCAGTTTCATGGTGGTATATGTAAGAAGGATGAACGGTCTGGATCATCTCCGTTCCTGTCTTCTTTACTCTGTCGAACAGATCGGCATCGGTACCCAGGTATATCTGCCTGAAGCCGTTAAGAGAGAGCAGCAGATTCCTTTCAATGAAGAACGTACCACCGATTACACAATTCTTCAGATCTATTTTTTCTGCAGGATTATTTCTGTCAGGAACGAACCTGTTTCCAATTATTTTAGCACCGCCATACAGGAACTTCACAAAAGGATTCGCCTTCAGGATCGATTTCCTGTATTCAAGGTGTCCGGGGGCATATTCATCGTCTGAATCAAGAAAAGTCACGAAAAGGCCTTTTGCTGCCTTTATTCCGGCATTTTTTGCAGCAGTTTCACCTCCATGGTCCTGCCTGATATATGTCAGGTTACCGGCTGACTTAATAACGGGATATATCAGGTTGTACGTGCCATCAGCACTCTCATCATCGATTATAATGCCTTCCCAATCCTTCTCTGTCTGGGAAACTAGTGATCTGAGTGCCCTTTTTAACAGTTCTTCTCTGTTGTAAGTAGTAATAATTACTGAGAAAAACGGTTGAGCTGCGCTGTGATTTTTTTCCATACCTGCCCTGTTGTAGAAATAAACAATTAATTGTATCATTGGTTTATAATGAGGTCCTTAAAAGGGAACCTGAAGCGTGAAATAAATTAAATTTATCTGAATTAAATGATTAAAACAAGAAGGGTGTATGAACAGGGGGATCCCGGAGAAAAATACAGGATCCTGGTAGATAAATTCTGGCCAAGAGGGATTTCAAAGGAAAGAGCAGACTGGAATGAATGGATGAGGGAGATTGCGCCAAGTGATGAGCTCCGGAAGTGGTATCACCACGAGTTTTCAAAATGGGATGAATTCAGGAAGCTGTACGGGAAAGAGCTTGCGGGAAAGAAGGAATCGATTGATAAGCTCCTTAAACTGGAAAAGGAGCACGGAACTATAACATTCCTGTACTCCTCGCAGGAAAAAGAGCATAACAATGCAACGGCTTTAAAGGAATTTCTGACGAAGAAATAGATTGACAATAAGTCCTTTATTAAGGACCTCAGGCAAATCACGGAAAAATCATTTACTGTAGGTGCTGGAAGGATCCGGATTATTTCCACGATACCTGTTGACCCATAAGCTGTCAATCTTCCCGTGGGGCACTGACATCGTAATCGAGGAATCAGCCTTGAAAAGGTTGAAATAAGATTGCTTGCCGTAATTTCTGTCCTGTCTGACCTGATAAAAAGCAAGTCCCATAAAAATAAATGGGAATATCCAGTAGATATTATCCTTTATGCGTCTTTCCCACTTAACAGACATAATTTTCTCAGCTGATTTTTTCTCTCTCTGATCAGTTTTCAGGGTTTTTATACACCGTGAAGTGATCTAAATGTGAAGATAAACACTCCTGTGAATCTCCTTCATTTGCAATGATGGATTTCGTCAATTTTCTAAAGTGCTTAGTCAATGAAATCCGGGTATTCATCAAAATCCCTGATATAAAGCAGAAATAGTTGTTTTAATGTTTATTTAGATGTATATCAATGTTATATAGATAATCTCATATTCTCCCGGAAAAGAATCAGGATTCAGGAAGAAATGACAGGTTACCCGGGGAAAATAACAGAACTCATGAAGTAGTTTACCAGCAGGTCCGGTCTTAAGCTAAAAGCTTGTACACATAGTTTTCGAGGGAATATTCTCTTATAGATTCCCTGATGGTAGTTTTTGGCGTACTCTTAATGAAATCATAATCAAGCCGGAGGTTCTTTTTATCGGTAATATAAATAAACTCTTTATCAAAGAAAGGCTCATTTATTATGTTCCTGTTAGTTGTTATCAGCTTTAATCCGGCTGCAAGCGTTTCAAAACACCTCATTGTTAATCCTGTCTGGAATGTATTCTGGAAATCAATTACTGCCCTGGTAACTGAAAACAGTTCAATGATTTCCTTGTGTGACAGTTTTCTTGTTTTAGCTTCCTTCTGGATAACACCATGATTTTTAATAGAATAGAACTGCTCAATCAATGGAGAGTAAAGATAGTAATAAAACCGCAGGCCAAGCCTTTTACAGATACTTGCGGTTATTTTCACCAGATCATATCTTTCCCTGTCTCTCCATGCGCCGATAAAGAGAACGTCAATCTTCCGGGATGCTTGTTTGTTGTCTTCAATATTTCCGTAATCATCTATATAGAAAAGAGGAAGATAATTTATCCCTGAGTGGTCCCGGCAATCCTTATAGTCGAAGGAAACAACTTTATCAAAATATTCGATGATCGGAAGATAATTATACTCCGGTCGGAGCGAGTCCCAGTGAAAGCCGATAAACCTGGCATCAGGGTTGGCCAGCCTGAGTTGCCTGACAACAGCAGGTTCCAGCTGATAACCGTGCCGGATCAGGACGTAATCATACCCGTTCTTTAAAAGTATCCTATTGTAATAACTGGTTTTATATGATTCAGCCTTATGCAATCCAAGCTTTCTGGTAATATAGTAGCAGGGGCCTGTGAGATCAAGTTCAAAACAGTCGACCGATCCTCCCAGCTGTTTCAGTTTATCAACCAGGCACTGATCGTAATGAAACCACAAATTGCCGATATACAATATTTTCTTCCTGGAGATATTGACCTTGTCCATTTATCTGATCAGGCCGTTTTCTTTAAGTTCTTTTATACTGTCCGGATACCTGTCCTCCTTTAATTCCTGGTGATCCACCCATTTAACAAATTCAGCAATTCCTTTTTCGAAATTATTTTCGGGAGTAAAACCAAGATCTTTTCTGATTTTTGTTATGTCGGCATAGTTATGCCTGATATCGCCAACCCTGTAATTTCCTGAAATATTGATAGGAACTTTTGATCTATAAAGCCTGGTGAGCTTACGGGCAATATCCAGTACATTTACAGGAACGCCGGTTCCTACATTATAAACCTGGTAATCGGCCTTTTCATCTTCAAGTCCGAGAATTGTTGCGTTAACTGTATCTTTGATAAAGATAAAATCCCTGCTTTCCTGGCCATCTTCAAAAACATTTAATGCATTCCCGTTTTTAATCTGGGTTGAGAAGATCGAAAATATCCCGCAATAAGGGTTACTAAGAGATTGTCCCGGACCATAAACATTCTGATACCTGTATATAACGGCAGGAATGTGCATTGCTTTTGCGGTAACCAGGAACAACTGTTCCTGAACATACTTTGTAATCCCGTATACTGACGTAGCATTTGCTTTTGAATCCTCGTGAGTCGGCAACAGCTCAACCTGCCTTCTGCATACAGGACATCTGCAGTCGAAGAATCCGTTTTTCAGGTCATCCTCAGTCCTGGCTGCAGGATAGACTTCACCGTGAGTAAAACAGAGGTACCTTCCTTCACCGTAAACAGCCCTGGAAGAAGAGAGAATTAACTTCCTGACTCCCTTTCTGTTTTTTGTCAGAATATCGAGCAATAATGCAGTTCCCCCGATATTTACGTCTGAATAATCAAAAACTCTATACATCGACTGTCCTGTTCCGGTCTCTGCAGCCATATGTATAACGGCATCCTGACCTGCAAGTGATCTTTCCCAGTCATTCCTGTTTCTTACATCCCCCTTAATGAAAGTAACATTGTCCTTTATCGATTTGTACAGGTAGGAATTCTCAGGATCACTTCCATGTATTTGCCTGGAGAGGTTGTCAAGGACAGTTACCGAATAGCCATTTCTGGTTAATGATAATCCGAGATGAGATCCTATGAATCCGGCACCTCCACTTATTAAAACATTTTTTATTTTTTGCAAGGCTTAGGTCGTTAAAGTCATAGATTTAATAATAGTTCAAATATTCAATTAATTTATGCTTATATGTCAATGTATTACTTTTCTTTGTCAAAAAATTGCAGGGTTTAATCCCAGACTGAAGAAACAGGGATCATGTTAAACCTTCCGGAGATTAAAAATGTTATAAAATATGAGTTTCTTTAATTGACGCAAATAAGAAATTAACATAGCTTCAGAAAAATATTCTATTATTAAACAGGGCAGATTTTTAAAAGCAGGCTACGAATGAATACTGAGATATATTCAACAAATCCATGTCCTGTGTGCGGGGAAACCGACCCAGATTGTTTCAGAATATGGTTTGACGGACATCTGAAGTTATTCAGGTGCCATACCTGCAGCTTTATTTCAGCTTTTCCTTCGCCAGGGAAATCATCAGTTATTTATGACTACAGTGATTTGTATAACCTGGACTTTGCGAAAAACGGCCAGAAGTTCATGTATCCGGAAAGGGAAAATGCCCTGACCGACATTGCAGGGAGAATCAAAAAGATTATAAAGACTGGAGATCTGCTGGATGTAGGCTGCGGCGATGGTCAGTTTTTATATCGGTGTTCCGTGACAGGCTTTAATTGTAAGGGAGTGGAAGAAAGTAAGATATTGTCGGATTATGCTTCCAAAGTAACTAAATCGGATGTGATCTGTGGCAAATATGTCAAAGATATGTTTCCACCGCAGAGTTTTGATATTATTACCCTGGTACAGGTACTGGAGCATATCCAGGATCCCGGAAATGCTCTGGAAGCAGCACACTATCATTTGAGGGAGAATGGAATAATCGTGATTGAAGTACCTTCAGTAAATTCACCGCATTTCCTAGCATACAGGCTGACAGGTTTACAGAAATTTGTAAAAAACAGCAATGGTGTGATTTACAGTCATGTCGGTTATCACAAGCCTAAGACAATAATGAACCTCACTGGCAGGCATGGTTTTGTAAAGATCTTACTGGTTACCGGAAGATGGCAATATAAATATTCGGGATTTCTCAGGCTGACCGGCAGGGGTATTGATCCGGCCCTGAACTTATTCGGTATAGGTGGTATATTGTATATGGGAAGGAAAAAATGAATTTACTTTCCTATGCAGAAATTCCTGAAAATATTCTCAAGAATTTCGTCAGTCGTTATTTCCCCTGTGATCTCGCCGAGATAGTGGATTGCCTGCCGTATATCGGTTGTTATCAGGTCATCAGGGCGTTTTTCATCAAGCCCGGTAATTACCCTATTCAGACTTTCAGATACATGCTTCAGTGCCTCATAATGACGGATATTTGTAATAATGACTCCCTCATTTGTAACTCCTCTCTTTTCAAAAATCCTGGCGAGGCGCCTTCTCAGCTTATCGAGTCCAATATGCTTTTCACCTGATATGAAAAGCAGGGAGTCGTCAATGTCAAGATAGATCTTTTTGGATAGCTCATCAACAACCGATTTGTCGCATCCGTCAATCTTGTTTACCAGAATTATCAGCCTTACGTCCGGATCGGTTATCATTCTTCGTATTATATCTGCCCTTCTGTTTATCTCCTCGGCCTTTTCACCTGCTTCATCAACCAGGAGGATTACCGAAGCCTGCATCATTTTTTCCTTTGTTTTTCTTATGCCAAGGACCTCTATCTCATCTGAGGTTTCACGTAAGCCGGCGGTATCTATAAATCTGTAAATCAATCCATTAATATTTATTGTATCCTCAATTGCATCCCTGGTTGTTCCCGGAATTGCTGAAACGATTGCCTTCTCCTCGTTCAGCAGGGCATTAAGAAGAGTTGACTTGCCCGAGTTTGGCTTACCGACAATAGCTATCGGAAAACCGTTCTTTATCACATTCCCGAGCTTGAATGAAGATGCAAGACTCTCTGCAAGTTCCCTGGACTGAAGGACAAGCTTCCTGAGCTCCTTCCTGTCGGCGAATTCCACATCTTCTTCTCCGAAATCGAGTTCAAGTTCGATCAGGGACGTAAATTTCAACAACTCTGACCTGAGCTTTGCTATTTCAGCCGAGAATCCTCCCCTTATCTGGTTAATTGCGATCCGGTGGGCTGCTTTTGAGTCGGATGCTACAAGGTCTGCTACAGCTTCAGCCTGCGAGAGGTCCATCTTCCCGTTCATGAATGCCCGTCGGGTGAATTCTCCCGGAAGGGCAGATGCTGCCCCGTTTTTTACGAGAAGTTCAAGAATCCTTGTGATCACATAGAAGGAACCATGGCACGAAATCTCGACTGAGTCCTCACCGGTGTAGGAGTGGGGTGCTTTATATAGGTTGACGAGGACCTCGTCTATTAACTCGCTGTCTTCACGAATATCACCATGAATTATTCTGAATCCGCCCTGCTCATCCAGTTTGACGCTGCTATCTGCAGGAAAGAAGAGCTTTTCAATGATCGAATAGCATTCCGGTCCGCTGACCCTTATTGTCGCCAGCGCACCACCGTAAGAGGTGGCAAGGGCACAGATCGTATCTCCATTCCTGTTCATATCTTTTCTGTATATAGCAAATTTAGAAAACTTTGATGGCATGAGGTTGGGGACATGGCATAAAATATTATTACATTTATGTGTAGAGAATCCGGACGCATCTGTAATTACCTTAGCTAAATGACAATTTATAACCGCCGAAGTTTCATAAAGACATCATTTACAGCGGGAGTGGCCGTCTCATTCGTTAATCCTGCCGTTTCGTTTGCTAATATTAAGAATGACACAGGAGAGGCATCCACAGTATCAATCACCACCGGGGAAGACAGAGCTGACATGGTATTTCGCGCCCTGAAGCCATTTTCAGAACAGATAAAAAAATCGATTGGCAGCAAGAGGGTGGTCCTTAAGCCCAACAATGTGCTCATTTATGTTCCGCTTGCCTGTACACATGTTGACACTCTGGAGGGAATTCTGGAGTTCCTAAAATCGATCAATAAGATCAATAATGTGATAATTGCTGAATCCCCGGCGAGCGGACCGGCATTTGAAGGATTTGAAAATTATGGCTATTACAAATTACTGTCGGCGTACCCGGTGAAGCTTGTTAATCTCGACACTGAGGCTTTTGAGAATATGTATGTTATTGATGAAAAGGATTTCAGGCCTCATCTTGTCAGAGTATCAAGAATTATAATCGATCCAAATTCCTATGTGGTTTCTATTGCCAGGATGAAGACCCACAATACAGTAGTTGCATCCCTGTCGCTAAAGAATATTGTTTTTGGATCACCGATCAAGGATATAGGATTTACGCTATACAATGAGGATATCAGGTTTTCTCCAAAAGCACAGGTATCAAAGCCAGGCAGTGTAAGCTATAAAAGATTCCTTCACGGCAGTGGATTTCATGCGGTAAATTATAATATGGCAATGCTTGCCCGTAAGCTCCATCCGGCACTGGCAGTTATTGACGGATATGAAGGGATGGAAGGGAATGGTCCCACACTTGGGACTGCAATTAGGCATAAAGTCTGTGTTGCCGGCTGTGACTGGTTGTCGGCTGACAGGGTAGGGGTTGAGTTGATGGGCGTTGATTTCACAAAGATCGGCTATCTGAATCACTGCTGGCAGATGGGGCTGGGCAATGCTGATCTGAATTCGATAAAAATCATTGGGGAAAGAATTGAGGATCATAAGCTAAGTTATAGACTTCCTGATAATTACGACAGGCAAATCTCATGGATGACTCCAAAAAGCTGACAGATCTATATTTTATATTCAGTATATACTACTTATAGAATATTCTATTTTCAGTATATGATGATTTTAAAATATACTACTTTCATTATATGATGGCATTAGTATATGCTACTTTTAGTATATAATGATTTTAAAATATTCTGCTTTTATCATTTAATGATTTTAGTGTATAACACTTTTATTATATGTAAGATCCACGCCTATGAAGACTACTAAAAACCCATCTGATCTTAACCGCCGGGAAGCAGTCAGATTGCTGACTGCAGGCTCAGCTGCGGGAATACTCGGACTCTTCTCAAATCCTGCGGCAAGGGCTGAAACACGCTCAACACCTTCATATGCAGCAGGCATGCCTCCGCTGAAAATCAAAAGCGTGAAGGCAATAGCCACAGCGCCTGAAGGATCAAACCTTGTGATAGTCAAGGTTGAAACTTCTGAACCCGGACTTTACGGACTTGGCTGTGCTACTTTTACGCAAAGAGCCATGGCTGTTATTACAGCAATTGACAGCTATCTCAATGATTTCTGCTCCGGAAAGGATGTCGACAATATTGAGGATATGTGGCAATCAGCCTATGTAAGCTCATACTGGAGGAACGGACCGGTCCTTAATAATGCACTCAGCGGACTTGATGAAGCACTGTGGGACATTAAAGGCAAAAGAGCTAATATGCCTGTCTACCAGCTTCTTGGCGGCAAGTGCAGGATAGCTGTCGATTGCTACGCCCATGCATCAGCTCCAACACCAGAAGCTCTTGCTGACCGTGTCCAGCAGTTCATGGACCAGGGATTCCGCCATGTACGCATACAGCAGGGTGGATACGGTGGAGTAGGGACTATGGAAATCAAGCCTGAATTCAGGGAAGCCGGCTTTGGAAGGGAAGGAGATTCGTTTTCTGATCAGCACACCTATCTTAAAAGAGTACCTGAAATGTTTGAGATAGTCCGCAAAAAATGCGGGGAGGATGTGGAACTGCTGCATGATATTCATGAGCTTGTAGAGCCAATCGATGCCATTAATATGATCAAACAGCTTGAACCGTACCATCCTTACTTCATTGAAGATCCTTTTTCACCCGAAAACATGAAGTGGTTCAAACATTTAAGGAGTGTCACAACAGTTCCTATAGCAATGGGAGAACTGTTCAACAACGTAAATGAATTCAGGGATTACATGGTTGATCAATTGTTCGATTATATCAGGATCCATCTTTCGCAGATCGGTGGCATTACACCGGCAATGAAGGTGGCCCGCCTGGGTGAATGGTTCAACATCAAGACAGCATGGCATGGACCAGGCGATGTATCTCCCGTAGGACACGCGGCAAATGCTCATATTG
>JAUZNW010000077.1 GCA_030706785.1 Bacteroidota bacterium | reverse complement strand
GTTCAGGGAGTCAGCTTTAACCTGGTAAGTCATTGCCTCGGCAAGTAATTTATCATTTCCTGCAGGCAGCCCCTGGTGCACCTGTGCTTGTGGCCGGCTCGTCTGTATTTTGTTTTTATCGACTTCAGCGGGAATTACCTCAACTGCCGGGACTGCTTTTGATACGGCCAGTTTCCCTGTTCCCTGATTACATTCTTCGATAAATCCGTCTACATCATAGGTCCTGGCTGCCTTCCTTCCTGCTTTATCTGCAAAGACTTTATATGATTTCACAGCATCCGTATATTTACCTTCCATCTGCTGGGATCTTCCGAGCCAGAACCACGCATCATCGGGTATGCTTTTTATATCCAGGGAACCGCCAATTGCATCCTGCAGGTATGCCGATGCTTTTCCAGGTTCGGAGTTCAATTTGACAAGGCATACGCCTGTATAATATTTATAGAGCGGATCCTTCGGGTAACTCTGCAGAAGAGTTCCGAATTCCCGGCAGGCGTTTTCATAATCCCCCCTGTTAAATGCCTCCATTGCTGCCTGCCGTGATGGTTTCTTCAAAATATCCTGGGTGAAAGAGGGTTGTGAAGAAAGTATCAGGGTAACAGTGATTAACACCATCATGCCGGTATGTCTGCTTCCGGGGCCCATCCTGAATCTGCTTTAAGATAATTACCTTATTATCTGGTTCTTACCAAATATATCTCCTACAATAACTGAACGGTTTTTGTTGATAATAATTGTTCAGGTTATTTACAGAAAACGGTTCAAACTTCGTAAATTTACCCTTAATTACAAAATATTCTTAATTATGACTAAGCTTAAGGAGGGCATGAAGGCTCCGTACTTTGAAGGCTCCGATCAGAACGGGAAAATAGTGAAACTAAGTGATTATGCAGGGAAAAAGGTGATCCTTTATTTTTATCCCAAGGACAATACTCCTGGATGCACGGCAGAAGCATGCAACCTTCGCGATAATCATCAGGACCTGTTAAAAAAAGGATTTGCAGTGATAGGTGTAAGTATGGATAGTGTTAAATCGCACCAGGGATTTGCTGATAAATACTCCCTGCCATTCCCCCTGATTGCAGACATTTCAAAAAAGATCCTTGAAGATTACGGTGTTTTCGGAGAAAAGAAACTGTATGGCAGGACATTCCTTGGCATTATGAGAACGACCTTTATCATCGATGAGAAAGGTATTATCGAAAAGATCATTTCAAAGGTTGATACAAAGAATCATACAGAACAGATATTTTCAATATTCAATTCATAATCCAATAATATGAGCAACGAACGAAAAGAAATAAACAAGGATAAGCTTAAAGCCCTCGAAGTAACACTCGGAAAAATTGAAAAGGATTTTGGCAAGGGAACAATAATGAAACTAGGTGACCATGCTGTCGACAATATCCAGGTCATTTCCACGGGATCGATCGGCCTCGATGCAGCCCTTGGCATCGGTGGTTTTCCGAGAGGCAGGGTAATTGAGATCTATGGACCGGAAGCATCCGGAAAAACTACACTTGCAATCCATGCCATTGCCGAAGCCCAGAAAAACGGAGGCATAGCAGCTATTATTGATGCCGAGCATACTTTCGATAGGAACTATGCAGAAAAGCTTGGTGTTGATGTTGAAAATCTCCTGATCTCACAGCCTGACAATGGTGAACAGGCGCTCGAAATCACTGATAACCTCATCAGATCAGGCGCTCTGGACATTGTTGTGATAGACTCAGTCGCTGCTTTGACGCCAAAGGCTGAAATTGAAGGAGAGATGGGAGACTCAAAAATGGGTCTGCAGGCAAGGCTTATGTCGCAGGCTCTCAGAAAACTAACTGCAAATATCAGCAAGACAAACACTTCCTGCGTATTCATCAACCAGCTAAGAGATAAGATAGGAGTCATTTTTGGCAATCCGGAGACTACTACCGGAGGCAATGCACTTAAATTCTATGCCTCGGTGAGAGTAGATATCCGTAAGACGAACCAGCTTAAAGAAGGTGAAGATGTGATCGGGAACCGTACAAGGGTAAAAATAGTTAAGAACAAGCTGGCTCCTCCTTTCAAAAAGGCTGATTTCGATATCCTTTACGGGGAGGGGATATCACAGCTCGGTGAAATTGTTGATCTTGGAGTTGATTTTGATATTATCAAGAAAAGTGGTTCATGGTTCAGCTACGGCGACACCAAGCTTGGTCAGGGACGCGATGCTACCAAGCAGATAATTAAGGACAATCCTGAATTGTACGACGAGCTGAGAACAAAAATTATGGAGGCACTTAAAAAACAATAATCCTTTTTACATAACAATTACCAATATGAAAAGATCTCCCGGCATCCTGATGATCATGGTCTTCCTTTTGTCTGTTTCCTGCAGGCAACAGGCCCCGGTAGTTAAAGAATCACTGCCGGAATTAAATACCCAGCTTACTGCTGAAGAAAAAGCAGGCGGACTGGTGACACCTGAAATCCTGTGGAAATTCGGGCGACTGGGTACATTTGCCCTTTCTCCCAACGGTCTTTCTGTCCTTTATACTGTGACCCAGATCGATCTTACGACTGAGGCCAGGAGAACAAACATTTTCAAGGTTTCAATTGAAGGAGGAGATCCTGTACAGCTTACTCAGGAAGATGGATCATCCCCCCAATGGTTTGACGGTGGGAAAAAGATCGCTTTCGTCAGGGACGGGAACCTGATGACCATGAACTCGGATGGTTCGGGCCAGCAGAAAGTTACAGGTCTTTCTGATTTTGAATATTACAACATCTCTCCGGAAGGAAGCAAAATTTACTTTACCAGAAGAGTCAAGCTCGATCAGACTGCCAATGAAAAACATAATCTACCAAAAGCGAAGGTGCGGATCATCAATGACCTTATGTACAGGCACTGGAATGCATGGAGCGATTATTCATACAGCCATATTTTCGTCGCATCATTCAACGGCACAGCCGTGTCGGATGAAAAGGATATAATGAAGGACCAGAAATATGAGTCACCGATCGCCCCGTATTATGACGAAGCTGAGATCGCCTGGAGCCCGGACGGAAAGTTTATTGCTTATACAACCAAACGGCTGACCGGGATTGAGGATGCAAGGAGTACAAATTCCGACATCTATCTTCATGAGGTAAAAACAGGGAAGGAAATCAATATTACCGAGGGAAATTTCGGATATGATAAATATCCCGTTTTCTCACCCGATGGAACAAAAATAGCTTACAGGAGCATGGAAAGGAACGGCTATGAGGCTGATCTTGACCGGCTTTTCATTTATGATATCAAATCCGGAACACGCACCTGGCTTTCGAAAGGATGGGACTTCGATGTTGAGAACCAGATCTGGGCCGACAATGAGAATATCTGGTTCACATGTTCATACCTTGGAACTGCACAGATCTTTAAAATCGACCTCACGTCTAAAAAGGTTGAGAAAGTCACTGAGGGGATCCACAATCTGGGCCCGATACAGATGGGATCAGGGATGCTTGTTTCGGGGTATGTCTCCATATCGATGGCTCCAGAGATAGCAAAAGTGGACATACAGAACGGGAAGCTCATGCAGCTCACATCTATCAATAAGCCCATTTATGAATCAATTAAAATGGGCAGCGTGGCCGAGAAGCATGTCAAGACCAAGGATAACAAAGATCTCCAGATGTGGATCGTTTATCCGCCCTATTTCGATCCTTCAAAAAAATACCCGGCATTGTTGTTCTGCAACGGGGGACCCGAGTCAACTCTCGACCAGTTCTGGTCGTACCGCTGGAATTTCCAGATGATGGCTGCAAAGGGGTATATTGTTTTTGCACCCAACCGCAGGGGTAATGCCGGGTTCGGTCAGGCATGGAAAGAGCAGATTGCAGGTGACTGGGGTGGAAAGAATATGCAGGATTACCTCGATGCAACTGATGCAATGATAAAGGAACATTATATCGATGCGAACAGGCTTGGAGCTGTTGGAGCAAGCTATGGAGGCTATTCAGTTTTCTATCTTGCAGGAATACATGGCGGGAGGTTTAAAACATTCGTTTCACACTGCGGGACCTTTGACTTTACAAGCTGGTACGGATCGACAGAAGAACTGTGGTTTCCTAACAAGGATATCGAAGGTCCCTACTGGAATACACCCAAAAGCTACCAGTATTCACCCCACCTGATGGTTGATAAGTGGGATACTCCTATACTTATCGTAACCGGCGCCAAAGATTTCAGGATTCCATATACCCAGAGCCTCGAAGCTTTCCAGGCTGCTCAGATCCTTAATATCCCGAGCAGGCTTCTGTTCTTTGAGGATGAAGGGCACTGGGTCCTGAAACCGCAGGATGCAGTAGTCTGGCAAAGAGAGTTTTTTGAATGGCTGGATACATACCTGAAATAAACTATCGTACCTCCCGGCAGGAATATAAAAGGAATTTTTCCAAAATCTAAAACAGAGAGCCACATAGTCCCACAGAGACCGCCAGAGACAAGATCTCCTGACTCTGTGTAATTCTGTGATTTCTCTGTATAACTAATAATTATTGTTTTCAATGCCCCCAACTGATATCAATCAGTGATTGGTTCTGGGTAAAATAGATTCTAACTTTTTCAACAGCTTCTCAATAGCTTTAATATTTGATTCACCTTAATCTCCAATGATAACTCCCCGTCAATCCAGTTTATCTTAATTCCTTTTCGTTCCATGCCCCGGAACCAGGTCATCTGCCTCTTTGCAAACTGGTGAATGGCAATCTCAAGCGACGAAACCATTTCATCATAAGACATTTTGCCTGTGAGATACAGGATTATAAACTTGTATTCAAGACCATAATATATCAGGGATTCCGGATTTAAACCTTCGTCAAGCAGGCTTCTGACCTCTTCAACCATTCCACTCTTCAGCCTCCGGGCCAGTCGCTCGCTGATCCTCTTACGTCTTGCTGCCCTGTCCAGTTGAATCCCGATAATAAGAGGCTTCATTTCAGGATAAACTGTCTGATTCTTATTCGCGAGCCGGTTGAAGCGCTCGATTTCAATAGCCCTGATTGCCCTTTTTTTTGTATCGATATCTGTTTTATTATGAAGCTTTTTATAACCGGAAAGCAATTCTGTCAGTTCCTCGAGGGATTTGTGTTCAAGCGCTTCCCTGAACGCAGGATCAGGCGGAACTTCAATCAATTCATATCCTGATACAATAGCGTCGATATACATACCCGAGCCTCCGCAAGCAACAGGAATCTTGTTTCTCAACCTCATATCCCCCAGCACTTTGAAGAAATCACGCTGATACTCAAAGACATTATACTTTTCCCCGGGTTCCTTGATATCAATAAGATGGTATGGGATCATCTTCCCGTCAACCCGGTAATCATTATAGTCTTTACCGGTACCCAGATCCATTCTTTTGTATACCTGCCGCGAATCGGCGCTAATCACTTCTCCGTCAAGCTTTGCTGCAAGTGCGGCAGCAAGAGAGGTCTTCCCCGATGCCGTCGGACCGGTGATTACCAGCAGATCATATTCAGTGATTTTCATTTCTTCCATCAATCCAATGATATTCACTTTAGGGTCAAAATCTCATAAATTTACTTAATTTTGCGCCACTAAAACTGAACAAGAATGGATTTCAGGTTTCTGTCACACAGGGTAAAGAGCATAATACTTGATCCGGAAAAAACCTGGGAGGCAATACATTATGAGAACAGGCCGGTGAATTTTGTAAGAGGAAGCTTCTTTTTCCCCCTTATAATCCTTGTAGCAATCTCAGCCTTCCTCGGATCCATCCTTTTTACCAATACAGGTGTGTCGGAAGCATACTCTGTCCTGTTGGGAATCAAATACTTCGTCCTTCTGTGCCTTGTTCTCTATGGTACGTCATTTATTCTGAATGAAATAACCAGCTACCTTGGTCTTGGAAGAAATTCAGCTTTTTCCTTCAAACTGGTGGTTTACTCATCGGCACCTTTCCTTCTTTGCCAGATTGTCAGCCGGCTGTTCGAATCTTTTATATTCGTTAATGTCCTCGCTCTGTATGGCCTCTATATTTTCTGGACCGGAATCGTGAAAATGCTCAATCCGCCTGAGAAGAAAAGAATGCTCCTCCTGGTTACCACAACTGTAGTATTTATAGTGCTTCTTATCGGTGGAAACTGGGTGCTGACGCAGATAATGGACAAGATCTATTTTACATTCTTCTCGTAAAAAATTTCAATGAAAGCTGCCTCTTCCGATATTGTTATCAGGAATAAAAAGGCCTCGCATGACTATGAGTTTATCGATAAATATATTGCCGGTATCCAGCTTACGGGAACGGAAATAAAATCGATCCGTGCCGGCAAGGCAGTGCTTACAGATTCCTACTGCTTGTTCCGGGACGGCGAGCTTTATATTAAAGGAATGCATATTGCAGAGTACTGGTGGGGCAACATCAACAACCATGATCCCCTCAGGGAAAGGAAGCTTCTCCTTAAAGCCCGAGAATTAAAGAAGATCGAAAGGAAAGTAAAGGAAACTGGGCTCACTATCATTGTGATAAAGATCTTCATCAATGAAAAAGGTCTCGCAAAAGCAGAAATTGCCATCTCCAAAGGTAAAAAGGAATACGACAAGCGTGAATCACTGAAACGTAAAGATTCAGATCGTGAGCTTGACAGGTTAAGAAAAAGCAAGCACTAGAATAGCACAAGAGATAATATAAGTAAATATCGCTGCAAAGTCCCCCTTGGGGGGATTTAGGGGTGTTAGAAGTTCGGACTTAGCAGGTATCTCGAGTAGAACTGAACGATATTGTCTACCGCATCATCGGCAGTATCGACAAGTGTAAAGACCTTCAGGTCGTTAGGCGAGATATTATGCTCCTCCTCAAGCATTTCCTCATTTATCCATTTCAAAAGTCCGCCCCAGTATTTTTCGCCGACAAGTATGATCGGGAACTTGCCGATCTTCCTTGTCTGTATAAGAGTTATTGCCTCGAACAGTTCATCAAACGTCCCGAATCCGCCCGGCAATACAATAAATCCCTGTGCATACTTCATGAACATCACCTTTCTTACAAAAAAGTGATCAAAGGTGATAAGCTTATCCGAATCGATGAACTGGTTAGGCTTCTGCTCAAAAGGCAGATCGATATTGATACCCACTGATTTCCCGTTGCCTCTTTTTGCCCCTTTGTTGGCTGCTTCCATGATGCCGGGACCACCTCCCGTTATAACACCGTAACCATTCTGTGTAAGTTTGAATGCGATCTCTTCTGCGAGGCGGTAATACTTATCGTTATAATGAGTCCTTGCAGAACCAAAAATGGAAACGCATGGCCCGATCCTTGCAAGCTTTTCAAAGCCTTCAACAAGTTCCGAGATTATTTTGAATACTCTCCATGAATCGGTAGTATGAATCTCTTGCCATGTCTTCTGCTCAAATGCGTCCTTAATAAGGTCGGCAGGTTTATCCATTTTCATATCGCAACAAAAAAATTAAATCAAATATAACTAATTTCTAGGCTTTTAGTTCAGGTTCAAGATAGATGCCGGTGTAGCTGTCCCTGCACTTTACCAGTTTTTCAGGAGTTCCGGAAAATATTATCTCACCTCCTTCTTTCCCGCCCTCCTTCCCCAGGTCGATGATATAATCAGCCATCTTGATAACATCCATATTATGCTCGATGACGACAACAGTATTACCCCTGTCAACCAACTTGTTAAGAACCTCCAGAAGCACTCTGACATCCTCAAAATGCAGGCCGGTAGTAGGCTCGTCAAGAACATACAGTGTCTTACCGGTGTCACGTCGCGCCAGCTCGGTTGCAAGCTTGACACGTTGTGCCTCCCCTCCTGAAAGTGATGTTGATTGCTGTCCCAGCCTTATATATCCGAGTCCCACGTCCTGAAGGGTTTTTATCTTATGGTAAATTGATGGAACGTTTGCGAAGAATTCGACCGCATTATTTACTGTCATTTCAAGCACATCACTGATCGACTGACCTTTGTACTTTACTTCAAGGGTCTCCCTGTTGTACCTCTTGCCGTTGCATTCGTTGCAATGTACATATACATCGGGCAGGAAGTTCATCTCGATCGTTTTCATCCCCGCGCCTTCACATCCCTCGCACCTTCCTCCCCTGACATTGAATGAGAACCTGCCGGCGGTAAATCCCCTTATCTTGGCTTCAGTCGTCTGCTCGAACAGCTTCCTGATGTCGGTAAATACCCCGGTGTATGTTGCGGGGTTTGACCGGGGTGTTCTGCCAATGGGTGACTGGTTGACCTCAATCACCTTGTCAATATTTTCGAGGCCTATAATATCCTTGAAAGGCAATGGCCTTTTACCCGAATTGTAGAACTTCTTTGCGAGAGCAGGTTGAAGCGTCTGATTTATCAATGAGGACTTTCCGCTTCCCGATACCCCTGTAACACAGATGAATGTACCAAGAGGCAGAACGACATCCACATTACGGAGGTTATTTCCTGTTGCTCCGGTGAGTGTGAGGAATTTCCCGTTGCCCTTCCTTCTTACCTGTGGTATGTCAAACTTCTTCTTTTTATTCAGATAATTGGAAGTCAATGTGTTGAATGTTTTGATTTCCTCAGGAGCCCCGTAAGCGACAACTTTTCCCCCATGCCGGCCGGCACCCGGTCCCATATCAATTATATGGTCAGCAGACAGGATCATTTCCTTATCGTGTTCGACAACGATCACCGAGTTACCTGAATCCCTGAGCTGCTTTAGTGACGATATCAGTCTCCTGTTATCTCTTTGGTGCAGCCCGATGCTCGGTTCGTCAAGAATGTACAGTACATTTACCAGTCTGGATCCTATCTGTGTTGCCAGCCTGATCCTCTGGCTCTCACCGCCCGAAAGGGTCCGGGCACCCCTGTTCAGGGAAAGATATTCAAGTCCTACGTCCAGGAGGAAACCAAGCCTTGCCCTGATCTCTTTAAGAATTTCCGCAGCAATCAGTCTCTGCTTTTGCGACATTTTTTCCTCCACATTCGAAAGGAAGACCGACAATTCCCTGACGTCCATGGCTGCCAGTTCACCGATATTCTTCCCGGCTATCCTGAAGAAGAGGGCCTCTTTCTTTAGTCTGGTGCCATTGCACTCTGGACAGACCTCGTATTGAACATACTGGTCCCTGATCCTGGTCCCGTTCTTCTTTCCGTTCATGGCTTCGACATTCCCCACGAAATTTACCACGCCTTCGAAAGTAAGGAAGTAGTTCGAGGTCATGCCGAGAGGAGTATTTGAAAGCTTGAGAACCTCATCGGAACCGTACAGGACTTTATTGAGCGTTTCCTCAGGGATGTCCCTTATCGGAGTATCAAGGGTGAAACCGTTTTTCTCTGCAATAGCTTCAATCTGCCAGAAGATCCAGACATTTTTATATTTGCCAAGCGGCTCGATCCCGCCTTTCCGTATGCTCAGTGAAGGATCGGGGATCAGCTTATTCATGTCAATGCTGGAGATCTCTCCCAGTCCGTTGCAATGAGGACATGCACCCTGGGGCGAATTGAAGGAAAAGGTATGCGGCGCAGGTTCATTATATGAGATCCCGGTAACTGGATCCATCAGATGCCGGCTGAAATACCTGGATTCAGTGACCTCAGTTTCGAGCACCATCATAACCCCGTCACCCTGATCAAGTGACATCAGGACTGCATCGCGAAGCCGTTTGTCAGTAATTTCACCAATCCTGAACTTGTCCACGACAAGTTCTATAAAGTGTGTTTTGTACCTGTCGAGTTTAAGCCCATGGATAATCTCCTTTATCTCACCATTAATCCTGACATGCAGGAATCCCTTCCGCCTGAGCTGCTCGAACAGTTCCTTGTAATGACCTTTTCTTCCCTTGACTATTGGGGCAAGGAAATAAACCTTCCTGTCGGCAAAGCGTGATTTAACCAGCTCGATAATCTGCTCATCTGTATATTTGACCATCTTCTCTCCGGAGGCCCAGGACCAGGCCTCCCCTGCCCTGGCATAGAGGAGTCTGAGAAAATCATATATCTCGGTGATAGTCCCGACGGTTGACCGTGGATTCTTATTGGTTGTTTTTTGTTCGATTGAAATGACAGGGCTCAGTCCGGTTATCTTGTCAACATCAGGTCGCTCCATTCCCCCGAGGAACTGCCTGGCATAAGCTGACAGTGTCTCCATATAGCGTCTCTGGCCTTCGGCATAGATTGTATCGAAGGCCAGCGACGATTTCCCGCTGCCGCTCAACCCCGTAATCACAACCAGCTTGTTACGCGGAATGGTTACGTCAATGTTGCGCAAATTATGTTCCCGGGCCCCCAGGACCCTAATTTCATCACTCATTTACAGTTTCTGTCTTTTCAAGAGTCCGCATTCCCTCAGCCGGTATCCTGATTATGTAAACTTTACCCGGCCTGGGGGTCAGGTATGGTTTTCTAAGCCACGGATTCAGGAATTTCAGCATTTTGTAATTTGTTTCGAATTTTCTCGCAAATACTGAAAAATCAGCAACAGTCGTATCAACCTTCACCTCATAGTATGAAAGCTGCGGATAGAGTTCATCCTTTTTGATAGTGAAACCATAGCTTTCCGGATCGGTAATGATCAGCTTGTACGCTACGGCCCTGAAAATATATCTGGCAGTTTCCTCACTCAACAGAAGATCATAGTAATTGTTCTGCTGCTGTATTTTTATCTGTTCATCAAGCGCAGCCCTTCCTCCATTATATGAGGCAGCGGTAAGCGTCCAGTTCCCGTATTTTTCATATGATCTAAGAAAGTAATCGCAGGCAAACTGTGTCGATTTCTCAATATCGTAACGCTCATCCACCACATTGTTTATCTCCATGCCTGCTTCCCTGCCTGTGTCGGCCATTATCTGCCAGAAGCCTGTTGCTCCGACCGGTGATACCGAATTGCTGTATTCGCTCTCGGCAGCAGCAAGGTATTTAAAATCGTCAGGAATATTGTTTTTTCGCAGAATAGACTCAATTACAGGAAAATAACGGTTAGCCCTTTTGATTATTATAATTGTCGAGGAATGGCGATATGCGCTGGTAAGGATTTCACGTTCAAGGCTTTCCCTTGTGTCAAAATTGTCAAGAGGCATTTTCTCCCCTGCAAAAGTTACATTTTCAGGTATTTTGAACGGTTTGTTAAAATGAACAGTATCCGCAGAAACATTTCCTTCCAGTGTTTTATCAAAACCCTTAAAGCTCTGATTCACAATGGCTGCAGCTGTAATTATACATACGAGAAGAATGCCTGCAATAATAGAGATCTTTTTATTCATCGACATAGAAATTTCACCTGTTTAAAATAAAGTGCAAAGCTAATGTTTTTACACCTTATAAAACAGGAAGACAAAGTCTAAAAATCAACAGGAGAAAGTTGTTATACAAAAAAAGAGGAAGTCACTGCCGGATGTTGTCTCGAAATCAGAACTTGAATGAAAGTCCCGAGAAGATTCCGAATGAATACGGGTGAACCTTTATCCCTGGCATGGAACCAAACGGATTAAGGTAGTATCTGAACGTAGGTTCGAGGTTAAGAGAAAATTTTTCTGAAAGGCTGTACTCCATGCCCATTCCCAGGGAACTGCTTACCATAAAAGGATTCAGCTGGGTTGTTCCGACATCATACTTAGCACCACCCATCCGGGCCTGAACCGTGTTATTTACAAGTAGATTATAAGATAAGCCACCAATAATGTTGAAGTCAAAGGCTCTGTCAATGAATTTATACCTGAGGATCACCGGCATTTCAAGATAGCTGAAGTTTTGGTAGAGAGTGCCGCTCATGTAGGAGAGGTTGGCCTTGGCCGGATCAAACACATCATTTGTGAATCGCGTCAGGACACGATCGCCGCTCCTGTCACGCAGGAACACATCAGGATTGCTGGTGTAAATCATACCATTTGCGGTAAGCACCCCGAAATTGTGATCACCCTTTGTATTGTCATAAGGTGCGAACCCGGTAAATGAGCTGATACCGTTAACCTCCTGGCCTATTGAAGAGTAGTAAAGACCTGACTGGATGCTCAGCTTCTTTGAAATTTTATATGCGAGCCCGACACCTCCGGAATATGATAACTGTGACTGCTCCAGGGAATTCATCTGCTTTGAAATATCAGTGCTCCCGGTCACAGGATTCAGATAAAAGGTTGGAGAAGCCATCGCTGTTAACGACCATTTGTTCACCTTCTCTTTAGCTGCTTCATATGAGATCCCCTCAAGTTGCTTACTATCAGGCGGTGAACTTGTATTTACTAGTGACTGGAAGCTCAGCAAAGGATGTGTATTATCAGATATTAAGAAATTCCTTTCAGACATAATACCCGGAGCCGGTAACAGCGTGAGGTCAACGCTCTCCTGTCCGGTTTCCTGTGCCAGAATAGAGGCATCAGGTTGATAAGTAACTACAGGCTCATTATTTTGTGCCTGTTTACCATGCCTGGCCGGTTGTGACTTGTCTGCTGAGGCTGCTGATTGCCTGTTGGCAGGCTTAAGGAGGTTTTCATTTACTGCAATAAAGGGATTCTCCCGGATTACTGAGGCTTCATGGCCCCACCTGTAAACAAGGAAGCTGATCGACATAAGAACTGCTATGACTGCGGCACTCCTGAGCAAAATGTAGGGCCTCTGCTTCTTTCGTATAATTGGATAGATCGTGCCCCATGTACCAACAGGAGGAAGGACCTCTAGATCCTTGAGTCCGTTCCTGAACAGTAAGTCAATATTTGCATTCCCGTTAGCCACTGATAACTTTTTTATTTACTCCTGTGTACAGGTTTACCTTTTTCTGAAGGATTGTTCTTGCGCGGGAAAGATTTGATTTTGACGTACCCTCCGAGATATTTATCATCTCGCTTATTTCCTTGTGTGAATAGCCTTCAATTGCGAACAGGTTAAAGACCATTCTGTACTTCGGCGGCAATTCCCTGATTATACTCAGCAGATCAAAAGCTTCAAGGCCCGAATAATCCCCGGTTTCAGGATCAGCATCCGTCTCCTGGATTATTTCAATATCATCCACCATGTAGAGATTGTGCCTGCTCCGGTATTTCTCAAGTGCCGTATTAACTACAATCCTCCGCATCCAGCCTTCAAAAGAACCTTCATACTTGTAATGGATGAGGTTTTCGAATATCTTGATGAATCCTTCCTGCAGGATATCCCTTGCTTCCTCATCATTACCGGAATACTGGAGGCAGACGGCATATAATTTAGCTGCATGCCTTCTGTACAGAAGTTCCTGGTCCCTTCTGTTGCCGGCCAGACAACCTTTAATTATATTTTTTACATCAGGCAAGGCCCGTTGGTTTGAAAGTATAAAAATATAAAAAAATTGTCTGAATCACCAGCAATCCTTTAAAGAATGATGCAAAATCCTGGAAAAGGTTGCGTTGGAAAGCAACTATATATTGATCGATTCGCCATAGGCAGCAGCTGCCGCTTCCATAATTGCCTCGGACATTGTAGGATGCGGATGTATGCCTTTCATGATTTCAAAGGCTGTCGTTTCAAGCTTTCTCGCAACGACTATTTCGGCGATCAGTTCTGTAACTCCGGCCCCTATAAGGTGTGCGCCCAGCAATTCTCCATACTCGGTGTCGAATATAAGCTTGACAAATCCTTCCCTTGTACCTGAAGCGCTGGCCTTGCCCGAAGCTGTGAATGGGAATTTGCCGACTTTGATGTTATAACCTGCTTCCCTGGCTGAAGCCTCTGTAAGTCCGCAGGAAGCTATTTCCGGGCTAGTATAAGTGCAGGACGGTATATTCCCGTAATCGAGAGGTTCAGCATTAAGCCCGGCCATCCTTTCCACACAGATGATCCCTTCCATAGATGCAACATGTGCCAGGGCCGGGCCATGCACGATATCCCCGATTGCGAATATCCCGGGTACATTGGTCCTGTAAAATTCATCCACCACCACTTTCCCTTTATCCAGTTTTATTCCCGCTTCTTCAAGCCCTATCCCTTCGAGGTTAGCAGTCACGCCAACCGCTGATAGAACAACTTCGGCTTCTGTAATCTCTTCGCCCTTAGGGGTCCTGATCTTCACAATACATTTCTCATCCGAGGTATCGGCCGATTCAACAGTGGAACCGGTCATTACCTTCATTCCAATCTTCTTGAATGACCTCTCAAGCAGCTTCGAGACCTCCTCATCTTCGTTCGGAACTATCCTTGGCAGAAACTCCACAAGGGTGATCCTGGTCCCGAGCTGCTGATAAAAACATGCAAACTCGCTTCCGATGGCGCCTGAACCTACCACGACCATGGATTCCGGAAGCTTATCGAGGGTCATTGCCTCCCGGTAACCTATTACCTTTTTACGGTCCTGCCTCAGGTTGGGCAGCTCCTTCGATCTTGCACCTGTTGCGATTATAATATTCTTTGCCGTATATTTCTTTGTTTGCCCTTCCGCAGCCTCCACTTCAACGATGTTATTACCTGCCAGACGGCCTGATCCTTTAATGTATTCAATATTGTTCTTCCTGAAAAGAAACTGTACTCCCTTGCTCATGCCGTCGGCAACACTCCGGCTTCGGGCAATTATTGCATTGAAATCGGGCTTTACCTCCCCTTCCACTTTTATGCCGTAATCAGAAGCATGAGTAAAATAATCCAGGATCTGAGAACTTTTCAGAAGGGATTTTGTTGGGATGCAACCCCAGTTAAGGCATATTCCGCCAAGTTCAGCCCTTTCCACAACGGCCACTTTCATCTTAAGCTGGGAAGCCCTGATGGCGGCCACATATCCTCCCGGACCGCTTCCGATCACAATAAGGTCATAATCCATGATGCATTTTATTTATCATTATTATACGTTAAGAGTAACTGTGCGCACCGGCCTGGTCAAAATCCGGCTGATCAGTTTTGCAATTATCCATATTACAACAAGAGTGAATATGATGGCGGCTCCAACCGGTATACCTGCAAAAAATGAGATCACATATCCCGCTGCAGTACCTGCAAATCCTGCTATGACCGACCACAGGACAATATTAAAGTATGATTTAGTAAAGATCATAGCAATGTTTGGAGGTATAGTCAGAAGAGAAATTACAAGCACAACTCCTGCCATCCTGATATTCAGGACAATAGTCAGCGCCATAAGTGCTGTTGTAACGTATTTGAATATATTCACATATTGTGAGTATGTCCGTGCGAAATCCTCATCGAAAGAGATGTAAAGGATTGTCCTGTAGAAGAATCCGAAATATGCAATAAGAACAACCGACATAAGTCCAAGGGCAATAATATCCCCTTTGGTGACGGTAAGGATGCTGCCGAAAAGGTAGCTCATCAGGTTTGGTGTGTAACCCGGGGTCAGATAGATGAAGATGATCCCTATAGCCATACCGAATGCCCAGAGTATCCCTATTGCTGAATCTTCCCTGATCTTCTGCTTGACAGAAAGGAACTCGATCCCAAGAGCCGAGAGAATGCCAAAGACTGCTGCACCAAGGATGGGATTTACACCAATGAAGTATCCTATTCCGATCCCCCCGAATGAAGCATGTGTAATACCTCCGCTGAGGAAGACCATCCTTTTTGATACAATATAGGTCCCTGCAAGTCCTGCGGTGATACTGGCGAAAATTGATCCCAGCAATCCCTTTATTATAAATTCGTATTGAAAAATGCTTCCTTCCAAATCCTAATGCTTTTTAAGAACTGTATGGGGAACTTCGCCATGGGTTATCAGCTGAATGGGGCAGTCATAAGCAAGCAGCTCCTCATTTGTGATCTCTGATGAAGGATGATAATGAAGATGCCTGTTCACGCAGGCAAATGTCTTTATATGGGCTGAGATTGTCCCAACATCGTGCGATACCATCAGAATAGCCATCCTGTTATTGAGCACCCTGAGCTTATCGTAGAAATCCGCTTCAAAATTGGTATCGACAAAATTACCTGGCTCATCGAGAAGCAGCAGCCTTGGATCGCCAATTATTGCACGTCCCAGGAAAACCCTCTGAAGCTGTCCCCCTGAAAGTTCGGTGAGTGATGACCCGGTAAGCTCTGAAAGTCCTAGCTCTCCGATCACCTCACCAGCTTTTCGCTTGTCTGCCCCCGTCATCCTGGAAACCAATCCTTTGCGGATCATTAATCCGGAAAGTACTACATCTTTTACAGTCACGGGGTAGTTTACATCTCCGGTTGAAATCTGCGGAAGGTAGCCTATCTTGCTGGAACTTTGAAGCTCCTGGCTGTAAGTCAGTTTGCCGTTTAACGGCTTTAAAAG
>JAUZNW010000076.1 GCA_030706785.1 Bacteroidota bacterium | reverse complement strand
TATGCCTTCCGGATGCCATTCCTCGTCTCAGCTGGAATTGAGGCAGCATGGCGGTATTTAGGGGAAGTACCTTACCTGAAGGCTGTTTTCAATATTGATCTTTTCGGGATGAGTATCGGGAAAAGAGGGGCAGAACGTATAAGATGATCAGAAGTTTCTGGCTGCTTTTTTAATAAGTTCCCAGGCTGTTCCAACATGCTCCATTGTTACATTTGTCTGGCCAGTGACCATCCTCAGGGTATAAATGCCGTTTATGCTGGTATGAGTCAGATATATTTTGCCTGAATCATTTAGCCGGTGGTTCAGTGCCTCATTTATCCCGTTAAGCTGATCCTCCGGAATTCCTTTGGGTTTGTAGCGGAAACAAACCACATTTATCACCAACGGGGCAAGTATCTCAAAATCTGGTTCTGAAGAGATCATTTCAGCAAGGCTTTTTGCCATCCTGATATGATTGCGTATCTTTTCCCTGAGCCCTTCGATCCCATATATCCTTATGACACTCCAGAGCTTGAGGGCTCTGAACCTTCTTCCAAGAGGAATGCCCCAGTCGCGGTAATCATTTACCTTGCCTCTTGTCCGTGTTTTCAGATATTCGGGGAGGATCTCAAAAGTTTTAATAAGTGTTTCCGGATCGCGGACATAGAATGCTGAGCAATCGAAGTTCGTGAACATCCATTTGTGAGGGTTGAAGACAAAGGAGTCGATAAATTCCCTTCCTTCCAGCATCCATTGAAATTCAGGCAGAATCAGGGCAGTGCCCCCCATTGCGGCATCAACATGAAGCCATATTCCGTTTTTGGCGCAGATCTCGCCAATAGCTTTCAGAGGATCGACTGCGGTAGTTCCGGTTGTGCATATTGTTGCCACGACACAGCATGGCAGGAATCCTTTTTTGACATCTTCTATAACCACCTCCCGGAGCTTTTCCGGGTCCATCGAGAAGTCGGACCTCACAGGGATCTTTACCATGTTCTTCCTTCCGATCCCGCTTATCTTCACTGCTTTTTCCACAGAGGAGTGGGTCTGTCCGGTGCAGTAAACTCTCAGAGGCCGGTCTCCTTCAATCCCTTCATCATTTATCCTGAATCCTGTTGCCTTTTCCCTTGCCGTCAGGATCGCTGCAAGCGTTGCAGTCGATGCTGTGTCCTGGATTACCCCTTCAAAATATGACGGCAGGCCTATAAGATCCCTCAGCCATATCATCATTTTTTCTTCAAGCTCAGCTGCAGCAGGTGATGTTTCCCAGATCATACACTGTGCGCCCAGCGTTGAAATGATCATCTCGGCGAGTATCGAAGGCGGACTTGAATTGGCTGGAAAGTATGCAAAGAAATTCGGACTCTGCCAGTGGGTAATTCCCGGCAGTATGATCTCCTCAAGATCTGCCATAAGGGAATCGAATGGTTCCGGATTTAGAGGTGGGTTATCCGGGATCTTGCTGAATATCTCACCTGGCTGTACCTGCGACTTAACAGGATACTTTTCGATGTTTTTCATGTAACCGGCCATCCAGTCGACAAGCTGGTGGGCGTGTTTCCGGAATTCTTCGGGGCTCATAGGAGATATACTATTTCACCGATTCGGCAAGAAGGATGATCTTGTTTGCCTTGACTTCGATCACCCCGCTTTCTATCTCGAAGCTGATAGTCTTGTTCTCTTCATCAACTACCCTTACCAGACCGGCTTCAAGAGTTGAAATTATCGGAGCATGATCTTTCAGGACCTGAAAGGATCCCTTCCTGCCCGGGACTCTGACTGATCTGATCTCGCCCTCATAGACCTTGGTATCAGGAGTAATGATCTCTATCTTCATTTATTTGTATCCTTTACTTTGACTGTGCAAGGATCTTTTCTCCCTTGGCAATAGCATCTTCAATTGTACCTACAAGCATGAAAGATGATTCCGGGTACTGGTCAACTTCTCCGTCGAGTATCATATTAAATCCCTTGATAGTATCTTCAATTGATACCAGAGCTCCCTTTATACCTGTGAACTGTTCCGCAACATGGAATGGCTGTGAAAGGAACCTCTGAATCCTTCTTGCCCTGTGGACAACAAGCTTGTCTTCCTCCGAAAGCTCATCCATTCCCAGTATAGCAATAATATCCTGAAGCTCGTTATATCTCTGAAGAAGCTCCTTGACCCTCTGTGCACATCTGTAGTGGGTTTCGCCAACGATATTGGCGGCCAGTATCCTGGAGGTTGAATCGAGCGGATCAACTGCCGGATAAATTCCAAGCTCAAAGATCTTACGGCTAAGCACTGTCGTTGCATCCAGGTGGGCAAAAGTAGTTGCAGGGGCCGGGTCGGTAAGGTCGTCAGCCGGCACAAATACAGCCTGTACAGAAGTGATGGAACCATGTCGTGTAGACGTGATCCTCTCCTGCATTATACCCATCTCAGTGGAAAGCGTCGGTTGATAACCCACAGCTGAAGGCATCCTTCCGAGAAGTGCGGATACTTCTGAACCGGCCTGGGTGAAACGAAACACATTGTCCATGAAGAAAAGGATATCACGTCCTCCGCTCTTTTCGTCGCCATCCCTGAAGTGTTCTGCAACTGAAAGTCCTGAGAGTGCAACCCTTGCCCTTGCTCCGGGAGGTTCATTCATCTGCCCGAAGACCAGAGCAAGTTTGGATTCTTTCAGGATTTTCCTGTCAACTTTTGAAAGGTCCCATCCGCCTGCTTCCATATTTTCGAGAAACTCCTTGCCATAGGTTATTACTCCAGCCTCAATCATCTCACGCAGAAGATCATTTCCTTCCCTTGTCCTTTCGCCTACTCCGGCAAATACAGATAACCCGGAGTATGCCTTAGCTATATTGTTGATAAGTTCAAGGATAATAACAGTTTTACCTACGCCGGCACCTCCAAAAAGACCGATCTTACCGCCTTTGGAATAGGGTTCGATAAGATCGATCACCTTAATACCAGTGTATAGTACCTCCTTTTCGGTTGACAGATCGTCATATTTTGGCGGCTTACGGTGAATCGGGTATCCGCCTGTTTTGTCAAGCTTCCCTAAGCCGTCAATCGGTTCCCCGGTGACATTCATAAGACGCCCCTTAATTTGTTCCCCAATAGGCATCACTATGGGTGAACCGGTGTCAATGACCTCCATGCCTCTCCGCAGCCCGTCAGTCGAGTCCATTGCGATGGTTCTTACTGTATTTTCACCAATATGCTGCTGACATTCCACGACGAGAGTACCGCCGTCGTCCCTTTTTATTTCAAGGGCATCATAAATTTCAGGCATAGTGGAACCCTGTCTGTCGAATGTAACGTCAACCACAGGTCCGATGATCTGGCTGATTCTACCTGTATTCCTTGCCATAAAAACTACTTATTATGAATTCAAAAAATGATCGTTTGTCTTAATCCTATTTTGTTATGCAGTCTTAATCAATGATCTCGTCCTACCAGCGATCCCGTAATCTGGACCAGTTCACATTTTCTCTCCTGAGGCACACCAACTTTATCGAGAAGACTGATGGCTGTCTTGAAATAGTCATTTGCCAGGCTTTCGGTGATAGTCCTTATATTGAGCTGATCATATATCTCTATCACCCTTTTCACTTTGGCTTCAGGATCTGAGAATTCTGCCGAATATTCCTCCTGAAGTTTCTTCTTCTGGCCGGAAGAAGCAATCTCCATCGCTTTTACAAACAGGAATGTCTTCTTGCTTGCGACAATATCGCCACCGGATATCTTACCAAATACCTTTGAATCACCATAGGTATCGAGCAGATCGTCCTGTATCTGGAATGCAAGCCCGAGATTCCTGCCATACTCATAAATCAGATCACACTCCTTCTCGTCTGCTCCGCCGAACATGGCACCGATCCTTACTGAAGCAGCAATAAGGGCTGCAGTCTTCAGACCTATCATCCTCAGATACTCCTCATGTGATACTATTGCTGCCTTTTCATAATCCATATCGAGCTGCTGTCCTGTGCAAACATCAATCGCAGCCTTGTTAAAGACCCTGAACACTCTGGGCAGCAGGTGGGGGGGAGACTGAAGAAAGCACTCATTTGTGATGAAAACCATTACATCTCCTGACAGTATTGCCTGGTTCAGGCTCCATTTGCTGTGAACGGTGGAAAATCCCCTTCTGACCATAGCCTTGTCCATGATGTCATCATGAACAAGAGTAAAGTTGTGAAAGATTTCAAGTCCCGTTACAGGAATAACAGCCTCATCAATTTTGTCGGTGAACAGGTTGCAGGTCATGAGTGCCAAAACCGGCCTCAGCCGCTTGCCTCCGATAGAAAGAATATACTTAACAGGATCAATAAGCCTTTCTGACTCAGTGTTATATGTCAGATTGACCAACGCCTTGTTAACGATTTTCTTTATTCCCGATTGATTGTACATTCCTTTATCTCCACTAATTGAACTTTACCCTTTCAAAGCTTCGGCACCATTGACGACCTCGAGAATCTGGTTGGTGATTGCAGCCTGTCTTGCCTTGTTGTACTGAAGTGTCAGGTCGCGGATCATGGTAGTCGCATTGTCAGTTGCCTTATGCATTGCTGTCATCCTTGCACCATTCTCGGCAACAAAAGAATCAAGAAGGGCCTTATAGAACTGCAATTTCAAAGATTTTGGAATGAGTTCTCTTATAATCTCTTCCTTATCAGGCTCATAGATATAATCCGTTGTGAATCGCTCCTTCAATGACGGCCTGGTTGTTTCGACAGGAAGAAAAGGCTCATTCGTTAGTATCTGAACCGCTGCATTTTTAAAATGGTTGTAGATTATATCAACCCTGTCATAATCGCCCTTTAAAAAGCTCTCCATAACCTTTTCGGCAAGAGGTATAGCGTTTTCAAACGAGACATCATTGAGAAGGTCATTATTCACCCCGGCAATTTTAAAATTCTGCTTCCGCATATAATCATAACCCTTCTTTCCTATTGTAAGAAAATGTACATTACCTTTTATGTACTGATCATAATAGCTGTCAGCTATCATCCTTTTTGCTTCCTTCACCACATTAGAGTTGAAAGCCCCGCACAGTCCCCTGTTGGAGGTTATCACAACGATAAGGATCTTTTCGGGAGCTGACTTTCTGGCATATTTATTTTCAATCTCCGCATCATCAAGACTCCGGGTAAGGTTAATGAGGATCTCATAAAGCTTCTGGGCATAGGGCCTCAGCCTCACAATTTTATCCTGTGCCCTCCTGAGCTTGGCAGCCGAGACCATCTTCATCGCAGATGTTATCTGCCGCGTCGACCTCACGGATGATATCCTTATCCTTATTACTTTTAAGTTTGCCATCAGGTATAATTCAGGCTGTTCCCTTAAATTATTGTTTGTACTTAGTTACCAGATCCTGGGCTACCTTGTCGAGAGTATTCGTAATATCATTGTTGAGTGTACCGGCTGCGAGAAGGTCAAGGATATCCCTGTGTTTAAGATCAAGAAATTCGAGGAATTCGTTCTCAAATTCTTTCACTTTGTTTACAGGTACATCCTTTAAAAGTCCCGTTGTTCCGCAGTAAATGATCGCTATCTGTTTTTCGACAGGGACAGGTGAATATTGTCCCTGCTTAAGGATCTCAACGTTCCTTGCTCCCTTGTTAAGAATTGCCAGCGTTGCTGCATCAAGGTCGGAACCGAATTTGGAGAAGGCTTCCAGCTCGCGGTATTGTGCCTGGTCAACCTTAAGCGTCCCTGCAATCCTTTTCATAGGTTTGATCTGGGCATTTCCGCCAACCCTGGAGACTGATATACCTACGTTGATGGCAGGTCTGACTCCTGAGTTGAACAGAGCCGATTCAAGGAAGATCTGGCCATCTGTTATTGAGATAACATTTGTCGGGATATATGCTGAAACGTCTCCAGCCTGAGTTTCAATTATCGGCAAAGCTGTAAGCGAACCGCCGCCCTTTACCATATGCCTGATTGATTCCGGGAGATCGTTCATGTTCTTTGCCACCTCATCCGATTCGATGATCTTTGCTGCCCTTTCAAGAAGTCTTGAGTGCAGGTAGAAAACGTCACCGGGGTATGCTTCACGTCCCGGCGGCCTGCGGAGTAATAGAGAAACTTCCCTGTAAGAAACTGCCTGTTTGGAAAGGTCGTCATAAATAATCAATGCATCACGGCCCGTGTCACGGAAGAATTCCCCTATTGCAGCACCTGCAAAGGGGGCATAGAACTGTGACGCTGCCGGATCGGACGCTGTTGATAGAACGATCACGGTATATTCAAAGGCTCCATATTCCTCAAGGGTTTTTGCAATATTGGCAACGGTTGAGCCTTTCTGGCCGACACCTACATAGATGCAGTAGACCGGCTTACCCTTTTCAAAATTGCTGCGCTGATTAATGATAGTGTCAATGGCGATAGCGGTCTTGCCTGTCTGCCGGTCGCCGATTATTAGCTCGCGCTGGCCCCGTCCGATAGGAATCATTGCATCAATTGCCTTTATACCTGTCTGCAATGGTTGTTTGACAGGGTGTCGGAAAATAACACCCGGAGCTTTTCTTTCAAAAGGCATTTCAAAAAGTTCCCCTTCAATCGGACCTTTTCCGTCAAGCGGCTGTCCTGTAGGTGTAATGACCCTTCCAAGAAGGCCTTCACCGACCTTTATCGATGCAATCCTGCGTGTACGTTTTACGATGTCACCTTCATGTATTTCCTCTGTTGGGCCCAGCAACACTGCTCCGATATTATCCTCCTCAAGGTTTAAGACGATAGCCTCGATCCCGTTTTCAAATTCAATCAGCTCGTTCGATTCTGCATTTGAAAGCCCGTAGATCCTTGCGATACCGTCTCCGACCTCCAGAACAGTGCCGACCTCTTCAAGCTCTGCTCCCGTCTGGATGCCTTCAAGCTGCTGCCTTAATATTTTTGAGACTTCCGCCGGTTTAATGTTTGCCATGTTTTTTGTTCTTATTAAATCGTGTCAGTTAGTATTCAAGTTATAATATTGAGGCTGCCCTGAGCTCTTTCCTTATCCTCCTCAGCCTGTTCCTTACACTAGCATCGATATAGGTGTCGCCTACTTTAAGGATAAATCCACCCATAATCTTTTCATCAATATTTTCCTTCAGGTCTACCCTGGTTTTAAACATTCTTGTTATCAGATCAATGACCTGTTTCCTTACGCCATGATCAACCTTTACAGCTGTTGTCAGAACGGATTCAGTAACACCTTTATGTATCAGAGTATCATGAACAAATACCCTGGCGATTGCAGGCAGGTAGTTTTCCCTGCTATTCTTCACCACAAGGTCCACAAGTGACAGCGTCAGCTGGTGGAGATCTTTTTCGAACAGCTTGTGGAGAACCCCTGATTTCCTTGCAGGCCTTATCACAGGATTTGCCAGAAGTTCCTTTACCTCGGGTAATTTGCATACCTCCAGGATAACGACCATATCCTGGTACACCCTGTCGAGGATCTTCTTTTCAAGTGCCGACTGGAATAATGCCCGGGAGTACCTTACAGAAATTCTGCTCTCGTTCATCTGTTAAAAGCCTTCTAATTCCTGGTTAAATCTATCTCTTTCAGGTAGGTATCTATTAATTTTTCATGTTCTCCGGTAACCTTCAGCTTTTTCCCGATGATCTTTGAGGCAATCTCGACCGACAGCGTCGTTACCTGCTCGCGTATCTCCGAAACAGCTTTTGTTTTTTCCCTCTCTATGCCTGCCCGTGCCTTCTCAATAAGCCTGGCAGCCTCTTCAGTTGCCTTTCCTTTGGCTTCAGCAATAAGCTTATCGCGAACATCGCGTGCTTCTTTCAGGATTCCTTCCCTTTCCTCCCTGGCTTTTTTCATTATTGCTTCATTGTCGCTCTGCAGCTTGGCCATCTCTTTTCTGGCTTTTTCTGCAGATGCAAGAGCACCTTTTATCATTTCCTCCCTTGCCTTAATGGCGGCAAGTATTGGTTTCCATGCAAATTTTGTCAGAAGAAGGAAAAAGAGACCGAAAATCAGGGCAGCCCAGAAGACTATCCCGATTCCCGGGGATGTAAGACTATTTGCCAGTAATATCATAGTTATTCCTTTTTACTTTATTAGTTAAAAAGAAGACCTGCAACCAACCGTTGCAGGCTTCAGCTTCTTCCGCTCTCACTTTGTCGTATTTGTGATAAGAGCGACTACAATTGCAAACAGTGCGGCTCCTTCAATAAGTGCTGCGGCAATGATCATTGCAAGCTGGATCTTGGAATAAGCTTCCGGCTGACGTGCTATTGCATCCATAGCCGAGCCGCCTATCCTTCCGATTCCCAGCCCGGCACCTATTACTGCCAGACCTGCTCCAAGTGCTGCCATTGTACCTGTCATGATTCAAGTTTTTAGTTAAACAATATCAATGATGATCCTCCTGAACCGCCATGCTTATGAACAAAGCGGAAAGAAGGGTGAAAATATACGCCTGCAGGAATGCCACAAGAAGTTCGAGGCAATCCATGAAAATCACAAATAAAATCGATACCGGAGCCACTGCCAGGGAGTGGAAGATGAATATAAGGCAAATAAGGCTCAGTATTACAATATGCCCCGCAACCATGTTTGCAAAAAGTCGGATCATCAGTGCAAACGGTTTTGAAATGATCCCGATCAGCTCGACAGGGATCATTACCGGAAGAAGCCACACAGGGACTCCCGGTGCTGCAAATATATGCCTCCAGTATGCCTTGTTACCGCTGAACTGTATTATCAGAAATGTGCAGAAGGCAAGAACAAATGTCACCCCAACGTTTCCCGTTACTGTAGCGCCGAATGGCGGTGGATACGGTATGATTCCCATAATGTTATTAATGAGGATGAAAAAGAATGCCGAAAGCAGGTAGGGCATATACTTTTCATACTTGTGCGGGCCAAGGTTGGGAAGAGCCACTTCATCGCGTATAAACAGGACTACAGGCTCAAGGAGGCCCTGGATACCTTTCGGGTAGCTTATGCCGGTCTTCTTGTAGGAGCGGGCAAGTGAAATAAAGATCCACAGGCCGATAATTGCCGCCGCCAGCATACCCACAACCGTATTGGTCATTGAAAAATCGATAGGCCGTTTTATCTCATCAATGGTTCCGTCTTCCCTTACGTTAACGATCTTTCCTTTCAGGTCAACCTCCTCCAATTCCTTGTAACCTTTATACACCTGTCCATGAGAAAGCTTCCGAGAAGAAAAGATGTCAAGACCTTTTTCTTTACTGTAAAGGATTACCGGGAGATATATTGCCACACTTTCCCCGTTCTGCCTGGTAATAAGATGCCATTCATGGGCATTGGCAATATGTTCAAGAATAAAACTACCTGGATCGAATTCTTCCTTTGCTTTCGATGCTTCCTGTCCCTCCTGGGCGGTGATGGCCATGGGAGTCAGTAGAAGCAGAATAAGAAACGGAAATCTTCTAAAAAAACGCATTTTTAAATCACCATTGTTTTATAAAGATTTAGTTTTCAATGCGTTCAACATAAGAAAAATTGAAAGCAAAGAGAAAGCCAAATATAGCACAAAAAACAATAATAGCGAGGCTGTTGTGGTTTTTTTAGCAACAAAAAACCATAATAGTGCAAGAGTCATTTCAAGAATCATCTTGATACTTATTGCAACTAAAAGATGCATGATCCGGCTTTCAGGTTCTCTTTTCTGTCCACGGTGAAAAATAAAAAGAGACAAAAGCGAGATAGAAAAAAAGCAGCCTGTTAATATAACCAGGTCTTTGAAATTCAGGCTGATGCCAGTAAATGTGATAAAAAGGAAACCTGTCAGCAACAGCAGCAGGATCAGAAGCAGCAGGCCGGTCAGGTATCTTTTAAAATTCACACGGCGTCATTTAATGAAATCCTTTATTGCGGTATATATGCCTGCAAATACACCTATGAGGGAGAGAATAATCGTGAAGACAGGAGTGGATAACCCCAGGACTTTGTCAAGCTTGACCCCGCACCATGTCATGACAAGAATAATGGCTATCATCTGGAAAGCCAGGCCGGAGTATCTTCCAAAATCCCTTAATCCTTTGTTTTTATTTTCCGGGTTTTTCGGGGACTTTTTCTGGTTCCTTTGGTTTTGTGAAAGCTGCTGCTTCATTATTTTCGCTTTCGCTCATCTTGCAGTTACCCGTAAATTTTGCTCCCGGTTCAATCGACAGCTTGAAAGTAACAATATCACCGATGATCTTTGAATCAGCCTTGAGGGTGAGAAGCTGACTCACGCATATTTTCCCTTCGATTGTCCCGGAAACCTCCGAGTTCTTGCAAAACACTTCCCCTTTTGCTTTGCCGGTGGGACCTATAACAACCTTGCCTTTAGTATTAAGGTTACCAAAAAGGACTCCGTCAATCCGGATATCGCCATTTGATTTAACATCTCCGGTGATTTCGGTCCCGTTGCTGATAAGGTTGATGGTTGTATTATCAGTCTCGTTGAACTTTCCCATTTTTTATCAGAATTATATGTACAAACATAATAACTCACAAATATAAAAACTATTGCAAATAAAAAGGAAATGTTTGCGGGACATATGTACTCACTCCTTTTGTCCCCTTCTCTACTGAGTAAAGAGGCGAAAACGAATTGAAATACAGATTATTGAATCCCATCTTTGCCCAGCAGCGAGGGGATTTAGGGGTGAGTGCTTGGATTCCTGATCGCTATTTCGGATCATACGCCCACTTGAGGTAAACCGATCCCCAGGTGAATCCGCCTCCGAAGGCTGCCAGTATAAGCTTATCTCCTTTCCTAAGCTTTTTTTCATATTCCCAGAGGCACAGGGGAATGGTTGCTGCTGTTGTATTGCCGTAGTTTTCGATATTGATCATAACCTTTTCGGGTGGAAGCCCCATCCTCCTTCCCGTAGCATCGATAATCCTCAGGTTTGCCTGATGCGGAACAAGCCATGCGATATCTTTGGCTTTGAGGTTATTTCTTTCCATGATTTCAGCCGCAACATCGGCCATATTGACCACAGCAAATTTGAAAACGCTCTGTCCTTCCTGGTATACAAAATGCTCATGGGCATCAATAGTCTCGTGGGAGGCAGGCTTTACAGAGCCTCCGGCTTTCAGGTGAAGGAATTTCCTGCCCGATCCGTCAACATGGAAAATATAGTCCATCACGCCATACTCCTTTGTATTCGGTTCGAGCAGAACTGCCCCTGCCGCGTCTCCGAAAAGAGGACATGTTGTGCGGTCGGTATAATCAGTTATTGAGGACATCTTGTCCGCCCCCACGACAATAACCTTTTTGTATTTCCCGGTCTCTATATATGCAGCTCCGGTCTGAAGGGCAAACAGGAAGCCTGAACAAGCGGCCTCAAGATCGAAGCTGAAGGCATTTTTAATCCCAACCTTATCCGATATGATGTTCGCCGTGGCAGGGAACAGCATGTCGGGAGTGACTGTGGCGCAAATCAGCAGATCGACTTCGTCGGGTGCTGTATTTGTTTTTTCAAGAAGCCCTCTTACAGCTTTCTCCCCGAGGTCTGAACTTCCAAGCCCCTCTCCCTTAAGTATCCTTCTTTCCTTTATTCCGACCCTCTGCATAATCCATTCGTCGGAAGTATCAACCATTCTTGAAAGTTCATGGTTTGTGAGCCTGTATTCAGGGACCCATGCATTGATCCCGGTAACGGCAGCTCTTATTTTTCCCATAGTTAAATAGCTTCAATGATCTTCTGAGCCAGATTTGCGTGAACAACAGCTTTGGTCTGGAGGATCATATTCATTATTGCCTTTCTTTTTGAAATGCCATGCCCTATAACCACATTGGCATTTATCCCTACTATCGGTGTTCCCCCGACATTTTCAAAATTAAGCCTGTCAAGAAAAGGATGGTTAATATTTATTTTCTTCATCAAAGTATAAGTCGCTTCCGCCTGCTTGAGAACAATGTTGCCGACAAAGCCGTCGCAAACAACAACATCGGTCATATTCTCATGGAAAAGTTTATTCCCTTCGATGTTGCCCCGGAAATTAAGTCCCGGATGCTCCTTCATCAATTCATAGGCGGCCTTTATATCCGTTGTTCCCTTGGTCTCCTCTTCACCAATGTTAAGAAGCCCGACAGTCGGATTTTCAATCTCCAGCACAAATTTAGCATAAAGGGTCCCGAGTATTCCGTATTGAAGCAGAACATCAGGCTTGCAGTCAGGGTTCAGGCCGACATCAAGGATAACCGAATCACGACCATTGATACATGGAATCTTTGTAGCGAGGGCAGGCCTGAAAACCCCGGGGATCACATTCACGGTATAGCTGGCTCCAACCAGCATTGCTCCGGTATTTCCGGCGCTGCAGAATCCGTCGAGAGTGGCTTCCTTCAACATCCTGTAGCCTACTGAGATGCTTGAATCTTTTTTCTGGGAAAAGGCTTTGGCGGGATGATCGCCCATTTCAATGACTTCTGAAGTATGAACAATCTCGAATGATGAAGGGCTGATCTTCATTACCTCAAGCTTTCGCAGTATTGAGGATTCGTCCCCCAGCAGAACAAGTTTATTGTCAGCAGAGAAATGCTTCAGGGAATCAACCGCACCTTCGATTATGGCGTCAGGTGCGAAATCACCGCCCATAACATCAAGGCCAATTCTCATTTTATGGCTATTGGTTCATGAAAATCAGGCAATTGCCTTCTTTTCAACGGCAAGCTTGCCTCTGTAATATCCGCATTCAGGACATACCCTGTGGTACTGGACTGAAGATCCGCAGTTTGAGCAAGTGCTGACTGTAGGAGCAGTTGCTTTGTAATGAGTACGGCGCTTATCTCTCCTGGTCTTCGAATGTTTGTGCTTGGGATGTGCCATTTTTATTTAATAATTAATTGTCGGTAATCAGTTTCTTCAGTTCGTCCCATCTTGGATCGTTTCTTACTTCCTCCTCAATAAGGTGTTCTTTCAGTTTTTCAAGCATAAGCTGATTGCAGGTACTTTTCCCGTTTTCGTCATCGGGATGTATCCGCTGAATCGGCAGGGCAAGATGTATATACTCATACAGGTACTGTTTCAGGTTAAGCTCATACTCATCATGTGGCAGGGTTAAAATCTCGGGATCACTATCATCCTTTACAGATCCGAATCTGACCACCAGATTATTATCGCATTCAATGGTATAGTCAAAAATCTCAAGGCATCTGTCGCAGCTTATACTTACTCTCCCGGAAATCCTCACTCTGATATCGATGAGCGAAGGTCCCCTGTCAACTTCAGCGGACGCTGCAAGTTCCCCCTCCTTTATCTCCGACTCTTCAAACAGATCAAAAAACGCTTTGTTAATCTCAAAATTGAAGGCGTGATGTCCTTCCTTCAAACCACTGATCGGGATAGAATATGCTCCGGACATCACTTTAAATTTTGGTTTGCAAAAATATAAATCCTTCTCCAATTAAAAAAATTATGAACAAAAAAGTAACACGGTCAGTCTAAAAAGTCCGCTTGCCGGTTTATTCAGGCAGCTTGCCGATTTTTGATTGCATCTGATATAAAGCAAATATACTTTTGGATCAGGATAAAAATATCAGTCATGAAAAACAGTGAACATTTTCTGCACAGGCACAGGGAACATCACCCTCAAGTCAGCATCGGGCTGTTCCTGATAGTCCTTGGCCTTGCACTGCTTGTTGCAACCAACGACATGCTTCACCTCGGGAGTGTTAAAGACTATTTTACGTGGGAAACGGTGTTGATCTTCATAGGAGCCTTCCTGTTCCTCAACCTTCGCTTTATTGGAGGCCTGGTCATGATAGCCCTGGGTTCCTGGTTCTTTATTGCAAACCACGATTATCAGCTGCCCCAAATTGTAAAAACGCTTTATTGGCCGGCGGTAGTTATCCTTATCGGCCTCGGATTCATAATTTCATCCCTTTTAAGGGGAGTCAAGAAAGATAATTGATCCAAAACAGATAAATTTACAGCTATGGAAACAAGAGAAGATTACAGGGAAGAACGTCGCCACCTAAGGGAAGAGCGCCGTCAGATGCGACATGATAATCCCCATTTCGCAACCAACAGGGTACTTATCGGTGTTATACTCGTTATAGCCGGTTTGTTCCTGGTGATCAGGAATACCGGATTCTTCCCGGAATTCATTGATAACGTGATTTTCAGCTGGCCGATGCTCCTGGTGGCGATCGGACTGGTCATGACACTCGGGGCAGCCGAAAAAACAGCAGGGATCATTGTTATGGCCGTGGGAGGGTTCTTTATGATACCGCTAATATTCCGTGAAACCTTTCACATGTACAACATGTTCTGGCCAACCATCTTCATAATTGTCGGTGTAATCTTTATTGCGACCAAACGACGGGGATGGAGCGGTGTTTCAAAAGAGATAGCAGGAGATGATTATGTTGATTATGTAAATGTTTTCAGCGGAGGCGAACGGCAGGTCGTATCCCAGAACTTTAAAGGCGGGAAGATCACCTCAGTATTCGGAGGGATCGAGCTGGACCTCACAAAAGCAATACTCGCAACCGGTGTGGCTGAACTTGAGATAGCCTGCGTCTTCGGAGGTGCTACGATTATAGTTCCTGATGACTGGAACGTCAAGATTGAAGTTACCCCCGTGCTGGGTGGATTCAGCGATTCACGGAAATTATTCCCCGGCAGGACAATTGATTCCACGAAACAGCTTCTTATAAAGGGAGCCGTTGTCTTCGGCGGCGGCGAGGTAAAAAGTTATTGATCCGATCTGAATGAGACATCCGGTACTTTCAGACAGGGTAAGACTGATAGTATGGTGGCTGGTCTGGCTCTTCCTGACGCTGGGCCAGCTGCTGCTGTTTTATTATGCTTATGGTAAATTCACTGTTTTAACTATCCCTGACGGACTTGTTTCTCTTGTGGTGTACTCCGGATTAGCTCTTTCTCTCTGGTACCCGTTTAAATATTTCAATACCGGTAATGCCAGGGTCCCTGCTGTGATATCAAATATTGTAATCTCAGGATCGATAGCTATTTTACTGTGGGTGCTTTGCACAAAGTATCTTATACAGTTCCTGCTGCCAAATTCAACTGAATTCCAGGCGTACTGGGAAGCTACCTTCCCCTACAGGGTGGGAACTGGCGTTTTCATTTACGGGATCATTGTCATGGCTTATTACCTTTTTGTGAGTCTTTACAATCTTTCTGAGAAGAATGCAAAGGAGGCTCGCCTGGAAACCCTTGTTAAGGAAACTGAACTTAAGATGCTCAGGTCTCAGATAAATCCGCATTTCCTTTTCAACAGCCTCAATTCTGTCAGCTCGCTCACAATAACTGATCCCGACAGGGCAAGGGATATGGTAATTAAACTTTCGGAATTCATGAGATATGCCCTTTCAAAAAAAGATGAGCAGCCGGTCTCTTTCAGAAGCGAGCTTGAAAACCTGAGACTCTATTTCGATATTGAAAAAGTCAGGTTCGGTGATAAATTGTCGACTGAAGAAAATATTGAGGAAGGCTGCCTGGAGATCCAGATGCCTGTGATGCTGCTGCAGCCCTTGTATGAAAATGCCATCAAGCATGGTGTCTATGAAAGCACCGAAAGCGTTACAATCACCACGCAGGCAAAAATCGTTGATGACCACCTGGAAATAATAATTTCAAACAACTACGATACAGCACCTTCGTCCAGGAGAGGAACCGGGACAGGCCTTCAGAATGTAGCCAGGAGGCTGGAATTATTCTACGGTAACAGGGCGTCGATCAGGACGACCAAGGAGAACGGCATTTTTACCGTTACACTTTTTATCCCAACCGTAATGAATATACCTGAGAAATAGAATAAATTTGTTTTAAGATTTAACTCTCGCTTTTCACTCCCTGGGGGCTGTCAAAAGGTCTGCATACCCCCTATCCCCCCAGGGGGGGTGTAAAGATCTCTGCAAATCAAAAGTCCCCCTTTGGGGGATTTAGGGGTGAGCAAGCGGGACAATATTAATTTTATGGAAAAGATCAGAACCGTTATTATCGAAGACGAAACCCCAGCCCGGGATATTATAAAATTCTATCTCAAAGAAGTAGAATCTGTTGAGGTGATTGCCGAGTGTGCAGATGGTTTTACAGGGCTTAAGACCATCTCACAGATGAAACCCGACCTTGTCTTTCTCGATATTCAGATGCCCAGGCTGACCGGGATAGAAATGCTGGAGGTCCTGACGGAGAAACCGGAAATCATCTTCACTACAGCATACGATCAATTCGCTATCAGGGCATTCGAGCTCAATGCAGTGGATTATCTTCTTAAGCCTTTTGCGAAAAGACG
>JAUZNW010000075.1 GCA_030706785.1 Bacteroidota bacterium | reverse complement strand
TGAAGAGTACCGGTCATTGTATAAAAATCCTTACCTGAAAGCCCGGGACACCAAAAAATTTGTTTCGATGACCAGAAAAATGATAAAAGACGCAGAGTTCTACCATGAGGGACAAAAAATCTCCGAAAGATTGATCAGCTAGTTTGATAAGGATAAGATCAGGAATGAGTTGATAAGTCTTAACAAGAGCCTGATCAGCAATTGAGAAACCTGTGACCAGTTTGATAATTAATTTTTAATTCTGAATAACAAAGGCCACTCTGTAATTTCAGGGAGAATAGACTATCACCGCTTTAACAATAGCCCTTGAAATCAATAAGTCACGGAATAGGTGTAAAATCGTATGATTTTGTAACTTGTCAAACCTAATTAATTGCTTTATGATGAGAAGAACATTCGTATCTGGACTATTATTCATATATATTACGGCATTCACAAACTCCCAGATCCTTATCAGTCCCAACTATTCTCTTAAAAGCCACGAAACACTGAATATCAAAAAGATAGAAGCAGAGAACAGAGCCACGATTTTTTACATGAGCGTTGAAAACAGGAGAGTGGGTGGGACATTCTGCGCCGATAAAAATATTTACATCGTATATCCTGACGGCAAACGGATTAAACTAACCTCGGCCATTGGCATTCCGACGTGCCCTGATGCTTATAATTTCAAAACTACAGGTGAAAAACTCGATTTTACGCTTGAATTTCCTCCTGTAAAACCCGGAACAAAATGGATTGACCTTGTCGAGGATTGTCCGGACAATTGTTTCTCATTCTACGGGATTTGTCTCGATGGCAGCCTTAATAAAAGACTTGATAATGCATTTGAGCTTGCAGAAAATGGTGATGAAGCAAAAGCCCTGAATATTTTTATAAGCATTGCCGGGGAACTTGACAAAGAGAACCAGGGAATTGCAGGCCTGATTTACATTAACATAATAAAGCTTGCGAGGGAAACCGGCGATAATGCAAAGGCTGAAGAGTGGTACGGGAAATTCAAATTGTCAGACACTCCAAGGCTTCCTCAATACATTAAATTCCTTAATGATAAGGGGATAAAATATTAGCCTGCTTAAGGAAAAATTAACCAAGGAGTTCACGGAGTATTAAAGAGTAAGTATGGTGTCAGAAAACCGTGTAACTACGTATCTTACAATAGCTTGCGCGGATTTATAATCCTTGCCTTTTTGATCTATATTATTTCGGCCCCGATTACAAATCGGCGCCAGTAAAGAAAAATTAAACACGGAGTCAGCAAACCGTGTAACTCCATATTTTACTCAGTGAACTCCGTGGTTAAAAACTATCTTTATACAGTTCTTCTAGTAACTCCCGGTAAGTATTTTAAGTTCGGAAAGCGCGATCCTATAATTCAGTTGTGCTGCATATTGATCTGATTCCGCTTTTGCCATAGCAGCTTTTGCTGCCAGCATGTCCGACTCAAGGTTCAGACCTGATGCATACATGTCGCTCTGTATTTTGAGATCCTCCCTGCGATAGTCCACAACCTTTGTTGCAACCTTAATCAGCTCCTGTGTCTGTTTCAGCTTGCGATAAGCTTTTGCCACGTCTTTCGCGACCTGCTCTCGTGTGTTGGCGAGATTTTCCTCAGCCTGTTTCTTCAGCCAGGTTCTCTGGCCCTGGATGGTCTTGTTTGACAGCAGATCCTGCAGGTTCCATTTTACTGATGCGCCTACGAAAGTATTATTTTTAGGGTATATTACGCTGCCTTTCTGATATGTATAACCGCCAAGGATACCGACCTCCGGCAGGTAACCGAACTGATTTGCCCTGATAGAATTGCCAGCTCTGCTGATGGCGAGTGAAGCAAGTTTAATGTCATTGTTATTTGACTCTGCTTTCACAAGCGATGTGTCGGCCGGGGCAAGCTCGGAAACTATTTCTTCTCGGGAGACCGGTTCCGGAATAATCTCGATCGCTGGTTCAATCCCGGCAAGCTGCTTAAGATCAGCTGCATAGTCATCATATTGTATCTTTAACTTCAGAAGGTTCTGCTCCTCGTCAGCGACAGCGGCAGCCAGCCCGTACCTGTTCGATTCGGTTGTTTTCCCTGCAGAGACAGCATTCCCAATATCGCGTAATTTTGATGTTGCCAGCGCTACCTTAATATTTGCTTCTTCTATCTGCTTTCCTGTGATCAGCAGTCCATAGAACAGCTTCTCTACTGATTGTCTTATCTGCTGGACTGCTTTTAATTGTTCAGCCTGAACTACTTTAAGTTCGGTCTTTGATACCCTCACTCCGGCATTGATTTTCCCGAGCTGGCTTATTGGCTGATATATCGTTATTCCGGCGTTATAGATATTATGATTCCCCATCTGTATGACTTCATTCTTGGCAGGCAGCGGAATTTGTATTCCTCCGTACGGAAGACTTCCGAATTGCCCCTGTTCCAGGACCAGCCTGGGCAGACTCGAATTGTACTGGTATGATCCGCCGATGATTATTGTAGGCAGGTATTTGACTTTATCCTCGTTGATCTTTTGCTGTTTCTCTTCTGCCTGCAGCTTTTTTATGTTCATGAGATGGTTCTTCTTTAGAGCCAGTTCAACTGCATTCTCAAGGGTAAGGGTTTTTCCGCTCTGGGCAGGGAGTTGAAGCTGAAAAGTGATTCCCTGGAGCAAAACTGCCGCTGCAATTATTATCTGTTTACCGGATTTCATTTTGCATTGGTTTAAAAGCCTCAGAGATATTCTTTTTGTCATCAGGTTTGATTGTTACCTTATAAAATACAGGAATTGACAGGGTCGATATCAGCATTGACCATACAACACCGAATGCGATCACGCTGGCAAGCGGGCTCCATAAAGGTGAGCCGGAAAGGATCATCGGTAGCACCCCGATAGCTGCGGCCATGGCAGTTAGGAAGATAGGCCTTAACCGGCGTTTCCCCGCTTCGTACGCTGCAGTCGGTATATCCATGCCCTTTTTTAACAGTTCATTTGTATGATCGATAAGAATTATAGCATTCCGTACCTCAATGCCCGACAGGCTTATCAGGCCGCAGAAAGCCATGAATCCGAAGTCATTGCCGGTGACATATAATCCAAAGATCGCACCGAGAAGGCTAAGCGGGATCGTAAGCATTACCAGTCCGACTTCCTTAAGATTCCTGAACTGGAACAGCAGGACCATGAAAATAATTATCAGACTTATAGCTAAAGCAATGAGCATTACTCCGAAAGTTTCATGCTGGTTGAAATATTCGCCTCCAAAGTAGATCCTGTAACCGGGAGGAAGGTCAATCTTTTCCAGCTGAGGCTTTATTTCCCTGAGAAACTCTGAAGGAAGCAACCCGCCTTTTGTCTCGCTCTGGATTGTCAGGGTTCTGATTCCGTTCCTGTGAATAATCCTGCCTGTTTGCCAGCCAGGCTTAAGCTCGGCAATCTGCCTGAGCGGAACAGATGCACCGGTTAACGGAGACTGGAGGTACATGTTTTCGAGGTTTTCAATGCTCCGGCGCTGCCGCTCATCGAGCCTGAGAACAATATCCACCGGATTTTTTCCCTCGTACAATACTGAAACAGGATAGCCCGTGAAACCGGTATAAATGGCCTGGGTAATACTTGATGTGGTGAATCCAAGCCGGCCTGCTTCGTTCCTGAGATTGATCCTTATGCCATAATAATCTTCCTTAAAATCAGAACCAAGAAGGTCACTGCCCGGAGTTTTACGGATGATCTCCGTCACCTGGCTGCCTATCTGCTTTAGCTTACTCAGGTCTTCTCCTGAAATCCTGACTTCTATATGGGCATTCAGAGGCTGTCCCTGCTGCATAAGTTTCACATTTGGCTGACCCTCAGGCACCAGAGGTTTAACCTCTTCGGTCAGGTCTCTGTAAAGTGACTTTGTCGCGTTGCTGCTGGTTGTATTGATAAGTATCTGCGCAAAGTTGCTTTCCGGCATTTGTGGTGAATAGTTATAATAAAATCGCGGGGCACTTCTCCCGATAAATGTGGCATATGACTCTATCCTGGAGTCACCCTTCAGTAAATTCCCGATAGTTTGAATTGCTTTTTCAGTCTTTTCAAGCTTTGTGCCTGTAGGCATCCACAGTTCGACAGTGAACTGATCCCTTTCCGCATCAGGAAAGAACTTCTGCTTTATCCCTGCTTCAAAAAGCAGGACAGCCAGAAGAATGGTGCAGAAACTGCCTGCAATAGTTATCCGCGAGTGACGGAGGCACCATTCAATCGTTTTGTTATAGGTTTTCTGCAGGATGTCGAGGAATGAAGCTCTCCTGGCTTTATCTGATTCACCCGGAGAGTGCAGTCCTTTCCTGATAAAAATGTAGCACAGCAGCGGTGTCAGGAACATAGCAACCAGGAAAGACGATGACAGTGCTATTGTTACAGTTATTGGAAGCGCTCTGATAAATTCTCCGATAGTCCCTTTAAGGATCACCAGAGGAAGGAATGACGCGATAATTGTGATTGTAGCCGTAAGAACCGGAACTACCAGGTCGGTCGCGCTTCGCCATGCTGAAGTCCACCGGTCATGCCCGCGGTCAAGCAATTCCACATAATTGTCAGCTATTATGATAGCATCATCAACCACTATCCCAAGGACTGAAATCATTGACGCGAGCGATACCTGGTGAAGCTCGATCCCGAAGGTATAAAGCAGGGCAAATGTGATTGAGATCGTCATCGGGATAGCGGCTGCTGCAACTACCGCTATTCTGAAAGGGAGCAGGAGAAATACGACAAGCATCACTGATATCACGGCCAGAAGGAACTCCCTTAAAAATTCTGAAACATTCCTTCTGACCAGATCCGGCTGGTTTACAATCGTGGTGAGCTTTATATTACCCGGAAGCCTTCCGGCGAAGTCATTCAGCTTCCTTTGCACTTCCTTTCCAGCTTTCACAACGTTCATGCCTTCGTACATCTGGAGAGCAAGCAGGACAGCCTTCTTCCCATCTACAGTTATTTTACTGTCAGGTTCTGCATAACCCCTGGAGAAACCGGCGATATCTTTGAGCCTGACTACAGCTCCTGTTTTTGAAGCACCTACGATCTGATCACGGATATCATTTTCGGTTTTATAATATCCGGTTGTGTAAAGTGAAGCAGAGATCTCTTCCGTCCTGATATCGCCGCTTGCGTTAATTGTATTCTGCGACTGCAGTATTTTTACGACCTGCGGGAGACTTATATCAAACTGTGACATTTTTTCAGAATTAAAACCCACAGTTATCTGCTCTTTCTGTTCTCCTATCCGTTTCAGCTTTGAAATTGCAGGTATCTGGCGCAAATCTTCTTCAAGCTTCATAACATAATCTTTAAGCTCTGTAAATCCCGCTTCATCGGATGATAATCCTATAATCATGGTTTCAGTGTCCCCGAAGTCAGAATTCACTATCGGACCTCTGACACCCTGCGGAAGGTCAACAGCTTTTAAGATCATCAGCTGATGCCGGAGCTTACTCCAGAATATGTCAGGCTTTTTTACATTGTCCTGAAGCCAGACATGGAGCTCGACAACCCCATCAGAAGTAATGGAGTACGTTTTTTCCTTGTGGACTTCCTCAAACTGATAAAGAAATTCCTCGAGCTTATGAGTTACCTGATCCTCAACCTGGGCAGCATCGGCTCCAGGGAAATAAGCCACAACCAGACCTGCCGGTATAACGATCTTGGGATCTTCACGCCTTGGCATGTTCAGTAATGAATACACCCCGAAGGCGAAAAAGAGCAGCAGTACTGCGAATGTAACCTGCCTGTGTTTCAGTGAGGCTTTGACAAAATTCATGGCAGATTATTTTTGGATCATGATCCCTGAACCATCGACTAATTTCTGCTGCCCGCCTGTGACAATGATCTCGTTCTTATTGAGGCCCGATGTAATCCCGATCATATCACCTGAAAGATTACCCAGACTGACATTCCGGCGGAAAGCCTTATTGTTCAGTGAATCAACTACGAAAACAAATGACTGATCGTTATAGTCGTGCCGAACAGCTGCAACAGGGATAATAAGGGTTTCTGATCCCGTACCGGAAATCAGCGATACTTCAGCTATCATTCCAGGGCGGATTATCATCCCCGGATTATCGACCTCAATCTTCAGCGAAAATGACCTGGTTGAAGGATCAGCTGCAGAGCCAACCTCTATTATTTTCCCTTCGTAAGTTTTATCAATTGACGGTAAAAGCACTTTTGCTGTTTGTCCGATCCTGATATTATGAAGTTCACTTTCAGGAACGAAAGCATTCACTTTGACCTTTCTTATGTCTGAGACGACAAAAAGAGGTAATCCGGCAGAGGTTATTTCCCCGGTTTCGGCCAGCTTTTTCAGAAGCACTCCGTCAATAGGAGAATAAAGCTTTGTATCTGCCAGGTTTTTTAAATGCAGCTTCTGCTGCGCTTTCGCCTGCTGCAGTCCATATGTAATTTTGGCGAAGTCACTCTCGCTCAGGCTCTTGTTGTCATGCATAAGTTTCAGGCGATCATACTCGTCCTGAACCTGGTTTACCTGGATATCAGCAAGCTCCTTCGCGATCTCATAATTTGCCGGATCGAGGCTTGCAAGCAGTACATCCTTTGAAATCGTCTGACCTTCATTAACTGCGATGTAGCTTATTTTACCTGCAACCATGAAGCCAAGTCTTACTGTTTTGAAGCCTTCAATGTTTCCGCTCATGGAGATCTCATTTTCAACAGGGCTTTGAACCACCCTTGATACTATTACCGGGATAGCCGGTTCTGCAGTTTCAGGAGAGGCTTTTTTTGTTTGGCATCCACAGGCCTGAAGGAAAGCCAGGATAAGGACAAATACGGGTTCAGGTTTCATTTAATAATTTTTTTCATTTCTCAAAGTTCATAAAAAGAAACTGAAAAAGAATGATATCAGCAAAGTATAAAGAAAAGAGGCCGGAAACTATTCCCGGCCTCTTTAGTTATTATCAGGTAATCAGGTCAGAAGCTGAAATCAACCCCTGCTGCAATGACCATAGTATCTATGAAGTAGGTTTCCCTTGCAGGTATAGAGGTTTGTGTTGGTGAGAAAAGGTGGTAAACTATCTTTTCTCCTTTGTCATAGAATGTATATGCAAATCCCAGGTTGACCTGCAGGTTTTTCAGAATATTTACTGCGCCTCCGGCTCCCACAGTGCTTGCAGGAAGTTCATAGGTCAGATCGCTCTGAAAATCAGCTTTGACACCTGGTCTTGAATAAAGATATCCGCCACTGACAAGGAACATGTCATTAATCTTATACTGCAGTCCTGCAGCCAGCTCGTAGTAGTTCTTATCGATAATCGCGGAATTAGGAACATATACATCGTTTACTTTATGTCCGTAGTTCGCTGATTTATCGAAAAAGTAATGTACTCCAGCAGTTACATTCAGCTTTGATGTCACACCGTAATCTACTCCCAATGAAAGCATTGCGGGCATATCATTTCTTACTTTTTCGCCGTTCGGGAACATGGTAACAGGAACTCCTCCCTCAGTATAATCTGTTGTGATATCCTTCTTTGTCTTGTTTGTAAGCTCAATCTTTGTAGCGAATTCATACTTTACGGCAATGTTAAGGTTCTCAAGCGGTGAGATATTAACGCTCAGGAAAGGTGTATATCCAGTGCCGGTTTGCGTGACGTCAGCTTCCTGATCTCCAAGAAGGGATGCTGTGGCAGCATACTTGGCTGCAGCTCCCTTGAAGACGGCATCGGCCTGTGCAATAGTGATTGTAGTCGGTGAACCGAATGCTGCCAGTGCCCCTTCAAGTGCAAGTCTCTGCTGAGTCGTAATAATTGTTGCCTGTTCAGCCTGGGCAAGTGTCAGTGCCCCGGCTCCGGCAGTAACAAGAGCTGTTGTTGAGCCTGCCGCAGTAGTGGCCTGAGCTGATATCCCGTTCATAATAACATCGGCCCTTGTCCATCCTGTGGGCAGGCTGATCTCGATATCTTTCAGATAGCCCTGATATGTATTTTTTGCAGATACTACGCGCACTCCGCCAGCTACTGATATAAAATCATTGATTTTATAGGAAACTCCTCCCTGAAAGCCATAGTAGACTGAGGTTCCTTCAAAATATGTGTTTACCCTGTACCCGGAAGCTCCCTTTGAAACCAGTGCAGGAACAAGGTCCGATGCTGACATTTCAAATGACGGGAGACCTCTGTCGAATTTGGCACCGCCGCCCCCGCCGACTGGATTGAATCCGAATGAGAAAGCAAGCTTGTCCATTTTATAGGCTGCATAAACACCCGGAAAAACAGGAGCTGAGACTTTCCCTTTGTACAGGCCGTCATTCAGACCGAAGGCACCTCCAGGACCGGTGTAGTAATTATGAACCTCTTTGTTCTGGTGGATTACCTGGTTTGAAATTGAAAAGTGAAATCCGTTATCCAGCTTCATTAATCCGGCAGGATTATAGTAGACTGCATCGATGCTGGTAGATGCGTCGCGTGCCGGCAGACGAACCCAGGAAGCGCTCTGGTTGGTATTTGTTACCAGTCCGCCCGCCAGCAGACTCCCGGTGATGAACGTTGCTGAAATAAATGTCAAAATTCTTCTCATAGGATAAGTTTTAAGTTAAAACTAAGGAAAAACAGGATGTTCTTTCTGAGAAAAAGAATTCCTGTCCCTTCGGTTTTTGAATGGTTCAGGTTAAGCGATTCAAAGAACTAAAGCAGGGCAAATGTAGAAAAATATTTGATTTATGCAATAGGTCTATAAACAGAAGCCGGAATTATGGGATGCAGGGAAGTTTTTAAATTCCCGTTCGAAAATAGCCTTTGCTGGTACATAGTTATGCGGTTATCTGGTTAACTGGTTCCCTGACAACCGCATAACCGCACAACCGCACAACCTCACAACTTACTTTCCGTTCAGGAGCTCAAATTCCGTATACAATCCGTAGTCCAGCTGTTGATATTCCTTCCCGGAAGAATATGCCTTCACATTCCTCCAGTTCCGTGGACTGGCAAGGCCCGGGGCCGGATTGTTATGATGGGGTCCCATCAGGTTCTTCAGGCTTCCTATAACCTTCACCTCTATAATGTTGGAGCCGGGACGAAGCAAAGCTGTCACATCTGTCTGATAGGGCGGGAATGCTATCACAGTGGCGGGCTTATCGTTCACTTTCACTTCTGCAACAGTTCCCTTCCAGTCTTTCATACTTACAAAATACTGCCCTTCAGGCTTTTCAATATTGAATTCCCTAGTATAGCTGACACCCCATGAATAGAAAGGCAAACCCTGGTCTCTCCAGCTTCCCATTGTTAATGATTTAACAGGTGCCTGAATCACAAATCCTTTATCAGCGGGTCTTACAGAAAACTCACCGGTTATATAAACAGGCTCAATTTCAGCATGGATCTTCATAGGTGAAGCTGTGAGAGTTATCGAATTGTCACCTTTTCTCACAAGTTTTCCGATATTGAAGATGCTGAAATTCCTGTCGGTCCACCATTTTCCTTCCTCAGGTTTGACCTCAGTTCCGTTGACGGCTACTTTCCACAGGTCTGGCCGTTCGACGACCGCCCTGAAGGAGGAATATTCAAAATTGTCCTTTACAATGAAGTGATAGACAGCGGTGAACCCGGTACTAACACCGAATGTATCACGATCAATGATGTTTCTTTTAAATTGAACTGAAGTATTCCAGGGATTCCCGTTTTGGAAGCCGTAATACTTGTAGACCTTATCTGCTGCATTGTAGGTATGAAGGTCTTTGGCTGTCTCACCTCCGACAGTTACATCACAGAAGTCAACTGTAAGGGCATTTTCATGGTCCCGGGTGATGACCGGGGGAGAAGATGTTTCAACCGGCTTAAGTTCAGGATTTTGCGATGTGACGCCCGCAATACCCGGTTTACTGTCAGGTATGAAAAGCAAAAGACTTCCGGCAGGCGTAATGTTAAATTCACAGGTAACCTTTCCTTCATTGACTGTATTCGGATATCCGCTGATCTCACCTGAAAGAGTATTCAACTCCATTGCCCCGTTACCCCTGACATTGAATTTTCCTTTAAGATCTGATGCCAGATCAGAATTAACCAGGAAGATCAGTTGCCCGTCATTAAGAATCCTGCGATGATGGTAAAGCGTTCCTCCTGATACATCCTCAAATGCAAGATCCTGGTTTTTAAGCTCTTCGGAAATAAACTCCTTTGTCAGCCTGTCAACTGTTTTGATTTTCCCTGAATATTTCACAAACATATCTTTAAGCCCTTCACTTTGAGAGCCATCCACAAGAACAGGTACCGAGAATGCAATCAGAATGCCTCCGTTTGCAGTAAATTTTTCCAGGAGCTTGTATGTGGAAAGATCGAGGTTCTCCATCATCGGGGGAAGCACAACCCTTGAATAGCTGCGCTGGCCGACAACCAATTTCCCGTTCCTTACAGATCCCAGATTCTTTATAATGTTTTCAGAGCCAAGATCATACTCAACCTGGTTTTTTTCAAGAGTTGTAACAAAAGTCTGAAAAGCCTGTCCGATTTCCTGAGATCTCGGGTTCCTTTTTGTATACGAATCATACAGCCATGCCGATGTGGTCGGTTCAATGACCAGGATATCATTTACCTGACTGCCCGATGACAGCGCCAGAGAGAGCCTCGCATAATGATCATTTATATACTTATAGTCATTCCACCATGGCTCATGATAGTCAAAGGTGGGAGGGTAATCATATTTTCTTGCTCCGGCCATAGTGAAATATGTAAGATGCTGGTTCATCAGGTTCACGCCAAGGGCATATTCCCAGTCGCCGTTGCGTTTCATATCCCTGAATGTCAGGTCCCATCCCGAACCTCCGTAAGTTTCGCTCAGCTTTCTCTGTCTTCCGGTCTGGTTTGCTGCACTCGCGAGCTCTTTTACTGAACGGACGTTCCCGAACTGTGCCCTTGGTGTTGAATCTTCAAACTGATTGAAAAGCATATCGATTGAAGGTTGCTGGTGCCATGCGTACATTGCCATATTATCACCGCCCGGACGCATATTGGGCCATTCATGCTCCCAGTAGTGGCCTGTAAATTTCAGACCTTTCGATTCACAATATTCATAATAAGGCTTTGCCCAGCGATCAATGAAAAGCTGAAGCAGTGTCTGTGTGTAGTTATGCCTGACTTTCTTCCAGTCGCCGACTTCTTCAAACAAAGAGGGAAGGTTCGTTTTAAGGTCATAATGCCATTTTTGCTGAAAAACCTCGAAAAGATCAGGAGTCCACCGGATTCCGCCCGGTGAATTAATCTGCGGCTCATCGGTAAACACTCCTGGAACCGTCAATCCAAAGTTCTGACCTGCACACTTTTCATAGCCAGTCATTGTAAGCTCGATGAATTTCTGAGTAACTCCGGGATAAAGCAGGTCGACATAACTGAAACCTCCATACCAGTCGCTCTTCCCGTTGTATGTTTTCGAAAACAAGAGGTAGTTTCCTTGTTTTCCCTTTTCACTTTCAAGGTTATGTGTTATATCAGTATAATTTCCGTTCTCTTCCTTAATGCATAAATAATATCTGCCAGCTGTATCCGGCAATGTTTCAAACCTGGTCATATTCAATCCCTGTCCCTGGTTATATGATTCAGGCATCTCAGCCGGAACATGTCCTCCTGCAAAGCCGCTGGGGTATGAATTTTCATCATAGATCCAGATCTTCATTCCAAGTTCTTTTCCCTTCTCAACTGCATGCCTGAAAAGGTCAAACCATTCATCCGACAGGTATTCGGTCACCAGTCCGGGCCTGGGATGAATAAATACCTGGCTGCTTCCCTGGGCCTTAAAGTCTTCAAGATACTTGTCGATATCTTCCTTGGTTATTTTGTAGTTCCATACGAAAAAAGGAGCGGTTGTATATTCAGCTGATGGTGTTTTGAATTCAGCTGACAATGAAGCGAAATCATTTATTTTCACTTCATTGACAGGAGCCTTTTTACAGGTTGAAGTCAAAAGCAGAACAGCAAAAAAAGAAAGAACTGGATTAATTGGCCGGAAAATACGTTTCATAGGATTTAAAAGGTTTGAATGTTATAATCAAAGATAATTATTCGAGCTGATAACCAAATTGCAGTAACGAGAATTATCTGCGACAATCAGCGCAATCTGCAGGAAACATAATAATTCATTTCCCGCCGATCTTGCAGATTTGCGCAGATAGGGAATTAATCAACAGACCTGGACCACCTCGACACCAAGAAGATTTCCTAGTTTCCTGATTTTCGAAGCAATATGTCCTACACCTGCAGCACAATGATGGGCAGGTCCGTAGCTGTTCCAACTGTTAATAAAGTCTTTTATCCCCAGCGGAAACCGGTACCTGCTGTTGGTATTTCCTATTTCAAGTATTGGTCCGGCTACCGATTCGCCCTCCGCTACAAGGAAACCCATATTCCCATCCTTCATCTCGATTACCGAAAGGAGTGTTATTTCACCATGCCTGACTGACATCTCAACCGATAATCCTTTTCCGACCTTTCCATGGTACTCCTTCAGAGGCTTCACTCTTGTTTTGCCTTCGGCAATTGCAAGGTGGCCCGGTCCGTCGTGACCCATAAGAATGACCTCATCATTGAAATCGAGGGCGTAGAATTCAGTGAATGAACCTCCTGCACCGAAACAATCCATGATTTTCATTGCATGGATATTCTTGATCTCATATTCACCTGCAACAGGTACCCTCCTGGATGTCAGGAGTGAGTTGGCAAGTATAATGGAACTGATTGAATCTTCATTCCCTTTATTTCCCGTACCGCTGTAAAAATATGCAAGCGAGCCGAGGTCATGAGTAATAACAAGCTTTTCGAGTGCAACCGAAGTGCGTGCTGAATCTTCAAGATCTTCTTTCAGGCACTCCCTATCAATTTCGAATTCTTTTTGGAACAACTGCATCCGGTCTGAGATCTCTTTGTAGGTAACTTCCCTTCTTAGCGCAGTCAGTTCGTCAACCTCGATCATTTCGATATGCCCGCCGAACGATGAAATCATGCGCGTAAAATCGGTATATACGTCAAGCATGCCACCGTAATAGTGACCCATGCATCCCAGCCTGTTGTGTGCCATTTTATTTGCTACGGAGGCAGCTTCAATCCACTCGCCGACCTCTTTCCATACCTCGTTGTCCCCGTGCAAAACACCTGTAACCTGGAAAAAGTCAATGCCGGACCTGCGGAAGACATTTGCAATTTCTGGGACAGGGCAGGCTGAGACGCTCGCGAGCCACTCGCCTGTCATTTTAGTGCGGTCGTTCAGCCTGTTGAAGATACCATAATCTATGGCCTTTTCCGGGGTCAGGTTCAGGATAACAACAGGTACTTTAGCCCTTCGTACTACGGGCAGAACAGTCGATGACAGGGCATATGTCGTAACGTAAAGGAAGATTATGTCAACGTCAGCTTTCCTGAACATATGGCCGGCATCCAATGCCTTTTCGGGATTATCTATCAGTCCCAGATCGATGATTTCAGCTCCGTAACTGCTCAACCTTGACTTCACTTCTCCGGTGTATCCTTCGAGGCGTTCTTTAAGGCCTTTGAACTGAGGCCAGTATGCATCAAGACCAATGCCGAACAGGCCGATTTTGAGAGGGTATTTGTTTTCCATGAAAGAAAGGTAGTAAAAATTCAGGTTAAAACTTTCCTGACAGCCTAAGGCTGAAATTCCTTGGTGGCTGAATATCAGCGGGACGCCCCATGTACTCAGTGTTGGTGATGTTCTTGACAACGAGTGAAAGATCAAGGTTACTGGTGAATTTCCAGTCAATGTTACCATCCATTACAAAATACCCTTTGTTGTCATTTGTCCAGTAATCGTAAAAACCGGGCAGGATTGATTCTCTTGTAAGCGGATTAAGAAATACATCATCAATATTAAGTATCTTCGATTTGGCATACAATCCAAGTCCTGCGCCAACGTTCTTCCAGGACAACTGAAATGCTATCTTCCCGGAGTGTTTCCGCCTGTACTTCAGATAAGTGTCTGTAGTATGATGAGTATTTTTATTGAATTCGACGGGATTAACATAGGTATACCCTGCGTTCAGCGAAGCATTGAAGTCCCCTGAAATGCGGTTCAGGAGAATCTCAAATTCATAACCGAATATCTGTGACTGCTCGACATTGATTGCCTTGAAACCGAATCCCGGTATGCCTGTAACAGGATCTGTATAAATTGAAAATATATATTCGATCAGCTGGCTGTTGCGCGTAAGGAAAACTGAAAGATCTGCCTGACCCTCTGTCTTCCCGATCCTGAGCCCCTGTTTGATGCCTGCTTCGGTATTCCACCCTTGTTCGGCCTTTACATCCGGGTTAGGAAATACCTTTACTGATGCAAGCGTTGTTGAGGCAAATTTTTCAGCGATTGATGGATACCTGTAACCCTGTCCGAATGAAGCCCTCAGGAATGTGTATTCTGCCACGTGGTAGTTTATTCCTGCCCTGAAAACAGGAACGATCCTGTCATACTTGTTATCAAGAGAGTTTTGTTCGATCCTTATCCCGGCAACAGCTTCAATCCTCTTTATCGGTTTAACTTCAAACTGGCTGTAACCTGCAATGTTAAGGCCATGATGGTCACCAAAAAAATTTGATGTAACATCGCTGTTGAATTCTGCAAGGCCTGCTGTAACATCCAGCCAATCAGTAATTTTATGCCACAGCTGGTACTCGGAGTAAAGCGACCATGCATTGCTGTTGTTTTGTTCACTTTCGGGCAGCTTGTTTCCTGAGTACTGCAACCTGAATTTAAGGTCATGCCTGAACCTGCCGGTCTTATTAAATGTGATAAACGGATCAACTGAAACAAATGAGCCGAGATTCTCAAGTGCTGTTGTCGGGTTTTGTCTCAGGGCGCCTGTTTCTGCATTCTCCCAGAGTACAAAGTCCCTTTTATCAGTATACCCGGTGTTGACATTGAATCCATAGTAAAGTCCATCAACCTTTTTACTGGTATGTTTTAGTTTTAAATTCAGCCGCCAGAGCTTTTCATCATTCAGCCGCCTGTATCCGTTATCAAGCAGGAATGAAGCACTTAAACCGATCCCTGTATTTCCGGATTTCTGCAGATGTGAAAAGGCAGCGCTTGTGAACAGGCGGGGTGTATCCCACCATTTCCAGTCCCTGTTACGGGGAGTACCGTAAACCCCGCCTTCGGCAAAGGCCTTTGTAACGGGAATATTGCCGGCATCAGCGGTACGGAAATTAATTATGCCATTCAATGCCGAGGAGCCGTAAAGCACTGACGAAGCTCCTTTAATGATCTCTACCTGTGAAATATTTTCAAGTGGAAGGAACTGCCATTTGATATTTCCGGCATCTGCCGAAAGCATCGGCAGTCCGTCGATAAGCGCCAGCACACGGCTCCCTACCCCGTAGCTGTAACCGCTGCCGCCCCTTACGGAAGCCTGCCCGTCCATGACCTCTATTCCTGTGGTCTTGTTTATTATCTCCTGCGAATCAGTTATATTGTTCTCAGCGAGAAATGAAGATTTAATGACATCCATTGAAACCGAAAGCTCAGCCACCTTCTTTTCTGTCCTGTCGGCGCTTACAACCACCTGGTTGATCTCGCTTACCTTCATCTGAAGGGCTACATCGAGGATCATAGTATCTTTCGGAAGTACTGTAACTACCTGTGCTATTGTCTCATATCCGAGCAATTGAAAGGTAAGGCTTAGCCTCCCTGAGTTTACCTTTATCAAATAGTGCCCATTCCTGTCGCTGACAGTACCAGTTTGTTTACCGTATAGTACATAAGTCCCGGGGAGAGGTTCGGCACTATTCTTATCCGTGATCTTTCCTTTTACGAAGCCTTCCTGACCGGCTGCGCTTACATGAATTACATTAAGAATGATTATGGCAGCTGCAAAGGACCGCATCATTTAGACTTAAAGGTCATCCTGATATTATATGGGTGCTGGAGATCCGTAAGATTCGGGAAAAGTGTAGTAAGCTTAAGAGATATGCTTGTTAGCTCTTTTATGTCCGCTGTAACAGGAAGTACCAGGGAATCAGATTCTATGACCAGCTTGGTTTCACCTGAACTGAACATCCATGTTCCGGTATATTTGCCGAAGTAACCGGTTCCGTCTGCCTTGAATTTGGCATCACCCATAAATTTGGTGAGTAAACCACCAGGACCAGCGGCATTCACACCATTAGCCAGAAGACTGTCAGTGACCCAGACAGGTCCGGTAAGCAACCTGAATCTTTCAGATTCTTTTTTACTGCATGAGAAGGCTGCAAAACAGCCTGTTAATACCAGA
>JAUZNW010000074.1 GCA_030706785.1 Bacteroidota bacterium | reverse complement strand
TACAGTGCATACTGGCCAGTCGGAGCCTATCATGAGCCGTGAAGGACCAAATGATTCAAAGATTACATCCAGATAAGGAGTAAAATCCTTCTTACGCCAGCCTGTCCACGAGGCTTCTGTTACCATACCTGATAGTTTACAATATACATTTGGATGAAAAGCCAGCTGCTGAATTCCTTCCCTCCATGGCGAAAGCAATTTATCCCGGATCAGAGGCTTGGCCATATGGTCCAGAACAAACTTCTGCTCCGGGAATTTTTCAACCAGCTTTGCTGCATAGGGCAGGTGCCTTGTAAAAATCAGTATTTCATAGACAAGATTAAATTTTACCAGCAGGCTTATTCCCTTCAGGAAACTGTCCCGAAGCATAAACTGGTCATCCGGTTCATCCTGGAGAACATGCCTCACCCCTGTAAATTTGGCGTGAGATGAGAATTCCGCAAGCTGATCTTCTGCCTCCGGATAACAGAGATCGATCCAGCCGACAACACCTTTAATAAAATCAAATTCTTCTGCCAGGCCAAGAAGCCACCTGGTCTCATCAGTGGTTTGTCTGGCCTGAACTGCCACAGATCCCTCAAAACCTATTGTCTTTAACTCCTTCCTGAGATCCTCCGGAAGAAAGTCTCTCTTCAGGACCCGCATTGAATCAGATATCCATGCATATTCGGCTGAATTATACTTCCAGAAATGCTGGTGTGCATCAATCTTCATCGCAGTCAGATTAACTTCAGAAGTATTTTAAGATGATCGCCCGGTTCTTTTTCCAGCATCTCAAAGCCAGCCTGGATCTTTGCGGGATCAAGTATATCTGTGATCATTGCATCAGGTTTAAGGGTTCCTTTTCCCAGGTTTTCAATAGTTTCAGCAAATTCACCATGTGAAACCCGTGATGCGATCAGTGTTCCCTCTTTCCAGATCAGCTCTTTCATGAGAACTGGAGCAGGCTCATCACCCAGTCCTAGAACACATACCGTTCCGGCTCCCCTGATGCTCTGGATGCATCCCCTGACAGGATTTGGTCTGCCAGGAATCTCAGTATAATGTCCTACAGCTTCAAATGCCACATCAACCCCATCGCCTCCTGTGATTTCATTTATCCGTTTTACCGGGTCCTGATCTCCAGCATTGATGGTGTAAATATCCGGGAAATGTTTTTTCGCAAGGTTGAGCCTTTTATCGATAATGTCCACCATTATTACCTTGTTTGTGGTCTTTGTCCTCACTGCCTGGAGAATGCTCTGGCCTACCTTTCCGGCACCCCATATCAAAACAGTATCATCAGCCTTTACCTTTGCCCTGCTGCATGCATGGAATCCGATGGATAATATTTCGACCATTGCAGCATGGTGAGGCGGAACTGACGTATCAATCCTGTACAGCATGTGCTCCGGTACATTTATATATTCCCCGAATCCCCCGTTCATATCAACTCCCAAAATCTTCAGCGTTGTGCACGCGGGATAATGATGCCGCAGACAGGCCGGGCATTTTCCGCACCAGATTATCGGATCGACAGCAACCAGCTCACCTGCCCGGAAATTCCTAACAGCAGGACCAGTTTCGGTAATAAAACCTCCAAATTCATGTCCCGGAACAAATGGCAACGTTGTCCTTGGATGGAACTCACCCTTGAAGATATGCTGGTCGCTCCCGCAGATCCCGGCATAGGCAACTTTTACAAGTACTTCATTTTCAGCAATTTCAGGCTGTTTAACTTTCTTCCATTCAAACCGTCCGTATTTCTCCAGGACAGCAGCATGCATTGTTTTCATTTTCCCGGTTTTTATTTGTTCATTCAATATTATCAAATTATATAAGGTCTCAGCTTTCAGCTGTCAGCTTAAACCTTTTGCCACCAGTCCTCTGCCCTCTGCCTTAATACATTGCAACATGCAACATGCAACATGCAACCAGTAACCAGCAACTATAGAATCCATGATTCACACAAATGGATACTCTTCCTCAATCAAGCCCCTTTCCTTTAGCTTCTTAAAAAATTCCGCTGGCACTTTCTTCTGAACCTCCTCAACATTCCTTCTGACATGATCAGGATTGGAAGTATTCAGGGCTACAGCTGCCACAGCCGGATGACTAAGTCCAAACTGGATGCATGCATGGGAAGGAGTCACAGAGAATTCATCGCATATCCTGAAGAATGACTCCCTCCATCTGAACAGGCCGGCATGCTCCGGATCTCCAGGCTCGGCAAGGCGATAATTGAAATATTTGCCGCCGGTAAGAAATCCGGCATTGAAAAGTGCCGAGTTAATAATGGTCACTCCTTTCCGGTGCAGTTCTGTCATGAATGTGGTCAGCTCTTCAGGATGGCTGAACAGGGTCATGCTGTTTGCGATCATCACCCAGTCGAGATCTATATCCGTTGATATTTCCCTTATCACCTTCCAGTCCTTGGCACCGATCCCGATAGCTATTGAACCGAGCGATTTTTTTATTTCAAACAGTGCCCTGTAAGCATCCAGAACATCCGAATAAAGCTTCATTCTGAGCCTCTGATCAGTTCCAGCTAAGGAAAGGTATTCATCAGGATCATGAACCGATAATAACCCCGGATTGTATTTTCCTCCAAGCAGCTGAATTCCCTGTTCGTAGCAGGAAATAATCCCTTCCGCACTAATCATCTGTTTTGCATCATGTTGAATATCGATCCAGACTCCTCTTTCAAAGCCGGGCTCGTCACCTGTGAGTTCAGTACGTAGCCAGCCAAGCTTGTTGCTGATAATCACCCTTTCAGGATCTGCATCAAGCAATTCAAGGTTTTTCCCGAGTTCTTCGAGCGCCAGACCGGCACCATATTTTCCGGCTGAATCGAAAACAACCGGACCATCAACCGAAAGCAGGGATTCTCTTACTATGGAGAGCTTTGTATTTTGATCCGGGGCACGATAGAGGTTGCCCAGTGCACTGGTGCCAAAAATGATTGCAGGGATCTTTATACCGGTATCTTTTATTCCGGTGTATTTCATTTCGCTTCAGGTGAGGAACTGGTTAGTAATATCCCCAGAGCTTAAATGTAACAAAATTGTCATTTTATGTTACAAATGTGGTAGATTTTGATAATTTAACCGCTGAACTTAGCTCTGACAAAAGCCAAGTGTTAAAATAAAGTTGATTTCGGTTTAAACAAAATGTAACTTTGATTTAATAAATGGAAACCTTTCGTGAACTAACCCATGCATCAGTTTCGGTCAATAATCCGGTTCACTTTCCGGTAATACTTTTGAATCTATTACTCAGCTAATATAATGGAAGTCTCTATATCGTAATAATTTACTAATCATCTTAACCTATTCATCATGAAAAAAATCCTAACCATTTTCACTTTCATACTGATAACAGGATCACTTGTTTTTGCACAGACAAAGCAGATATCAGGTACAGTCAAATCAGCTGAAGATGGATCAGCCATCCCGGGAGTGAACATAGCAGTAAAGGGAACCACTGTAGGTACATTTACGGGAGCTGACGGAAGCTATCGGGTCAATGTGCCTGAGTCGGCAACCACTCTGGTATTCTCCTTTATCGGGATGCTCACCCAGGAGATCGAAATCAACGGCAGAGCAGTAATCGATGTAGCGATGGCTACAGATGTTGTAACCATGAATGAAGTAGTGGTCATTGCCTACGGGACCTCGACAAAATCGAGTTTTACCGGTTCGGTCGAAAAGGTCAAATCAGACCAGATAGCAAAGATCCAGACTGCATCCGCTGCAAAGGCTCTCGAAGGAGTTGCTGCAGGAGTCCAGGTAACTGGCGGGACAGGTCAGCCCGGCTCGAGTGCCAATATCCGGATCCGCGGCATAGGATCGGTAAATGCATCCAGTTCTCCACTTTATATCGTTGACGGGGCCGCCTATGACGGCAGCCTGAACTCCATAAACACCAACGACATAGAATCAATTTCGGTGCTGAAGGATGCCACCTCAGCTGCCCTGTACGGTGCCAGGGGAGCTAACGGAGTGATAATTATAACAACAAAGAAAGGGACTGCAGGTGCACCAACTATTAATTTAAGGGCATCGCTGGGAGCTGTGAGCCGTGCCATCCCTGAATACGACAGGGTAGGTCCCAGGGACTATGTCGGGCTAATGTGGGAAGGATGGTATAATGCTCTGGTCATTGCCAACGGACTTACCCCAGCCAATGCTGCGGCTCTGGCCAGCGGAAATACCGCCAGCGGCATTGTAAATAAGCTTGGCGGATACAATCCCTTTGATGTTGCAAATGATGCGCTTGTAGGGACGGACGGGAAACTTAATCCGAGTGCAAAGCTCCTTTATTATGATGACTGGAACAAGAATCTTGCCCAGACAGGCCTCAGACAGGACTACAACCTTTCTTTGACCGGCGGAACCGATAAAAGCAGCTATTATGCTTCTGTTGGATATCTTGATGAGGAAGGTATGGTTAAATGGTCAGGGTATAACAGGTTTACCGGAAGAGTGGGTGCTGAAGCCAGGGTCAACAGGTGGTTGAAAATGGATGCTTCGCTATCAGGTGCAAAATCTAAGCAGGAGGGCTTCCTGGCTGAAGGCACCTACACCACTAACCCGTTCTATTATGGCAGGATGATGGGCCCGATCTACCCGATCTGGCAGCGTGACGCTTCGGGTAAAATAATATTGGATGCCAACAATAATCCGATGTTCGACCTGGGTGGAGGCACAAGTATCTACAAATGGGCAGGACATACGCGCCCATACGCTCCTAACTCAAACCTGATGCTTACCCTGCCACTTGATGAAAGGTCGACTGATCTGGGATCATTCTCCGCTCGTGTAGGGACCGAAATAACATTCCTGAAGGATTTTAAACTGCGGGTATCGGGCAACACCGATCAGAGCAACTATTTCCTGACCACCTACCAGAACAATCAATATGCCGATGCTGAAGCAGTCAAGGGACGTTCAACAAAGGAATACAGGAAAGTGAATTCATATACATTCAACCAGATCCTCTCCTGGAACAGGCCATTCGGAATGCATAAGGTATCACTTATGGCAGGCCATGAGAACTACCAGTATCTATGGGATAATGTCTCGGCAACAAGGACCGGCTTCACGATAAGGACCACTCAGCTGGTAGCCGGATCTGTTGCCGAAGGATCGACCTCCTATGAAGATCAGTATGCACTTGAAGGCTATTTTTTCCGTGGTGACTACTCATATGCCGACAAGTATTATTTTTCGGGATCTTTTCGTACTGACGGTTCTTCAAGGTTCTATAAAGATGTAAGGTGGGGATCCTTCTGGTCAATCGGAGGTTCATGGAGAATAAGCCAGGAGCCCTTCATGGAAAGACTTTCCTGGATAAATGATCTCAAGCTGAAAGCATCCTTCGGTGAACAGGGGAACGATGATATTGGAACGTACTACGGTTGGCAGAGCCTTTTCTCCATATCAGGCAGGAACAACGGGATCTACAATGGTGCAATTCATTGGCAGCTGGAGAACAAATCACTTCAATGGGAGAAGAATGCTAACCTTAATGTTGGAGCTGATTTCATTCTGTTCAACAGGATCACAGGAACCATCGAATACTTTATCCGGAATTCAAGCAACCTTCTTTTCAGTGTGCCTCTTCCCCAGTCGACGGGCATCTCTTCGATGTGGCAAAACATCGGATCAATGAACAATAGAGGAATTGAGATCACGCTTGGAGCCGATATTTTCAAGAAGAGCAACCTGGTCTGGAACCTGACAGTCAACGCGACTTCATACAAAAACAAGATCACCAAAATGCCTCTTGGTTCTGACGGTAAGCCCCAGGAGATAATTTCCGGAACGAAAAAGCTGTCAGAGGGACATTCTATTTATGATTTCTGGTTAAGGGGATGGGCAGGCGTTGATCCTGCTGACGGAAGCGCTCTTTACTATAAGGACATTAAGGATACTGAAGGGAATGTTACCGGAAAAGAGACCACGAAAGACATGAATGCCGCAAGCTATTATTATACAGGTAATTCAATTCCAAAGTTATATGGAGGAATTACCAACAGCCTCAGTTTCAAGGGATTTGAATTATCAGCTCTTGTCTCATATTCCATCGGGGGTAAGATGTACGATTCGAACTGGGCCGGCCTGATGCATCCGGGAGCCTTCGGTACAGCATGGTCAACTGATATAATGAAAAGGTGGAAAAAAGCCGGTGATGTGACCAATGTACCGCGACTCCAGAATTCCTATGCTGCAGCATTTACTCCTGCATCACGTTACCTGACAGGTGCAAGCTTCATTTCTCTCAGGAATGTGACATTATCCTACAGTTTCCCGCTCTCCATAGCACGTGTCCTCGATATGTCAATGCTAAGGGTCTATGCTGCGGGAGACAACCTTGGACTTATAGCGAAACGGAAGGGGATGGATCCTCAGCAATCATTTGCCGGAACTGCTGATTTTACATATGTCCCGAGCAGGATCATAAGTATCGGAGTCAATATAACCTTCTAACCTGTAAACCAATGAAAAAGATTAATATATTATTTGCAGTCCCAGTCCTGTTGTTTATATCAGGATGTGAAAAAGATTACCTTGAAAGGGTTCCTACTTCAAGTGTCGCAGAACATGAACTCCTTTCAACAGTTGTTGGTTGCCAGACTCTCCTCCAGGGGATACATCGTTCAACCTACACCTTCTATGGTTCACATGACAGGTTCGGCCAGAAGTCGATTGACCTTGCAGTTGACCTGCTGGGTGAGGATTTTTACCAGACTGAGCGCGGATATGGCTGGTTCGTGACCTGGTACCAATATCTCGAACACAGGAATATCAACTCCGGAAATCTCGAATATGTATGGTCATATTACTATGACATAGTGGATAATGCAAATATCATCCTGGTAAACATCGATAAGGCATCTGATGCTGCAATTGCAGCGAATGTGCCAAAGGTTCAGAACATCAAGGCACAGTGCCTCACCTACAGGGCATTCAGCTTCTACCAGCTGGTACAACTGTACGCTTCAAGGTATGAACCAGGAGGCGCCAATACCCAGCTCGGTATCCCTCTGGTACTTGAACCGACCCAGGAAGGACTTCCCCGTTCAACTGTTGCTGAGGTCTACACCCGGATCAACAAGGATCTTGATGATGCGATAGCCCTGTTCACATCATCCACAACATCCAGGCTGAATAAATCGGAGATCAACCTCAGGGTGGCGCAGGGCATAAAAGCAAGAGTTGCGTTGACAACAGGTCAATGGGCAGCTGCTGAGGCTATGTCTGTAGCAGCACGAACGGGCTTCCCGCTGACCACCAACTACGGGAGCGGCATGAACAGCACAAACGACCAGGAGTGGATGTGGGGAGCCGTTCTGATTGATGAGCAGCAGACAAGCTATGCCTCATTCTTTTCACATATCGATCCTTATTTCGGCGGTTACGCCACGCTTGGCAATCATAAGCTTGCAAGCACAGCACTCTACGATTCCCTGAGTTCAACAGATATACGCAAGGCACAGTTTCTTACTATTGCCGGGAAGCCAAGGGTTGGAAAGAAGTTCACGGGCAATGGTAAATGGACAAACGATTACCTGTATATGAAATCAGGTGAAATGTATCTTATTCAGGCAGAAGCAATTGCCAGGCAGGGCGGAAGGGACGATGAAGCCCAGACAGTATTATATAACCTGATTGTTAACAGGAATCCTGCATACCAGAAAAGTAAACTGACCGGAGAGGCTTTGGTGCAACATATCCTGATGCAGAGGCGATGTGAGCTCTGGGGAGAAGGCTTCCGCTTTTTTGACCTTAAACGGCTGAACCTTGATCTGAACAGGGCTAATCTGGGTCATACGGAATCGCTCTGGAATGCTGCGGGCTATTTCCCGGCTGGTGACAAGAATTTCATATTCCTGATCCCGAAGCAGGAAATTGATGCCAATCCCAAAATGGTTCAGAATCCATTGTAAAAATCAGGATCAGATTGTCTTAAAAAATCAACACCTATGGCCGGAAAACCAAATAGCCTGACAAGATTCTGGCATGAACTCAGTAGGAGGAAAGTCTTCAGGGTGGCCGCAATGTACCTGGGTACAGCTTATATCATAATAGAGGTTCTCAATAACCTTTCAGGGCCTCTCCACATCCCTGAATGGGTGGCAACCCTTGTGATTTTCCTCCTTGCCCTTGGCCTGCCTGTAACACTGATCCTTGCCTGGGTGTTCGATTACACTCCCGAAGGCATAAAAAAGACTGAAAAAATTGAAGAGACAACCGCAAAGGAAGTCGCGACCAGGCCTGCAAGAAGACCGCTGAGACCCAGTGACATTGTAATAGCTGTTCTGACCATAGTTGTGGCAATTCTCGCATTGTCCAGATTATTCAACACGGACAGTTTAAGGAACCTCAGGTCATTGAACGGCAAGATCTCTGTTGCAGTCATGCCTTTTCAGAATATGACCGGCGATACTTTATGGAATGTCTGGCAGGGAGGGATACAGAATGAGTTGATAGCATCACTCACCAGCGCTGAGGAACTAACAGTGCGGCAAACCGAAACAATAAACAGCATACTCAGGAACACGGGAACTACCAGCTACGCATCAATTACCCCGTCATTAGCGAATGCTCTCTCACAAAAACTGAACGCCAGCATTCTGGTATACGGGAGTATAAATCAGGCAGATTCCACCATACGGTTAAACGCTCAACTAATCAACTCCAAAACAGGAGCAGTCTACAGGTCCTTTCAGCTTGACGGAACCTATAAGAAAATCCTTCACACTATCGATTCCATGTCAGGTAAGGTGAAGAATGCCCTGATCATTTCAAAGCTGCTTAAAGATTCTCCCTACCCCAACAAGTATAATCTGCCAACCGGCTCTTCAGATGCCTACAAGTATTTCCTTTATGGGAACGACGCCTTTTTTAAGAAAATGGATTATGTGACTGCCATAAAATTATACACCCAGTCACTATCAATAGATTCAAATTTTTTATCTCCCAAGGTAATGATTTCGGTGGCTTACTATAACCACGAAAAGTATGATCTGGCAAAAAAATGGTGCCTCAAAGTTTATGATCAGAGGAATAATCTTAACCTTGGTGAGAATGTTCATGTAAGCTGGCTCCATGCGATGCTCTTTGAAACTCCTATGGAGGAAATCAAATACATAAATCAAACCCTTGATGTAGATGACCAGAATCCGGCAACGTATTATGAATTGGGCCGCATTTATGTCGCTCTTGAACAATACGACAAAGCGATTGATGTTATGAAAAAGGCCATAAAAATCTATAATAAATGGGGAACAAAGCCGCGATGGACCCAGGACTATATCATGCTTGGATTTGCCTATCAGAAAACTGGCCAGTATAAAAAGGAAAAAACACTTTATACAAAGGCAGAACATGATTTTCCTGCTGACTGGTCCTTAAGCCAGAGACAGGCTATTCTTTTTTTATCAGAAAAAGATACCGTTACTGCTAACCATTACATTGACAAATATGTTTCGCTCCTTAAAGACAATTCTTATTCTGATCTTGATATCGCCCCGAGTCTTGGCTATCTTTACACAGAGGGCGGCTACCCTGATAAGGCGGAAAAATGTTACCGCAGAGCTCTGGCTGGTGCACCTGATAATCCATCATGCCTGAATAACATGGCATGGTTCCTGATAAGCAACAACCGGAATCTGGATGAGGGTATGGCGCTCATTGACAAGGCACTTAAAATCAGGCCTAACAGCATTACTTACCTTGGAAACAAAGGTCTCGGGCTCTATAAACAGGGTAAATTCAAGGAGGCACTTGAGATACTTGAAAAAAGCTGGAGTTTAAGGCCGGTTTATAATTATGAAGCCTATCAGTTTCTTGAGAAGGTAAGGAAGGCCGCTGCCGGACAGAAATAAAATATTTTGTATATTACATTCTTAATGATACTTTCAATGAAGTACATACTGACTTTTTTGTTTTCTCTCGCCACGCTGACAATGTCAGGACAGGGAATCAAAGCCGGAACCGCACGAAAATGCATCACGCCTCCCCTGCCCTTCTGGCTTACAGGTTATGCATTCCGCGACAAGCCCTCAACTGAGGTCCTTCAGGATCTGTGGACAAAAACAGTTGTTTTCGAAGACAGACCAGGAAAGCGGGTCGCTATAGTTACCTGTGATCTGCTCGGATTGTCACATGAAATTTGTGAAGATGTGGCACAAGAGGTCTATGCAAAATATGGAATCCCCAGGGAAAAGCTCCTTCTGACTTCATCACATACTCATTCCGGCCCGGTCGTATGGCCATGCCTTAGTACCATCTTTAATTTCAGCAGCTCCGACCTCCAGGCAGTTGCAAAATATAACCAGGACCTTAAAGATCACATTGTGGAAGCCATAGGAATGGCCATAAATGATCTCGAACCAGTGGTCATAACATCCGGTCATGGAACTGCAGGCTTCGCCATTAACCGCCGCATGCAGACTGACAAGGGAATGGTTATCGGACTTAATGAGGGAGGACCGGTCGACCATGATGTTCCTGTTATTCTGGTAAAAAGAAAAGACGGAAAACTTAAGGCCGTGCTTTTCAGCTATGCCTGCCACAACACCACACTGAGTTCATATGCCATCAACGGCGATTATTGCGGCTTTGCACAGATCGATATTGAGAAGGCAAATCCCGGCGTTACTGCCATGTTCATAGCAGGATGCGGTGCTGATCAGAATCCAAACCCGAGGGGGACGGTAGAAGATGCAGAACAGCATGGAAAATCTTTAGCCGGTGCTGTTAATGGTATCATTAGCAGCAATAGTCTCAGGCCTGTAAATCCGCCAATAAGAACGGACTTCACCACAACCACTCTCGATTTTATGCCATTCAAACCGGAAGTATACAGGGAGGAGCTTCTGAGTACTGACATTTACAGACAACGCAGGGCAGAGCTTATGCTTGAAGCCTATAACAAAGGTTACGATGCGACAAAATACCCCTATTGCATCCAGACCATCAGATTTAACAGAGATCTGACTATCCTTGGAATGAGTGGTGAAGTTGTTGTCGATTACTCCATAAAACTGAAGAAAATGTACCGGAAAGAAAACCTGATGGTAGCCGGCTATTGCAGCGAGGTCCAGTGTTATATCCCGTCGAAAAGGATCATTGAAGAAGGAGGGTATGAGCCGGAGAGCAGCATGATCTATTATGCATATCCCGGACCTTTTAAAACGGATGTGGAGGAAAAAATCCTTACAGCGGTTCAGAAATCAATGAAGCGTACAGGTGTCAGGCCTTCAGCAAAAAATTGACTAACGGATTGCCATGCCTGGAAATCCAGATATTTTTAACAGACTCTGGCAGGAAATTAAAAGGCGAAGGGTCTTCAGGGTGGTTGCGACCTACCTTGCAACCGGATACATTATTCTTGAAGTTACCAATAATCTTGTTGGGCCGCTTCATCTTCCCGTATGGACAGCAACACTGATCATTCTGCTCCTTGCTGCCGGTCTACCGGTCACACTGGTAATTACCTGGATTTTTGATTTCACACCTGCAGGCATAATAAGGACAGAACGTGCCGGTGCAGTACCTCAAAAGCCTCCTGAAAGGGGATTTATAAAAAGGATAATCAGTGCGAACAATATTGTAATAACCGTATTGCTGATCATTGCGGGTGCACTTGCCTGGCCAAGGATATTCGGAAGTAACAAGCCTGTCAAAACTCTTTATCCTGACAAGCCTGCTACAGTTGCCGTAATGCCATTTCAGAATATGACGAACGATACTTTATGGAATGGTTGGCAGAATGGCATCCAGGTCAATCTCATAACCTCGCTTTCAAATACGGGGGATATTGAAGTAAAGGAGCTTGAATCGGTAAACAGTTCACTTCGCAAAAGTGGTATCAGGAACTATGCTTCATTAACAACGTCTGTCGAGGCAACTGTTGCAAGAAAACTGAAGGCAAATACATTTGTCTGCGGAAGCATTAAACAGGCAGGACCGACAATCCGTATAAATGCGCAGCTGGTCAACTCCGGGACAGAAAATTCCTTCAGGTCATTCCAGCTTGACGGGACCAGGAAAGCCATTCTTTCAATGATTGACTCACTCTCTTCACTGGTCAGGAACTCCCTTATAATATCCAAACTGGAAAGGGAGGCATCCATGGCATTTCAGGATCTTGCAATGACAAATTCCCCTGAAGCGTACAGGTATTTCAGCTTTGGCAACATTGCGTTTCAGAAGTATGATTATCCCACAGCTGCTAAATGGTTCTCACAGGCCTGTCTGATAGACACAAACCTGGTTCTCTCCTCCATATTGCTTTCGCTTTCATACGCGAATGAAGGGCTGCATAATGAAGGGAAGAACCTGAGTCTCAGGCTTTACGGAAAAAGGGACCAGGTACCTTTGCAGTTTAAACCATGGATAAATTATGCATATGCCGTATCTTTTGAAACTCCGGAAGAAGAGATCAGATACCTTAAGCAACTTAAGGAATCTAAGGATCAGGCTCCTGTGTTTTACAGTTTTTCAGGATACGCTTTCAACAGGCTGGAAGAGTTTGAAAAAGCAATCCCTGAGCTTGAAAAAGCCCTTGAAATGTATAAAAAGTGGAAAATAAAGCCGTTCTGGTCAAAGGAATACGTAGAACTTGGTCTTGCATACCATAAGACAGGCATCTACGACAGCGAGAAAAAACTTTATCATACTGCGAGCAAATATTTTCCTGAAGATTTGCAACTGCTGCGGAGAGAAGCCCTCCTTGCAATTGCTGAAAACGACTCCGCTTCAGCAGAGAAGTACATTCAGAAATTTAAGAAAGCCTCAGGGGAAAACCTGATTCCGGAATCCTCTATAAATGCGTCCGTGGGTGATATTTATTACGAAGCCGGGATGCCTGGAAAGGCAGAAATATTTTATCGCCAGGCCCTCTCTTCTGAACCTGATAATCCTGCCTGGCTGAATAATCTGGCCTGGCTGCTGATCGAAAAGAACATGGATGTTGCTGAAGGGCTGAGGCTTGTAGGCAAGGCGCTCGAATCGGATCCTTCAAATTATCTTTGTCTTGATTGCAAAGGCTGGGGCCTGTACAGGCAGGGAAAGTACAGGGAAGCCCTGGATCTGCTGGAAAAAAGCAGGGATTTAAGTCCCGTATACAGGCGTCAATTGCTGGTTCATATAGAGGAGGTCAAAAAAGCTCTTGCTGCTCAGAAAGTCAGTCCCTGATAACTTTTCTGACAAATACTCCTCGGGGCGTTTCTATCTTCACAAAATAAAGGCCTTTTGGGATGCGGGCCATATTAATTTCACAGGATCCGTCAACCGGACTGCCTGTTATCAGTTTATGACCAGAGAAATCAAGAAGTGTGACCGAGATTATTTCAGATCCTGCCCGAACATAAAGAATATCACTTACCGGATTCGGGAAGAGAACCAATCCTGCATTAGCAGGCAGGGTTTCATCGGAAGTTATTATATCCCTTGATGCTGTCCAGTTTGCAGGATCATTATTATCGGAATTTATATCAGTAAGCTTGAGGTAGTAACCATTTCCGTCAGCATCCGGCCATGGAAGAGTGTCCCTATAGCTTACATAGTCGATTATATCCCCGAATCCATTACATAAAACAATATCCTGACCCTTGTTGGAGAGGTGTCTGGAAAATCGGCCATCCGGGAAAAATCCGTATCTTGAACAAAAGACCTCCACATTTGCCCCCAGTATGATTGAAGAATTTGCACTGATGGTAAAACCGGCAGGGAACTGATAGACAAGCCCGGTCCCTCCGAAATATACTCCGGTCAGATCAGCGGTCTGGCTGCTATTGTTTGTTATCTCAATGAATTCCTGTTGGTCACTTTCCGGAAATTGTATGGAAGTATCCGGATGATACATGATCTTGCTTATTACCAGGGGAGGTCCGGCTACATTGCTGCAGGCAGAATATGATCCCAGAGTATTTGTTATCCAGGAGATCCTGGTATTCACAAACGCTTTGACTTCCGAGATTCGCTGATCAAAGTCTCCTGTGCTGTTCCAGATGGCATTATCCCTGGATGCGCCTTCGGAAATATATGCAATAGTCTGATCTATAAAATTTCCGATCGATTCCGGATTAAGCGGTTTCCCAGGCTGAATAAGCTCGTTCCATCTTTTAGAGAAGTAACATCTGAATGAAGGATTGTTGTAAAGATCTTTCCAGAACTGAGATCCTTCATTGTCCCCGTTCATGAATTGCCATACATATGTTTTACTCCGGTCGTATCCCCAGAAGAACAGGTCATTTCCGAATGTCAGGTCATTGTCCCAGATGGGACCGGCCCTGAGCTTCCCGTTCCTGTCCTTGTGAAAATAAGTGCTGTACTGGTATGAATCGGCATTCGATGAAAGCTCACTTATTATCATATGGTCGATAAATGACCTCACATCAATGACCGAAGGATAGCCGGTGACAAATGAATCGTCGAAAAGGCCGGCTGAACTTGCAAGGTTTAAGAACTGGGTTTCAATGTAAGTGTTCTGCAAAGCTGTGACATATTGAGGCTTTGGCCATTCATGAATATAATCGACAGTTGTGCCGTTGAGGTTCGTCATACGCCAGGCCAGAGGATCCCCGGTTGATAATTTGTCTGCCTTTGTAAGGTATCCGCCGGTGATTTCCGGCATGTAGTTATCGGTTGTTTCGATCTTTACAATATCCACCCTGTTATCATCAGCCTTGATCTTTTCCTGAAGCAGATACAATCCCCAGTACTCGCCGTTGATCACCAATTCACAATAGGCAGTACGGGAAGCATACTCACCAATCTGTCTTGAAAGGTTATAACACAGATAGTCGCGTATAAGAGCGGGATCAAAAACCATCCCGTTAAGTACCCAGTCGTTCTCTGCAGGCATACCCAGCAGACTGACATTATTATTGGTTACATTATCGGCATTTATTGTTGAAAAGCCGTATTGTTTTTTCTCCCTGACCTGGGTGGAAGAGCCCCTGATCTCAATATTTATCCTTCCGTTGTAGTTCAGAAACGCCTGATTACCCTGGTCGGTAAGGTAATTCCGTTGTCCGGGCCCCCTGTAAATTATTTTCAGAGAAGCCAGGATCCTCGGCTCATCAGGTATAGTCGCGCCACCATCGGTATTAATTATAAAAATCGGGAGGTTGCTGTCAGTAAAACCCTGTCCGCCAACAGATATCTCCAGAAAGCAAAGTAAAAACGAAAATAAAAATAAAATCCACTTCATTCCCGACCTGGCTTGTAAAAAATTAGCTTGGCAATTATAATGAATCGTCAGGACAATTATTGATGATGGCCTTTTTTTTGTTTCCTGCAGATCGTGCAGATTTACGCAGAGAAAGAACCCGAATAACCAATTCATTTGAACCACAGGATATAAAGAACTATATTTGGAGCCTCGTGAATAATACACTGACAAGCCATGATAACCAGCAAATCAATTCAGACGGAGGTCGATGCCTGTTTTCTTTACAAAGTTCTTGCCGATAATGAGAAGGACCCGGAAGTGGCTTCAATTTTCCGGCAGATGAGTGAAATAGAAAATGGGCACGCCATATCATTCCTGACAAAGAATAACCAGGACATTTCATCTATGCCCGGTCCTTCAAAAAGAGCACGTATTCTGAAAACCATAGGCAGTATCCTTGGATATGACTATGTGCTCGGAGTGCTTCTTGATACTGAAAAGAGCTTATCCGCTTCAATTATCAATGCACGGAAAAAAAGCAAGACCGAACCTTCGCTTTCCGATACAGCACATGTGAAGATCCTTGAAAATGTTATTATTAAATCGGGAATGCCGGTAGTAAACCTTGCACGTTTTGAAAAACGTCACAGATCGGTCGGTGGAAATGCCCTGAGGGCAGCAGTTCTTGGAGGCAATGACGGGCTTGTTTCGAATTTCAGCCTTGTGATGGGTGTTGCCGGTGCCACCGGCGGACAGAAGGAGGTAATGCTGGCAGGATTTGCAGGTATGCTTGCAGGTGCCCTGTCAATGGCAATGGGAGAATGGGTCTCGGTAAAGAGTTCAAAGGAATTGTATGAAAACCAGATGGATATTGAAATGGAGGAACTGGAGAATAATCCTCAGGCTGAAGAAAAGGAACTTGCACTGATCTATAAGGCAAAGGGTATTTCGGGTGAGGAATCTGAAAGAATCGCCAGGGAAGTAATAAGCGATAAATCCCACGCACACCAGGTCCTGGTAAAGGAGGAACTGGGTATCAACAGCGAGGATCTGAAAAGTTCCCCGGGAGAGGCTGCGATGACTTCATTCTTCCTTTTTGCATTTGGAGCAGTAATCCCGCTTATTCCGTTTTTTTTCATGACAGGAGCTTCAGCAATAATTTTAAGCTGCTGCCTCAGTGCAATGGGATTGATGCTGATCGGTTCGAGTATCACACTGTTCACAGGCAGGAATGCCTGGTTCTCAGGATTCAGGCAGGTATTGTTCGGCCTGTCAGCAGCGGCTGTTACATTCCTGATCGGGAAGCTTATCGGAATCGCC
>JAUZNW010000073.1 GCA_030706785.1 Bacteroidota bacterium | reverse complement strand
GTTCACGTTTTCTTTTTTGCCCGAACATGAGTAAAGTAGGGTTAGCATAATCAATACCAATAAGTAATTTAGTTTCTTCATTTTGTTTTAATTTTTTACCACGGACGGCACGGCGAAAACAGTGCCCTTATGAATTTCTCTGTGTTCTTACTCTGTGGAAATCTGTGTACTCTGTGGTTAAATAACTATAAATAACAAATAGCCTTCAACATTTACTGGTTAAATAGATTTCTAAATTCAGGATTAATGCTTCTGCTAATATCCTCTGCCTCAAAAACCTGAAGCATATCGAACCAGGCAGTTCCTTTCCCCGGCATTCTGAGCACGACATTTGCTCTAACAGAGGGAATGGTGTCTGTCGGAATTGTAACATTTGTTACAAATTGCTGCCAGTCATTTCCAGGTCTGTAAACGGTATTCCCGAATCCTCCAAGGCTCAGTTCAAAATATGGGTTATCAGCCTTACCATTCTGGGGATTCTTATTTTCTATATCCGTCTTTGCCCATATTGAGACAATATAAGACCTTCCTGAAGTAACATTCACAGGGAAGAATCTTAATCTGGCACTGTTATTCTCCTGAGGTGTAACAAGTCTCAGCGAATGATCCCCTTCCAGATGCTCCCTTGAATCAAGAAAATAGGTTGCACCCCGGTCGCCCTCATTCCATGCATAGCAGGCTGATGGCACGCCGGGACTGGTAATATCTTCAAATCCGGGATCACGTATGAGATTCCCTTTGAATGGGGTTATTGCCTCCTTCCTGTTCCTGTTATCAATAAGATAAACCTGTGAGCCAAAAGCTGGGATGTAGTCCGAAAATGTTCCTGAATTTACCGGAACACTCCGGTCTTCAAACAACACCTTTGCAGAAGTTCCTTTTACTCCGTTGGCACTGATGGTCAGCCTGAAAGGTGAATTGATCCTGTTCACAGCAACAATTACTGCCTGGCCGTCATGCATCGCTGAGGCTGCTTGTATCTCTGCTGAATTTGACCTAACAGAAGGCGGATCCTCATCTGAAAGCAGCCAGGGTGTTATCTCCGCAATCTCAAGGGCCATTTTACCACATTCATTCCAGGTAGCTGTCGATTTGGGAAAGGAATTCAGCCCCTGTCTAATAAAATACTGGATTCCTGTGGCTCCATTGACTATTGCCTGGTAGGTCATCGACCTGATCTCATTTATTGATGGTTCCCGTTCCCACCATTCCCCTCCGCCAAAAGCCTGAGGTACGATCCATACAGGCTTCTCCCCGTAAAACTCTGATTTGAGTTGTTTTGTGATATCTCCGATCTGGGATATCGAACTTTTCGGGACGGGATATGGATCAGCCATCACTATATCAAGTCCGTTTTCATATTTCTTCGATATAATGAAAGGTGCCATAAATACAACTGTAACAGGATGCCAGGGATCAATTGCCTTGATTATATTATAAATTGTCTCAATCTGTTCAGGTGGTATCTTGTTGCCATTAGGTTCGTCAGAAATGTACCAGGCGAGTAATGCAGGATGATCCATAAAAGCTTTTACTTCCGATATCAGCATCTCCGTTTTCTTCTCTTCGGTGATGTTTTCTATCCTGGAAGAGACGCCTCCGCCGCCTGAAACCGACAGGAGATTGTAATGGACCTTCATTCCGAGCTGAGCGCACCGGTCCATGTATGATTTTCTGATATCAGTAGTTCCGGGCTGTATCTTCTGATAAGGAGAGATCATATTGAATCCCTTGACGGCTTCCTCCTCGGGCAGGGTAGGGTAAACAGGCGAATAGCAATAAAATCCAAACGGGAAGAAGATCCTTTTGCACACAATCAGTGATCCCGTCAGGCAGTCAGTTTTAACCTCGTTAGTCTTATGCCTTAAAATTATCAGAGTTGTTTCTGTTCTGTATTTTGATCCGCTTCCTGATGTTATTTCAGCAGTAACCGGGTATTTTGCCGGGTAAAGGTCGAAGCTGAATGGAAGACGGATTATTTTATTCCCTCTCAGATTCTTCCAGTTTCCAATTTCTGTTTCATTTATTTTCAAAATAACTGAAAGCTGCCTTCCTGACAAGGAGGAGGGGATGTGCAGGATCATCTCACCCTGTTTCTCAAAGGAATAGAAGCTGAGCCTGGAATTAATGCTGAAGGATGTTGTATCGATAGTTTGGCTGAATACCAAAGAAGGAACAATCAGAATTATAAGCAGAAAAATATATCCGGTTATTTTTTGCATTTGATCAGGGGCTGCAGTATTAACATTCAAATCAGAGCATATAAATGTAGCGACTTTTAAACTCCGGCAATAGGTCAAATTGAAGAAAATTTTCAGATTATTAATCTAGATTTTATATTACACAGGACACTTTAGGTACAGAGTTATACAGAGGCACCCGTGTTTGTGGTTTTCTGTGTCTTATCTGTGGAACTATGTGAAATCAAATTCTTTCCTTTTTATTATTTTTGAATTATTGGGTAATCTTAAAACAAACTTACCATGAATACGAAAAAGCTTCTCATAATTTTATGTTCTCTCGTTGTATTGGTCGGACTTGGTTATGCGGTCTTCTATTTAATTTCTTCCGACAAAAGAATTTCAACTTCTAAGTCCGGACAGTCAGTGGATTTATCGAGTAATCAGGCAATAAGCGAATGGAGGGAAGAGGACAGGACCGGCAATTCTAACGAGAAAGGATTGATGAAATCATGGCCTGAGGCTGGACCCGCTTTAATATGGTCAAATACTGAACTGCCGGCAGGTCATGCCCAGGTAACATTCGGCAATAACTTAATATATACAACGGGTATGGATGGCCGGAATGACGTCCTGGTTGCCATTGACGGATACGGAAAAATAAAATGGGAAACTACCTATGGCCGAAGCTGGACAGGATCAAAGCCAGAAACAAGATGTACTCCAACCGTTGAAGGTGACAGGGTATACGTTTCCAGCGGAGACGGAGACCTGGCCTGCATCGACGGAATTACCGGATCAATTGTCTGGTCGCTTAAAGCCAGTGAAGTATATAAAGGCACTTTCGGGGAATGGGGAATAGCTGAATCGCTTATAATTGACGGGCAAAAGCTCTATTATTCACCAGGGGGACCTGAGACTATGACAATTGCACTTGACAAATCCAATGGGAACCTGATCTGGAAATCAAAAAGCATCAATGATGCTCCTGCCTATGTATCTCCGATACTGATAAATTATGGGGGAAGAAAAATACTGATCAATGTTTCTCTCCATTATATTTTTGGTGTTGATGTTTCGGATGGCACACTTCTCTGGAATATTAACCATGTGGAAGCACTTGATTCGAAAAAATCTACAGCTGTATGGCCCGATGCCCCGTTAATCAAATGCGTTACCCCTCTTTATCATGAAGGTAAAATCTATGTCACAGGAGGTTATGATCACGGAGGCATAATGCTGAGTCTTAATGAAGACGGAAGCAATGTATCAACAGTCTGGACAAATGCTGTTCTGGATGTTCATCACGGAGGGGTGGTACTGGCCGACGGATATATTTACGGGGCTAACTGGCGGAGTAACAGTGATGGCAACTGGTGCTGCCTCGACTGGAATAACGGTAAGAAAATGTGGGAGGAACACTGGAAATGCAAGGGATCGATCATTTCTGCTGATGGTATGCTTTACATATATGATGAAAAAACAGGCTTTGTTGGTCTGGTCAGGCCAAATCCTGAAAAATTTGAGCTGATAAGCAGTTTTAAGGTCCTTAATGCCGGGACAGGACCTTATTGGGCTCACCCTGTGATCCATAACGGGAACCTGTACCTGCGGCATGGTAATGCGCTTATGGTATATAACATTAAAGCCTAAATCCAAGTAAAGCATCATTTAAAAATTATTCTAATTCTTACCTGATCACGGATAGCTTTTCCATCTTCCTGTGCAGGCTGCCATGCGGGACCATCTTTTATTAACCGGATAGCCTCTTCTGAAAAAGGCTTTCCAGGACTTCTTATTACGCTGATGCTGTCTATTCTCCCGTCAGTATCAACATTGAAATTCAGCACTACAACTACCCGCTGACCGACAGCGGATGAATCAGGTCTTCTGATATTCTTCTCAACATATTTATCGAAACTTGCTTTTCCACCCAGAGGCTGTGGAGGCAAATATCCTTCCGGTTCTTTGTTATTCTCTGACTGCTTCCTGCCATATCCCACGACCACAACTTCATTCAATGACGCTGCTGCTGTGTCGAAGTTCATTTTTATGCTTGTATCTCCAGCCAGCCGGACAACTCTTGCTGCCATTGCCCTTCCTTTGGCCATTGGCTCCTCGTTGACTTCCTGCCTGGCTGCCTGAGCAGCATCCTGACTGACCACAGCAACTGCCTCTTCTCTGAATTTTTCCTCCTTCACAGGCTTACTTTCGGTTTTCCCGGGTTCAACTTTTGGCTTAATAGATTCTTTTTTTACAGGGACAGCAGTTCGGACTTCTTTTTCTTTTAATGCTTTAAATTCGATATTACTATCAGCTATTGGATGAATTTCTTTAGCTGATGGTGGAACGGCGGGAGCATGTGCAGGTGAAGGTGCATAGGCCAATTGTTCTGCCGGCTTTTTCCTTTCAATGATAATCAGGGCCGAGGCTAATATCATCAACACAGCAACTGAAGCTGCAACACGATATAGGATAACCTTCCTCCTGTCGGATGTTCTTTTCTTCAGTCGACTCCTCAGGGATGCAATATCTTTTTCGATTATACCGGCATCAACATCTTCGAAACCTTCTGACGCTTCCCCTGCAAAAGGATCCTTCTGAAGGCTCCTTTCAAAGAAATTCCTCTCTTCTGCAGTCATCTTATTTTCCCGGTAACGCTGGAAATCAGAGAGCTTTCTGTCCTTTATTTTATCTCTTTCCGACATTTTTTTCTTCAAGACAAATTTTCAGATTTCTTTTGCCGTTCTGGAGATTGCTCTTCACACTATTAATGTCAAGGCCAGTTTCCGTTACGATCTCGTTGTAACATCTGTTCTCAAAATAAAACTTCCTGATGCAGGTCTTCTGATCATCTTTCAGTCTCTCAATACAATCTTCGAGGGCCTTTACTTCATCATCTGAATCTTCATCCTTATCTATCGGATGCAATTCAGATAAAGATTCCATAAAAATTATCTGGTTATTTAACCATTCCGCAGATTTTTCATTTTCAGTCCTGTCTGACCGCAGCTGCATGAGGCAGTAGTTCTTTGTAACGACATGAAGCCAGCTCTTGAAATTCTCAATCTTGTGCCTTGGAACTTCGGTAATGAGCTTTTCAAATATCTGCATCACTGCATCCTTTGATTCTTCCCTGTCTTTCAGATACTTAAGGCAGACACCGTAAACAAGATGCATATATCTGGAATAGAGTTCCCCAAGAACTTCAAGATCCTTGCCTGATTGGAATTCGAGCAACAGAGCTTCGTCACGTTTATTTCTTATTGTTTTTCCAGGGAGTCTGAATTCCATTTCTATTGCTTATACTTGATGGATTTTTACTCCATACCTCATACTCCAAACCTCATACCATTTTAATCCGCCTTCGCGTGAAGCTTCTGCGGACGCGAAGATAAGGTTTAATTACTCGGTGCTTGCACCGAAATAGAGTCCAGAGCTTGCTCTGGGGTTCATACCAATTTATTCAAAAATAACTTAAATGTTAAAATCTTTCTCAGACTTTATGGAATTCCTTTTTCCCTTGCATCCTATTATAAAAATTCAACCTAAAAATCACAATTATGAAACCCACATGTTTTTTCAAAAACAAACAGGAATAAAAATAATTATCTAAACATGTGGGTTCCATGTGACCATTAAAAACAAAATTATTTACACATGAAAATCAGATTATCAATCTCAGCAATAATTGTTCTGGGCATTTTAATGTTTGCCTTCACCCAGACAAGGTCAATTACCGGGAAAGTCGCTGACAGTTCCGGGCTGCCGCTTGCCGGCGTGAGTGTGACTGCCAACGGAACCGGCAGGTCAGTTCTGACAGATGCAAAAGGTATCTACAGGATCAATATCGGACCAGAAGATAAAACACTTCTTTTTTCACTTGCAGGTTATAAATCGGTCTCTGAAATGATCGGAAACAGGACTGTGATCAATGTTACTCTCCTTAAGGACGTTGTTGGACTTCAGGAGATGGTAGTTACAGGGTATGGAAAGAGAAGCACGGAAGCAGGAAAATCCTATGCAATGGCAACTCCGTTAGCCGATGCTGCATATTTGCCCGGGAACCATTTCAAACGTTATAACAATGACTTTAATACTGAAGGGTATGCAGGAATTACTGAAAACGGCTTTAAAAGTGTTAAGAATAATCCGTTATCGACTTTTTCAATAGACGTCGACAACGCGTCATATTCCAATATACGCAGGTTCATAAACGGTGGCACTTTACCTCCTCCTGATGCAGTAAGGATCGAGGAAATGATCAATTATTTCAAATATGATTATCCAGATCCGCAAGGAGAACACCCGTTCTCAGTCTATACGGAACTGTCAGGATGTCCATGGAATATAAACCATCAACTCCTGCTTGTGGGACTAAAAGGCAGGAATATTGATAAATCTTCACTTCCATCGTCAAATCTTGTTTTCCTTATCGATGTATCCGGCTCGATGAGCAGCCCCAACAAGCTTCCGCTACTTAAATCGGCGTTTGGACTGCTTGTCAATGAACTCAGGCTGCAGGACAGGGTGGCAATTGTTGTTTATGCGGGATCTGCCGGACTGGTACTGGAATCAACCCCGGGAAGCAGGAAAGAAGCCATAATGAACGCAATAAGCGATCTTGAAGCAGGGGGATCAACTGCCGGTGGTGCAGGATTGAGGCTGGCTTATTCCGTCGCATCGGAGAACTTCATCAAAGGAGGAAATAACAGGATAATTCTTGCAACAGACGGAGATTTCAATGTGGGGGAATCCAGTAATGGTGGAGTAGAGAGACTGGTCGAAGAGAATCGTGAAAGAGGGATTTTCATGACTGTCCTCGGATTCGGCATGGGCAATATCAAGGATGACAAAATGGAAATCATTGCCGATAAAGGGAACGGGAACTATTCCTATATCGATAACCTCCAGGAGGCCAGGAGAGTCCTTGTGAGGGAGTTCGGCGGGACCTTATTTACCATCGCGAAAGATGTTAAGTTCCAGATAGAGTTTAATCCTTCTAAGGTTCAGTCATACAGGCTTATAGGCTATGAGAACAGGCTACTGAATGATGAAGATTTCAATGATGACAGGAAAGATGCCGGTGAAATGGGATCAGGACATAATGTAACAGCACTTTATGAGCTTGTTCCTGCAGGAGCTGACGAGAAAATCCCATCAATCGATCCACTCAAATATCAGGGATCTGAAAGGAATGAGCCTGCCGCAAGGAGCAAGTATCAGGATGAATACCTGACAATCAAGATCAGGTATAAAAAGCCCGATGGTAATACAAGCATCCTTTATGAAAAGCCTGTAAAGGATTACATCAATGACCTGGAGGATGCTTCTGAGAACCTGCGGTTTGCAGCGGCTGTGTCGGAGTTCGGGATGATACTGAGGAATTCCGGGTTCAAGGGTAACTCTTCGCTTGAACAGGCTGAAAACCTTGCACGGTCAGCCAGAGGAAAGGATGAAGAGGGTTATCGTGGTGAATTTATAAGGCTTTTGGATACAGTAAAAGGATTAAGGGTAACTGCAGACAGATAAATAAGAAAACTTCAGTAATTATCTGTTAATTCTGTGTCTACTATGAGTTCTACGTGGTTTACCCCTTCCCCCTAAAGGGATTAAAAGTGACCCAAATAAGACCCCCTTCAGGGGGTATGGGAGTTAACCTACACAGAGAGCACAATGATCCAAAGAGAATTTATTACGATCTAAGAAATCTGTCAATTTCTTTTGCTGCTTTCCTTCCGGAAGCGATAGCATTTACAACAAGGCTTGCTCCGCTTACTGAATCACCTGCAGCAAAAACTTTTGGAATACTCGTCATAAAAGATCCGTCAATTTTAATATTCTTCCTGTCATCGAGCTCAGTATTAAGTCCGTATATCAGTCCATCAAGAACAGGATGGACAAATCCCAGGGCAAGGAGTACGAAATCAGTTTCTATAATCCTTTGGGAACCAGGGATCGGCTTCATAATATACTTGTCATTTTCTATTTCCCATGCAACATCCTCAACTTCGGCTCCTTTTAGATTCCCATCAGTCCCGATAAAGCGTATTGTTGATACACTCCATAGTCTCTCACAACCTTCTTCATGAGAAGTGGATGTTTTCAGGATTTTTCCGTAAAATGGCCAGGGATTATCAGGATTCCGGACCACAGGCGGTTTCGGAAGGATCTCAATCTGAGTGACATTCAGCGCTTTCTGACGGATCGCAGTACCCACGCAGTCAGATCCTGTATCTCCGCCGCCAACGACCAGAACCCTTTTGTTTTCAGCGGATATCCAGTTTTCCGAGGGATGAAGGTCACCTGCATTTATCCTGTTCTGATTACTCAGAAAATCCATGGCGAAGTGTATGCCATTCAGGCTTCGTCCCTCAATTTCAAGATTGCGCGGATGGCTGCACCCTATTGCGATGCATATTGCATCATACCCGCTTAGCAACTCATTAACTGTGATGTCACGGCCAATTAAAGTTCTGGCCCTCAAAATAAGACCTTCTTTAAGCATGAGATTTATGCGCCTGTCAATAACTGCTTTGCTGAGCTTGAAATCGGGAATACCGAACCTCATTAATCCCCCGGGTTTTTCATCCTTTTCAAACAGAGTGACTGTATGTCCGGATTTATTAAGCAGGTCTGCTGCGGCGAGTCCTGAAGGACCGCTGCCAATAACTGCAACTCTTTTGCCTGTTCTTTTCAATGGCACACAGGGTTTGACATATCCTTCGTTAAATGCCCTTTCAGCAATGGCTACCTCATTTTCCCGGATCGTAACCGGCTCCTGACCAATATTCAGGACACAGCTATGCTCGCACAGGGCAGGACAAATCCTGCCTGTGATCTCTGGAAAGTTGTTGGTAGCGATCAGCCTTTCATATGCTGCTTTCCATTCCCCTTTAAAAAGCAGATCGTTCCACTCAGGGATAAGGTTATCGACGGGACAAATCCAATGGCAGAATGGTATACCGCAATCCATGCATCGTGATGCCTGCAGCATCCTGTCTTCACTGTTGAGAACCTGCTCAACCTCACTGTGATCACAGATCCTCTCATTTATCAGCCGGTTACCGGCCTCCTTCCTTTTTACCTTAATAAATCCGGTTATATCACCCATTTTGAGATCACCTAATTTATCTTATATCAGGCGCTGATTTCTATATCAAGCTCAACGCCGGCTATCTTTTTCTTAAGCTCTTCAAGTTTCTGCTCCTGGAGCACCTTCTTATAATCGTAAGGGATCACTTTTATAAACATCGGCAGGTATTTGTCGAAGTCGTCGAGGATCATTTTTGCCTTTTTGCTGTTTGTGTAATTGTAATGCCTGGTTATCAGATCGTTGAGCTCCTCAATATCACTAAGGTCCTCAACAAGTGAGAGTTCAACCATACCCATGTTGCAGTAGTAATCAAAATTTCCATGCTCGTTGAATACATATGATACTCCACCACTCATACCTGCTGCAAAATTGCTCCCTGTAGAACCCAGAACAATGATCCTTCCTCCAGTCATATATTCGCAGCAATGGTTTCCGACACCTTCGACAACAGCAATGGCACCGCTGTTCCTTACACCAAACCTTTCTCCGGCAATCCCTGAGATATAGATTTCCCCGCTTGTGGCTCCATAAAGAACTGTATTCCCGATAATTATGTTCTTGTCTGAGTCGAATGTCGATCCCTCCGGAGGTACTACAATAATCCTCCCTCCTGAAAGACCTTTTCCAAGGTAATCATTTGAATCCCCTTCGAGATAAAGTTCCACACCCCGGACAAGGAACGCACCAAAGCTCTGACCTGCCGATCCTGAAAACCTGCACCTGATAGTCCCATCAGGCAAACCCTCAGATCCATATAATCGTGCAATCCTTCCTGACAACATTGCGCCGGTGGTCCTGTCCGTATTCTTAATAGGCCGCACTATTGTAACAGGCTCCTTTTCTGCAATTGCTTTTTCAGCTTCACGTATCAGATCCAAATCAAGGACGCCACCAAGCTTGCTGGTCTGGCTTACGATCCTATGGATATCATTCCTTGAAGCCTCAGGCGGAAGCCAGAGCATTCCGGAAAGGTCAATATTTTTTGTTTTCCAGTGATCAACCTCAGGATTACGTTCAAGCAGATCAATACGGCCAATTATTTCATCCATTGACCTGAATCCCATCCCTGCTAATATCTCACGAACATCTTCAGCCAGGAACCTGAAAAATGTTACCAGGTTATCAGCCTTACCCATGAATCTCTTTCTCAGTTCAGGGTTCTGCGTAGCAACTCCCACCGGACATGTATTGAGATGGCATTTTCTCATCATTACGCATCCCAGTACAATTAATGCACAGGTTGAGAAACCAAACTCCTCTGCCCCGAGAAGTGCAGTTACGACAACATCCCTTGCGGTCTTGAGCTGACCATCAGCCTGAAGTACAACCTTCCTCCGCAGGTTATTCATTACCAGTGTTTGCTGGGTCTCTGCGAGTCCAAGCTCCAGCGGAATGCCTGCATGCTTTATCGATGAGGAAGGGCTTGCACCGGTACCTCCTTCATAACCGCTGATTGTTATCAGATCAGCCCCTGCTTTCGTAACTCCGGCTGCAATTGTTCCAACGCCGCTCGCAGATACAAGCTTTACACTGATCTTTGCTTCCGGATTCACATTTTTAAGATCAAAAATCAGCTGGGCGAGATCTTCGATTGAATAGATATCGTGATGGGGTGGAGGTGAGATTAAGGTAATTCCCGGGATAGAATATCTTGTCTTCGCAATGATCTTATCAATCTTATGCCCCGGAAGCTGGCCTCCTTCTCCCGGCTTTGCTCCCTGGGCTATCTTAATCTGTATTTCATCAGCATTCACCAGGTATTCAGTTGTAACTCCAAAACGACCGCTCGCTACCTGCTTGATGGCACTCCTGACTGAGTCCCCGTTTGGAAGAGGCTTGAACCTTTCCGGGTCTTCTCCTCCTTCACCTGTATTGCTTCTGCCACCGATCCGGTTCATTGCAGTTGCAATTGTCTCGTGGGCCTCCCGGCCGATGGAACCGAATGACATTGCACCGGTAACAAAGCGCCTCATAATTTTTTCAGCAGATTCTACTTCTTCAAGGGAAACAGGATTCTTCCTGATGTTCAGCATTCCCCTTATAAATAGTGGGGATGAAGTATCTTTATCCGCCTGTTTTGAGTACTCCCTGAATTTTTCCCTGTCATTGTTTCTTGTGCTCCACTGAAGAAGAGCAATTGTTTCCGGATTCCATGCATGCTTTTCCCCGTGTTTTCTGTACGAATAAACTCCTTCTGTAAGAATTTCTGGCTGAGGATCTTCTGTAAAAGATTTCCTGTGAGGAATCAGAACTTCTTCAGCAATCTCTTCAATTCCAATCCCGTCTATTCTCGAAACTGTTCCCGAAAAATACCTGTTGATCACATCCTTGTGTATCCCTACAGCCTCAAAAATCTGGGCAGACCTGTAACTCCGGAGGGTGCTGATGCCCATCTTTGACATGATCTTAAGTATTCCTTTATTGATTGAATTCACATAGTTTTCTTCCGCTTTCTGGTAATCGAGCTGAATTGCCTTGTCTTTGACCAGTTTATCAATTACGGCAAAGCTCAGGTATGGATTAATAATGCTCGCCCCGTATCCGAAAAGAAGCGCAAAATGCATTACCTCTCTCGGTTCGGCCGTCTCAACAACAAGGTCGATCTGCATTCTCTTACGCTTTTCAATAAGGTGGTGATGAATTGCAGAAACAGCAAGCAGCGATGGGACCGGAGCTTTGTTCTCATCAATGCCCCGGTCAGAAATTATAATATAGTTTTTCCCTTCATCCACAGCTTTTTCAGCGTCGCTACAAAGCCCTTCGACTGCCTCCCTCAGCCCTTCTGCGCCCTTCCTGGCATCAAATAGCATCTGCAGGTTTGCTGCTGAGAAACCCTTGTACCGAAGGTTCTTTACTATCTGAAAGTAGGTATTTGAAATAACAGGATTTCTGAACCTTACCATTTTGACATGATGGGGTGATTCGTCCAGCAGATTCTGCTGCAGCGAACCCAGGTACCCTGACAGCGTCATCACAAGCTCCTCCCTTATCGGATCAATCGGCGGATTGGTAACCTGGGCAAATTGCTGCTTGAAATAATTAAAGAGACGGTAGGGCTTCTGCGAAAGGACTGCAACAGGAACATCATTTCCCATTGAACCGATCGGCTCCTTCCCTGTTGAAGCCATCTCTTTGATTATCTTTTCAATATCTTCAAATGAATAATTGAATGAGGTTATATACTTCTGATACAGGTTACCAAGCTCAGGAGAAATAATATGGCCGGTCTCAATTTCCTCGAGCCTGACCATATTCTCGCTTATCCACTTTCCATATGGGAAATCGGTCGCAAGCTTCGCCTTAAGTTCCTTGTCGTGCAGGATCCGTCCTTTAAGAGTATCAACCAGCAACATTTTGCCTGGCTTAAGCCGCCCTTTTTCCTTAATATCCTCAGGTGCGAATTTCTGAACGCCGGTTTCAGAACCCATTACGATCAGATCATGGTTTGTTATAAGGTATCGTGAAGGACGTAGTCCGTTCCTGTCGAGCATTCCTCCTATGTATCTTCCGTCGGAGAAAATAAGCGATGCAGGTCCGTCCCATGGTTCCATGAATGTGGAATGATAATGGTAAAAGTCACGCAGCTCGGGAGGAATCGGATTTTTGAGGTTGATTGACTCAGGGATGAGGATAGACATCGCATAGGGAAGCGATTTCCCGCTCATAAGTAGGAATTCAAGTACATTATCCAGTGAGGCGGAATCACTTTTGCCAGGCTCGATTATCGGGAAGATCCTTTCAAGATCGCCAAGTTTGTCTGATTTAAGTATTGATTCCCTGGCCTCCATCCAGAACCTGTTGCCTTTTATCGTGTTTATCTCGCCGTTATGTCCGAGTACCCTGAAAGGCTGGGCAAGGTCCCAGCTTGGAAAAGTATTTGTGCTGAATCTTGAGTGGACTAGGGCAATTGCACTGTGAAGCCGTTCATCTTTCAGATCCAGGAAATAATTTTCGAGCTGAATAGATGTCAGCATCCCTTTGTAAACCAATACTTTTGTTGAAAGGCTCGGAATATAAAAGAAATTTTTCTGCCTCAGTTCGGAGTTGCGAACTGCTTTTTCAGTCCTTTTCCTAATAATGTACAGCTTTCGCTCCAGCTCATCCTGGCTTATATCTGCTTCCAGGAGGATCTGTCGGATATGAGGTTCTACTGAACGGGCAATTTCCCCGATGGTGGAATTGTCACAGGGAACATCACGGAATCCTATTAAATTGATCTTCTCCTCCTTTATGATATCGAGAAAGATATCAGTACATTTCTCAGCATCACCCTGGTCCGGCGGCAGAAATATGAGTCCTGTCCCGAACTGGCCTTCAGGAGGCAGGGCATAACCCTGGATGAGATAGAAGTCCCGGGGTACCTGTATCATCACACCTGCTCCATCGCCAGTTTTGCTGTCGGCTCCTTCAGCTCCCCTGTGGGTCATGTTTTTCAATATGTCAAGCCCCATGCTGATTATCGAATGGGATTTTTTCCCTTTTATATGGGCAACAAATCCGATACCGCAGCTTCCATGCTCAAATTCCTGCCTGTAAAGTCCCTCTTGTTCCGGCCGGTTTTTTCTCATTCAGATTAAATTATGTTTTACATCCCATCTTACAAAAAAACCGTTCTCTGAATTCAGAGAACGGTTTATCCCTAATCCAGTGAAAACACCATTCTCAGTCGATTCCGGTTAACCTGGCGACTAAAAACATAAAGAATATACTTTTATCCAGCTTCAAAACGTTACAAATTTTGGTAAATGTAGAATAAACTCTTTTAAATCGATGCAAATATGACTAATATTTTTAATAATTATTACGAAAGAGAGAATAAAGTTATTAACTTATTAATTAACTACCGAATGTAACAATGGAAATCTTCGAGGAGTACCCCTAAATCCCCCTGAACCTTGGGTCTACTCCTTTTACACATCTTTTTAACCTCTTGATTATTTGTTTGGCCAATGAGCCTATTTTGTTCATCTTTCTTTCTTTGACCGCCCAAAGAAAGAAACAAAGAAAAGGCGCCGAAACCGAGCGAAAGGTACGGATTGCATATCCGCGGCAGCATTTAATAAGCTATTTTTTCGCGAGCTCGGCGAAGCCAAATGACAACTGAAGGACATTTTGTCCGCCCGCTGCGCAAGTCTTTACCGCCACCAAAATGCCTTCAGTTCGCGCCCCCGCCAAGTCGGGGCAGGCTATTTTCGGTTTGCCACCGCACATTAAATTCCAATTATTTCTAAATATGCCAGAGTTTTGGATTTTAGACGGCCTCAGAGAAATTTGGGATTAAGCGACTGGTTTAAAGCTTGTTGCGGTGGCTTAAAGCAAGCAATACTGTCTTACCCTGAGCGAAGCGAAGGGGAGTTGTATTGCGTGGGCAAGCTTTAAACCAGGAGCCCCAAAATTATCTGCAGCCTTGAATTTTCTTTGATTACTTTCTTTGTTTCAAGACAAAGAAAGTAATAATGAATTAAGCAGATGTGTACTAGGAGTAGTTTAGGGGCCAGGATAAAAAGAAGCAAAGGGAATCTACAGAGGTAAATCTATTTGACTAATTTTTGATCAACAATTAATGAATCTGGATTGTTATTTAAATTAACTTGAGAGAAAATTACCCTGGCAATTAAAACAACAATGGAAAGACCTGATAATCTAATTCTTGTAATATTTGGTGCTTCTGGCGACCTGACAGCAAGAAAACTCCTGCCTGCGCTTTATTCCTTAAAGATCCAGAACCTTATGCCGGAGAAATTTGCTCTCCTGGGTGCAGCCCGGACGGAATGGAGTTCAGATGACTTCAGAAAGCATGCCTCTGAAGCAATAAAGAAATTCTCTGAGGAAAAAGATCTTGATCCGGCAGGTATTGCAGATTTTACCGGTTGTATGAATTATCAGCGTGTCGAATACCTGTCACTGTCTGATTATGAGCAATTGAAGAGTGTAATTAATACTCTGAGCGCAACATTCCATACACGTGGTAATTTAATATTCTACATGGCAACCCCACCCAGCCTTTATGAAATAATTTCAACCAATCTGACCAAAGCCGGGCTTGGATCACCGGCTGATGGTTTTAAACGATTTATAATTGAGAAGCCGTTCGGATATGATCTCGAAAGCGGCATAAAGCTTAACCAGACACTCCATCAGCTGATAGCCGAGGATCAGATATACAGGATAGACCACTACCTCGGTAAGGAGACTGTTCAGAATCTGCTTGTGACAAGATTTGCCAACGGTATTTTCGAACCTTTATGGAACAGGAATTATATTCATCGCGTTGAAATAACATCCGCTGAAAACATCGGAGTGGAAGACAGGGGAGGTTATTATGATTCAGCCGGGGCTTTGAGGGATATGGTGCAGAATCATCTCCTTCAGATGGTCGGACTGACAGCAATGGAACCCCCTTCTTCACTTGATGCTGATGCAATAAGGAATGAAGTCCTCAAAGTATTTCAGTCGTTGCAGCCTATAAAGGAGGAAGATGTTCCAAAACAGGTGATCAGGGGACAATACACAGCTTCAAAAATACGAGGAGAATGTGTTACAGGCTACAGGTACGAGAAGGGTGTTGATAATCATTCAAGGACAGAAACCTACGTCGCGATAAAGTTCTACATCAACAACTGGAGATGGGGTGATGTTCCTTTTTATATCCGGACAGGGAAACGGATGCCGACCACAGTTACCGAGATAGTCATTCATTTTAAGCCTTCACCTCATCATTTGTTTCAGAGAGTTATTGGCAAGCTTTCGGGGAATCAGTTGATAATACGTATTCAGCCAAATGAGGGTATTCTTCTGAAATTCGATATGAAAGAACCCGGATCCGGTTTCAAGGTAAAAAATGTCAACATGGATTTCCAGTACAAGGACCTTGCCGATATAAGGATACCTTCAGCTTACGAAAGGCTTCTGTATGATGTAATGAATGGTGATTCAACTCTTTATGCCCGTGATGATGAGGTTGAAACTGCATGGAAATTTATCGAGCCTGTACAGAAAGCATGGAAGAATAATCCTGCAATTAAGGTTTATGGTTATTCAGCAGGTACGTGGGGACCTGAACCTTCAAACAGCCTTATTGAGGGTGAGGGACTTACCTGGCGCTATCCGAGCAAGAATCTGGCGGATGAGGAGATCTATTGTGAGTTATGAGTGACTAAAGTACTTAAAGTGCCTAGAGTGCCTAAAGTTTGTCAGCCTCTGCGTAACAAGAAGATATCAATTTAGAAATTCCGACATGAGCAACATTGTCAAGATATTTCCGACACCACAGGAAGTGGCAGAGGC
>JAUZNW010000072.1 GCA_030706785.1 Bacteroidota bacterium | reverse complement strand
TTTCTGAATATCTGGGGAATGATACTTGTCGGACTGGGCCTTATATTCGGGCTCTTTGCCCGCTGGGCAAGCTTCGGCGGGGCAGTAATGCTCCTGTTCTATTTCGTCGCATACCCTCCGATCCCTGGTTTTATGTTTGGGATACCGGCCGAAGGAAGCTACCTCTGGATCAACAGGAACCTGATCGAGCTGATTGTCCTTGTAGCCTTTGTGTTCATACCTGCTAATTACCTGTTCGGGCTCGACCGTCTGTTCAGCAGGTGGAAAGAGGAAAAAGCACGAAAACCGGTCCCGGATCTTCTCACTGGCTCTAATAAGGGGCTCGAGCGTCGGGAAATGATCAGAAATCTTATATCACTGCCTGCCATAGGTGCATTTGCCTACGCTCTTTACAGAAAAAGAAAATGGGACAGCTTTGAGGAGAAGTTGCTTAACGTCAAGGGCATCGACGCCAATACCGGGGCTACACTTCTGAAGTTCAATTATTCAACCCTTAAGGACCTGAAAGGCCAGGTGCCAAGAACTTCCATTAACTATACCGACAAAAATGGCCAGCCTGCAAAGTTTGAGCTAAGCCGGCTGATTATGGGAGGAAACCTTATCGGGGGATGGGCTCACGCGCGCGATCTTATCTATGTTTCAAAGCTGGTAAAGACATATCATACTGACGAAAAAGTCATACAGACATTTGAACTTGCGGAAAAATGCGGGATAAATGCAATTATCACAAACCCGCAGCTTGGCAGGATCTTCCAGAAATACAAGCACGAATTCAGGAGCAATATGAAATTCATTTCGGACTGCGGTATAGCTCTTGATTTCCAGAAGGGTATTGAAATGTCACTAGCTGTTGATTCAGATGCACTTTATTGCCAGGGAGAAATCACAGACCGCTGGACTAACGATCAGTATGATGACGGGACCGGGAGAACGGTTCCCCAGAGAATGGAGCTTATAAGGAAGGGCCTGGAGGAAATTCGCAGCCACGGGAAGCCGGCAGGAATCGGTGCCCACAGGATCGAGGCAATAAAAAAATGTGTCGAATATGGATTGAAGCCTGATTTCTGGGTAAAAACATGCCACAGTCACGATTACTGGTCAGCCCATCCCGGATCTCCCTGGCAGGACAATATGTTTGATTACGATCCGGAAGAAACAATCAGGTTCATGGCTACCCTGAAGGAACCATGGATTGCATTCAAGGTCCTTGCCGCCGGGGCTATTACACCTGAAACAGGACTGAAATATGCATTTAATAACGGTGCTGATTTTGTTTGCCTGGGGATGTATGATTTCCAGATGGTGGAAGACGTGAATATTTTCCTTGATGCTTACACAGGAGCAAAAAATAGAACCAGACCCTGGATGGCTTAACCTACTTCCCTCTAAAAAGTGTATTAAGAAAAATCGAATCCCGAAATATGTGCAGGGGCATCATAGAAATACTCCTTCTCCCTGTCAGTCAGGTTGATGAACTTTGCATATACCAGCCCCGGCTTGGCATTCAGTATACGGTTCAGAGCTCCCATTTTAACACCTGACCTGAGTTTGTCGAATAAATCGCTTCGGTCATCAAGCCAGGTAAGCCCGGTGTAATATCCTTCTGCTGCACAGATCGATTCAAACAGGCTGGCAAGAAGTTCCTCCTTCCCTTTCCTGCAATAGATCGCATCAAACACTATATGACGGAACTCCTCAGGGTGGAACAATCTTTTAAAATAAGGAGCCTTCGGAAGTATCTTCATCATTATCCAGCCCCATACGCCCGGTACATCATAAATCCTGTAAGATGAAGGAATGGCGTTAACTCCGGCGATTATCTCGTCACCTTCCTTAAGTACATAGTAACGGTTGCCGTAAAATGCATAATCGGTGCTGAAAAAGGAATGGCCTTTATAGTAATCGAGCAGGAGGGCTTCCATCTTATTTCTATCCTCGATTGTGCTGATCTTCGAGACACGATTGTCAGGCTTCGGTGAAAACCTGCTGAACGCGACAGTAAGGAATGACCTGATATATTCATACCCTGCCTGGTGAACAAGGTTCTTTGACCTCTCATTCATGCTTTCAAGAAAAGCATACATGATGTGCTTATCATTCTCATTTACCTGTTTGAAATCAAGAAGATGCGGCCTGCTGAAAATCTCAAGCGTCTTTTGCTTGAATGTATCATCCTTTTCAGGCCTGATAATATCCTTTGGCCTCTTCTTCCAGTTTAAATCTGACTGGTAGACAGAGTGGAACGCCAGGTACCTGATATAGGATGACGGATATCTCAGATTTCCCTGACCGGTTATTCTGAAACACGATCCAACCGTTCCTGTTATCTGGTTTTTCTTATAGAGCGAAACGAATCTGATCTGGTCTTTGTATGCAGCAATCCTTTCCGGGATATTCTGCAACTGGAATCTTAGTCCGCCTTCCGATCCCTGTAGGGCATGATTGAGGATCTCAAGGATCCCTTCATTAGCGAAATCTGAGATCCTGACCTCAAGACCATGATATGTTAGGACATTTCTTTCAAACATAATAACATTCTGACAGAAGATCACTTTGTATCTAGCGACCCGAAGACCCTCTGAAGCAGTGGAGTGACCCTCGCCGAAACCTCTTTTCTTATTTTCAGCTCCTCACCTTCGACCTTCAGGAACATCCCGCTCAGGGCTCTGGTAGTCAGGAAATCATCCAGATCAGTATTGACAGGTTTAAATCCTGCAAGCTTGCCGGCTACAGAATTGGCCAGTGAGTTCCATTTTCCTGTAAGAGTGACCCATGAATCCTTTGTGGATATATTGCCGATGATCTTCTTTTCTGTCGAATTCCGGATCTTCGGTTTATAGAGGGCATACAACTGATCCCATGTGGTATTCCTGAGATAGGTTGTTGCGGCATTGTCCGGTCCCCGGAGAATATTGAAAGCGTCTGAGACAGTCATCTGCGTAATGCTGCTGACAAATATCGGGGCTACTTCTTTCGCGGCATCTTCTGCTGCCCTGTTAATCCTGAGAATCACATCTTCGATGAGCTGCTGGCCCCCCGGTATTCTGGAGATATTGTCAACAATTATTTTGGCTTCATCCGGAAGTAATATTTTCACCATGAGGTCACCATAATAACCGTTCTCTGCCGACAGCTTCTGGGCTGAATTCCTGGCTCCGGTAGTCAAAGCCTCTTTCAGTCCGCTGATTACTTCAGCTTCAGTAAGAGGCATGTTTCCTGAAGACTGGATCACTTTGGCAAGTTCTGCGCAACCTGCAATAACCAGCATTGCTAATGCCGGTAAAAAATACCTGAATTTCATAAAGTCAAAGGATAATTCCGCTGCAAGATACAAATTACAGCTGAAGTCAGGAAACTACATCCAGTAATGCCGATACAATTAAAAGATCCTCAGGATTTGTGATCTTTATATTCTCCCTGTTCCCTTCAACAAGATTGATTGTCTCTCCAGACCTTTCTAGCACGGTCGCGTCATCACTGAATGAAGGATCATATTTCTGCAGGTAAGCTTTTTTAAGAATAGCTGAACGAAATACCTGGGGTGTCTGAATGATCCTGATTGTGTCCCTGCTGACCGGAGAGCTCCCCTTTTCAGAGATCATCCTGAGTGATTCTGCAGGATTGACCACAGGGATCGCATTGCCGGATTTTTCTGCAGCTTCAAAGCATCTTCTGATTGTTTCTGTACTTACCAGCGGCCTGACACCGTCATGAACTGCAACCAGGCTTTCGTCCCTGACAAGTTCAAGTCCGTTCTTTACTGAATAAAACCTGTGCGGACCGCCCTTAACTATCTCATGCGGAATCTTAAAAGAATGCTTTTTCCTGATTGCCGTCCAGTAATTAAATTGACTCTCCGGTAGCACAATTATAATGCTGATGGATTTATCAAACCTGTAGAATTTTTCAATAGTATGTATCAGAACAGGTTTTCCGCGGAGTTCAATGAACTGCTTTGGGATTTCCGTTCCCACCCTTTTGCCTTTTCCGCCTGCTACTATGATTGCATACTTTTGCATGAAATAAAAACTTCTGTCTTCAGGTACCTTTGAATTTTTACCCCCTGCCCCCTAAAGGGGGCATTAGTTATATCTGGAAACTCCATTCAATGCACTGGATCTCTGCCCCCTTCAGGGGGGTCGGGGGGTTGTTTATGTCGTAGCGTCGTGCGATCAAAATATCATTCTTTGGTATACAGGAATCTCTTTATACTTCTCTTCGGGGTTTTTGCGAATTCTTCAGGATGGATCCTGAATTTTGTGACTGCCATGAAATCAGGCAATCTTTCATTGACAATTTTTCTGGTTGCATCAAGTATGGTCTGAAGCTTCTCATCAGAAATATTATCCTGCTTCATCTTTTCATAATCAGGATAGATTAGTGCCACCAGCTTATTTTCTTCTGATATCACAAGCGATTCGGAAATGTAATCCATATTATTGATCACAGCTTCAATCTCGTCCGGGAAGATATTCTTCCCCGATGGACCGAGGAGCATACTCTTGCTTCTTCCCTTGATGAAAATATTCTTTTCCCTGTCCATTATCCCTAGATCTCCTGTATGCATCCAACCGTTTTTATCAATAATCTCACTGGTTGCCTTTTCATTCTTGTAATAGCCCAGCATGACATTTTCGCCTCTCAGGATTATCTCTCCGATTTCCTTCTGAGGATCCTGAGAATTGATAGTAACTTCAAGGGTATCAACGGGTTTACCCGAAGCGCCAAGTTTAGTGGTATCCCACGAAGTATAGCTGATGAGGGGACCGCATTCCGTCATTCCGTATCCTACCGTGAACCTGAACCCGATCTTCCGGAAAAATCTCTCAGCCTCAGGATTAAATGCCGCTCCGCCGATCACAATTTCATGGAACTTTCCCCCGAACGTTTCAGTCAGTTTCACCCTGATCTTTTTATGAAGTATTTTATTTATCCCCGGAATTGCCAGGAGGACCTTCATATGAGGTTTGTTAATAACAGGAAGCAGCTGGTTCTTGAAGATCTTTTCGACCACAAGAGGGACTGAAAGTATTAGACGCGGTTTTATTTCCTTGAATGCCTGAACGATGATCTGCGGAGAAGGGGTCTTTGAAAGGATTGTGATGTGACAGCCGAATGTGAAAGGGAACAGGAATTCAAATGCACAACCGTATGTATGGGCCAGAGGCAGAAAGGAAACGAGAGGATCACCTGGCTTGAGTGGCATGTGATTCTGTGCAAACCTGACGTTGGCTGCAAGGCTATTGTGCGAAAGCATAACTCCTTTTGAAAATCCTGTCGTTCCTCCGGTGTAGCTTATAACGGCCAGCTCGTCATTTGATATATCAGAGAACTTAATATCTTCAGGCTTAAGATCGGGATATAACTGAAGATATCTTTCTTCAAGGGCCTGGTAATTCTCCTTCAGCTTATTTTCAGTCGATTTGATTATGCTGTAATCATCGAGCGAGATCACAACCCTTATTGCAGACATCCTGTCTTTGTCAAGAGACTCATATATCTTGTCATCGGCAAACAGGATCGTTGCATCGGAATGATTGATGAGGTTTACTATGTCCTCCGGTTTAAAATCGGGAAGTATCGGGACTATCACAGCCCCGTAAGTAACGGTGGCCAGATAGATTACGCACCAGTATGCCGAGTTCCTTCCTAACAGGGCGATCTTATCGCCCTTCTTGATACCCGCATCCCTGAAGAATATGTGAAACTTCAGCATTTTTTCCACAATCTCCTTATAGGAATAACCTTTTTCCCTGTAGTTCGACAAAGCTTCTATGTCCCAGTTTTGTCTGATGCTCTGCTCAATATAAGTAACCAGGCGTTCTTCGATCATAGTTCAGGATATTAGTTTATACAAAGTTATTATTTGATTATCAATATAGGAATTAGAAGACTTTCCTAAATAAAATACATCAAAAGAATTGCTAAAACCGATACCAGGTTGACAACTGTAAAGAAATAATTATAGCCTTCCCTCTTTTTGCTGAAGTAACCAAGCTTCCGCGCAAAGATACCGATTGTAGGGACGAACAGGACAAGAAGGAATGCAAAGAATTCTATCCCGTAAAAAACTTTGTCAAGACCTCCTTTGACAAGCGCAGAAAAGTATACTATAAGGCACAACACCAGCAGGTAGAACAGGTAGCTCAGCTTGAGCATCAGTGTGGAGAACAGCCTTCGCTTGTGGAGCTGGTGGGGCTTAAGGTAAGCATAAGCCACTGACATAATTATAATTATGAATACAACTCCGAGAATATGATTCAATATGGATGTAAAATTTGCCATCAGAATTTCCTGGATTTGGATTCCTTAAGCGACCAGATCAGTGAGCTTGCTCCAAGTATCGCTGCGTTCTGTGAACTGAGTTCAGAAGGCAGCAGCTTTACTTTGCCCCTGTAAATGTAGAGAAGGTTCTCCTCCATTGACTCTCTGGCAGGTTCAAAGATGAGTTCCTTTGCCTGTGCCAGCCCGCCAAATAAAAAGATTGCTTCAGGGCTGGTATGTGCGACAACATCTGCAAGTTTTACTCCAAGCATCTGCCCGGTATGTTCAAAAGCTCTTTTTGCAAGAATATCCCCTCTCCTGGCTGCCTCATGGATCATCTCTGCATCAAGCTGTTCAAAGCTGTATTTTCTCAACTCACTTGGCAGCACGCTGTCGGCCAGTATTTTAAACAGGGTTCTCTTGAGGCCTGTAGCTGATACATAAGTCTCAAGGCATCCTTTTTTCCCGCAATCACATTCACGGGCATTGGGTCCGGACCTGATCGTTGTATGACCCAGTTCGCCGGCGAATCCGTCGTGCCCGTACATAAGATTACCATTGACCACAAAGCCGCTTCCCAGGCCGGTCCCGAGAGTGATGACAACAAAATCCTTCATATTCCTGGCCCCGCCGTAAACCATCTCCCCCACTGCTGCTGCATTAGCATCATTGGTCACCACTACCGGCAGATCGGTGTGCTTTCGGAAAATATCCGCAACAGGTGTAATTCCTTTCCAGGGAAGATTGGCGGGATACTCGATAGTCCCCTTGTTTATATTCCCCATAGGGGCTCCTATGCCAAAGCCGAGTATCTCAACATCATCCATGATCTTCTGACCGGCAAGCATGATCTTTTCATACAGAGCGGCCACATATACCTCAGCTTCATCGTACTGACTTGTCTTGAGCTTATCCTCGACCAGGATATGGCCACCACGGTCTACATATCCGAAAGCTGTGTTTGTTCCTCCGATATCGATTCCGACCGCGACTTGTTTTTTCGACATAATAACTTCTTTATTTTTTTAAATCCATTAACCACGAAGAACGCTAAAAAGGCGCAAAGAAACGCAAAGAAATCCCTGAATCCCCTGAGGCTTCGCTCAGTACAGGCCTGAAGGGGACCTGATTAAACTCCCTTCAGGGGGCAGGGTGTAAAAGCTTTCCGGTCTCTGCCCAATTCTGATAGCCATCGGGAGTTCGCGCTCTTTACGGTTTAAAAGGAAATTATTCAATAACCTTGGCAATAAACTGATTTAAAATTAAATAATTATTATCAATCAGTTATCCCGATTACTCATCCAATTCAAATAAATTTAAGAAGTCCGAAAAATTCTGGCCTGTGAAAATCCGGTTTATCCGTTTTCACCGGGTTCCAGGTCAGATAGTGAGGAATAGTCAGCCTGTCGCCGCATTTGTAAAAGTTAGCCCCGAAAATTTTCCCTTCGAATCCTTCTATTTTGTGCCGGAAGAAAACATTCATGGGGATCGCGACCGTAATTGACCATGAGAATTTCCCTGTTCTTTCCTTCACGGGTACTTTTCCGACTGATGTCTTGCGTCTGATCCCTGAGATGATTTCCGGATAAGCCCTCATCCTGTTCTCCCTGCCGGTGCCGCACCCAAGAAGGCATGTACCTATTCCGTTAAATTCGAAATTGTAATAGATGCCGTCGGCAGCCGGTGACACAAAAAATTCCACGCATGAATCTTCGTAAACTGCCTGATTCGATTCGGTCTTCTCAGCTTTGAAAAAATCCTCGGTGACGAAATACTTCAGAAAAATTTCACCTTCAGTATACGCCATCGAGACTTTCACATCCGGCATGTACCGGTAATCTTTCCAATTAAGTTCCCCGACCCGGATTATTCTGTCCGGTTGATCAAGCTTTTCTGATACCTCATCCAGATCGGGAAATCGTTTGCTTAACCTGAGCTTATTTACTTCCAGCGTTTTGATATTCAGGAAAGTTCGTTAAGTATAAGGGCAGCCGCACCCATAACTGCTCCGTTACTTTCCGGTATTCCTGAAGGAAGTATCTTAACAGTGTTTTTAAACAGGACATAGTTGTGCTTCTTCAGGTACTCCCTTACAGGTTTGAAGAGAATTTCGCCAGCCTGTGCAAGTCCGCCGAACAGGAATATGGCCTCCGGGCTTGAAAATACGATCGAATTGACGATCCCGAATCCAAGCTTTTCAGCGGTGTATTGCATTGCCTTTACAGCTACCGGATCATTCTTTTCAGCAGCCTCGGCAATTTGTTTGGCTGTAAGCTTCGATGGCGGGACATCCCGCAGAACACTTTCCTCCCTCGATTCGCAGATCATCTCTGAGACTGTCCTTACAAGTCCTGTTGCAGATGCATAGGCTTCAAGGCAGCCCTTTCTGCCGCAACCGCATACCCTTCCGTCGGGAACTACTACCATATGCCCGACCTCACCTGCAAATCCCGTATGACCATATACCATTTTACCGTCGATCACGATTCCGCTGCCAAGCCCCGTTCCAAGAGTGAGAACAATGAAATCCTTCATATTCTTGGCGCCGCCAAATACCATTTCACCCATTGCAGCAGCATTGGCATCATTTGTAACTGCTACCGGCACTTTTAATTCCTTCTTAACCAGGTCTCCGAGCGGTACAATTCCCTTCCATGCCAGGTTGGGAGCATGTTCAATTGTTCCCCTGTGATAGTTTGCATCAGGAGCGCCGATCCCAACGCCTGCCAGTGAAATATCCTTCCTGCCTGACAGCAGCTTTTTGATCCCTGCTCCCAGTGCTTTTACAAAACCACTGATCTCAGGATAATCAGTTGTTTTAAGGTGACCTTCGGCCAGTACTTTGCCTTTCTCATCGACAAGCCCGAATCGTGTGTTTGTTCCGCCGATATCAACGCCGGCTACTACTTTTTTCATGTTTGTAAAGTTTAAATTATTAATATATTATCATAAATTGCCCGGATTTTATAATGGGCATGTTTTCATCTTGTGGATTTCTTGATTATCTGCAATTTAGGATTCTTGAAGTTATTCAACTCCAGGTTCCACGGCTGTGTGGCTTCCCAGTTCGCCCTGATCTCAAGTTCTTCAGGGTAATATGAGACCGGCTCAGGCTGCCTGTGAGAATCAAAATCACCTGTCGTCCATTTGCCGTCATTATTCAGATCAAAAATCGCCCTTATTCTGTAACCTCCCTGCTCGAGCAGCGGAAATTCAATTTTCCCTTTTCCTGTCAGATGTGATTCCCTTACTACCTTTTCAGTATTATTCAGCAGCTGAATGATCGTATTGCCTTCATAACCTGAGATATCGAGTATCAGCTTGCCATAGGTTTCAGGTGTCAGTACCGAAAACCTAATTCCGGTCGAATCCGAGGCCTCTCCATAAATACTTTTAAAGGCAGCAGAGTCTGATATAAAAAGATAGCTCCTCCCCGGTTTCAGATCTGCCTGGGCATAATACCGGCATGAGTTTGTGGTGTCTTTGCTCAGGTTGAACAGACGTCTTATCTTTTGTTCCTTTTCAAGCTCGAAGAGCCGGATCTTCGACGTGTCAGGCGGCAGAAACGGAGCCGGTGCCGTTATGGTTATCTTTTTATCAGGCCGGACCTGGCTCATTATTCCCGTGCTGATCTTGTAGGCATTATGTCTTGCCGTCTTGCCTCTCAACTTTGGGGCAAGGTACCTCATTGTGACTGTATCGGTCCTCTCCCTTAGAACTCCAAGAGAATCGGTGAACGGGAAGCTTACAATGGTCTCGATCTGTGGCTTGTGATAAAGAGTACTGTCAGTCAGCCAGACTGTTACGGTGTCTTTTGTCCTATTTTTCTCGATATAATATGCATCCGGTGAAGTATCAGGTATTCTGAATGAGAATTTCAATGTGTCGGGTGGAACCGACAATGTATACACCATGTGATATGCATCTTTCCTTGAGGAGGATGTAAGATATCTTGCTTTCTTTTCAGCCTGGAACATAATCAGCTGATATTCACCGATAAGAGGAGGCTTGAAAGGGATCTTCCCTTCAACAGGTTTGACCTTTGCAGTGTCCTTTACTACAGGAAGAAAGTTCTTCTGCGGTGTGATATCAACGGCTTCAGGATAAAACGCAAATGCCTCATCCCGGTTATTGTAATTCTTGCTGTTATCCGCATCAACAAGACCATAAAGACGATATCTTCCCGGACTCACATTGCTGATCCTGAATTCACCGTTCTGTTCGGAGCGCGTTATATAATCGGGGATCTTTTTTATTACCGCTGAATCAGCCGGGTTGCTGTAAAGAAGTACCATGGCATTTTCCGGGGGATCAAGGGTAAGTCCCGTATAAACATTACCTGTCACCGAAAGCGAATCAATCACTGGGCCTGTCGAAAAAACAAACTGATAATTGTTGATCGGATTCCCCTCATTAAGATCCCGTATTGCATCCTGAAAATAGAAGGTGTATGTTGCGCTGTCTCTCAGTTCTTCATCGAACTTCACATGAATGCTTTTACCTCTCGTAAACACCTCAGGTCTTTTTTTCAATGGAGGAGAAACCATAAACTTTTCGGTTATTCTGTCGAGTACGACATACTCATTGAAACTGATCACAATTTCCCTGCCTTTGAAATTAACAGTTCCGTTTTCCGGAATACTTCTGATTACTACCGGTGGCTCCTTATCCTTTGGCCCGCCTGACGGGGAGCTGATCTTTGCGCAGCCCGACGCATAAATATAAGCAGCTGAGAAAAAGATCAGGCTTCGGATAATGCTGGTTTTCATCAACACCTCGGTTTCGTAGCTGCAAACTTACATTTTTTAAAGATAATTAAGATTTTCTACCTTTGACCATTATTATTTAACTCATCATGCATTTACAGGTAATTCCATGGGATGTAAACCCCGAGATGTTCCGGATCGGTTCTTTTGCAGTCAGGTGGTACGGTTTGCTTTTCACATCTTCCTTCCTGTTCGGATATATAATTATGAAAAAGATTTTCGACAATGAAAATCTCAGTATCGCTGTCCTCGACCGGCTTACTGTCTATATGGCCGTCGGAACAATTGTTGGAGCAAGGCTGGGACACTGCTTTTTCTATGAACCGGGATACTATCTCAGCCATCCCCTGGAAATACTTAAGATATGGCACGGAGGACTTGCAAGCCATGGTGCCGCTATTGGAATCCTCATTGCACTCTGGCTCTTTGTCCGGAAGGAGAAGAAGGATTACACATGGGTAATTGACAGGATTGCAATTGTGGTGGCCCTTTCAGGCTTCTTCATAAGGATGGGAAACCTGATGAATTCCGAAATATACGGCGTCGAGACCACCCTCCCATGGGGATTCGTTTTCCTGAGGAACGGCGAGACGGCACCAAAGCACCCTACCCAGATCTACGAAGGTCTTTCATACCTGATAATTTTTATTCTTCTCTACAGGATATACTGGAGAAAGAAAGGTGAGCATATCCAGGGTCTTCTCATAAGCCTCTTCCTGATACTGGTCTTCACAGCAAGGTTCTTTATAGAATTTGTGAAGGAACCCCAGGTGGAATTTGAAAACACAATGAAGCTTGATATGGGACAGTGGCTGAGCATCCCGTTCATTATTGCCGGGCTTGTGTGGCTTTATTTCAGTCTGAAGAAAAAGAAAAGGCTGGAGATCCGAAGAAAGTAATTATTCTGGAAATGGAAAGATTGTTGCTGATTGCTGGCTGGGAATCTGTAAAAAACTGCCAACCAGCAACTATTTCTTCAGAATCCCATTGAACAGGACATCCAGTATTCCATTCAATCTCTCCTCAATATTCATTTCCCTTTTTTTCCAGAAGAGCGGGACTTCAAGGCCTTTCATGGTTGTCTGAACAGCCAGCGCTGTATATTCGCTGTCAGAAACACTGAATACCTTTTTCCTGGCTCCATGGTAGAGGATAAGGCGAAGGATGGCCAGTTCCTCCCGGTCATATTTTGTCCGTATTCTCTCTATGAATTCAAAATGATCAAGGTTTTTATCGAAGATGGCGTTATAGTAGTTGGAAAGTTTTTCGAACGCTTTCATCCTGACAAAAACATATTTTTTCATTTTGTCGACCGGCGATTCAACTGATTTAATAGCAGTAGTAAGCTGACTCCTAAGCATATTGGCCTCATACAAGACTACCGCTTCAAAGATTTCCTCCTTGCTCCCGAAGTAGTAGTATATTGAACTTTTACCCATTTTCATGGCTTTGGCGATCTCGTCCATTGTGGTCTTCTTAAAGCCGAAATGGCTGAAGATATGTCCTGCTGTGATGATTATCTTCTTCCTAAATTCCTCTTTATTAACCATATAATAAATATTTTATGCAAGGGCTTTTCAATACAGCAAAATTAAGACATAAATGAATCGGTTCAAAATTTTAGAAAAAACCGGTCGAGAAGTCGAAATTGATTCAGGATCACTCCCAACTCCCTGCCTTGTTTCGCCGAAGCGGCTACGCGAAGGCGGAAGGGGTAAATATTCTTCAAACCCCCTTTAGGGGGCAGGGGGTAAAAAAGTGGATGATCAAGCTTCAGGAATCAGGAGGTGAAGCAAGTAATTTTGTAAATTTGAAATTCAAATCGTTTTAAGCTGTGCTCATAGAGGGGAAGAACTACCAGAGTATATGGCCGGACGAAACGGATAATACAATTATCAGGGTGATTGACCAGCAAAAGCTGCCTTTTTCCCTGGAGATCAAAGAGCTTCGCTCAGTCGAGGATGTCTGGACGGCAATAAAGGAGATGACTATAAGAGGAGCGCCGCTGATTGGTGCTGCAGGTGCATTTGGAATGTACCTTGCCACTCTGGAGATAACTCACCATACCGGGATCCAGGACCATATTTCGAATGCTGCCAGATACCTCATTTCAAGCCGTCCCACTGCTGTTAACCTTTCATGGGCGGTAAATAATGTCAGGGAGAAGCTCGACGGAATTAATGATCCTGATTTACTCTCATCGACAGCCCTGAAAACTGCTCTCGGGATTTGCGAAACGGAAAAGGAGAACTGCAGGAAAATAGGTGAGCATGGGCTGAAAATAATTGAGGCAAAAAGTAAAGAAAAGAATGGGCAACCCGTCAATATTCTGACGCACTGCAATGCAGGATGGCTTGCCTGCATTGATTATGGAACAGTCACAGCCCCGGTCTATCTTGCAGTGCAGAAAGGGATCCCTGTTCATATATGGGTTGACGAAACCCGGCCCAGAAACCAGGGGGCTCGTCTTACCGCCTGGGAACTTGGTCAGAATAGTGTACCATATACACTTATTACAGACAATGCCGGAGGATACCTGATGCAGAAAGAATCGGTTGACCTGGTTTTTGTCGGATGCGACCGTGCAACCAGTAAAGGAGATGTGGCAAACAAGATAGGCACATATCTTAAAGCTCTTTCTGCATTCGACAACAATATCCCGTTCTTCTCTGTTATGCCGTCAACTTCAATTGATTTCAGCATAAGCGACGGGCTCAGTGAGATTGTTATTGAGGAGAGGGATCAGGATGAAGTTATAACAGTATCGGGTTATGCTGACGGTGAAATAAGATCTGTCAGAATATGTCCTGAGAATGCAAAGGCAGGGAACTGGGGATTTGACATTACTCCCGCAAGGCTTATTACGGGCTTTATAACTGAAAAAGGCATATGCAAAGCAACTGAAGAAGACATAAAAAGATTATTTTCGGATAAATTCAAATAATTACAATGGAAGGTGTAGTTAAATTTAATTGTCATTGGACACAGTCGGGGCCGGTTATCTCGGATGAACAATATGAAATAATCAATTACTGGAGGGAGATCCTTTACAACATGGACCTGATAGGAGCTTATGAGAATGGCGTTGGTTTCGGGAATATCAGCATGAGGATAAGGGGAGGGAACCAGTTTGTGATCACAGGCTCAGCCACTGGTGAAATACCTGAACTCGAACCCGGACATTATGTAAAAGTCAATTCGTTCAATATTGATGACAATGCCGTTCAATGCGTCGGTCCCCTGAAAGCATCGTCAGAATCGCTTACCCATGCTGCAATATACCTCGCCGATCCTGATGTCAATGCGGTAATTCATGTTCACAGCATCGACCTCTGGAACGAGCTGATCTACAATGTACCGACCACCAATCCTTCAATGGATTACGGCACAATCGGACTGGCAAAGGATATCTCCAGGCTCTTCAGCGAGTCGGATGTTTTTGATAAAAGAATCATAGTGATGGCAGGCGACAGGGCAGGACTGCTTACTTTTGGCCATGATATGGATGAAGCTGCCAACGTATTAATGCAGTACCTCAGGAAAGAAGAATGACCAGGATTGCTGTCATTGGCGGCTCAGGCCTTGAAAAACCCGGGATACTCGGTTCACCTGAAGAAAAGCACGTAGACACACCTTACGGGAAACCTTCCTCTCCCCTTTTATCTGGAAAAATAAGCGATACCGAAGTTGTGATCCTTTCGAGACACGGCCACGATCATACCATACCGCCTTCACAGGTAAATAACAGGGCAAATTTATATGCCCTTAAGGATGCCGGATGTACACATATCCTTTCGACAACTGCCTGCGGGAGCCTCAGGGAAAAGATCAGCCGCGGCGATATTGTAATCCCTGATCAGCTCATTGATTTTACTCACCAAAGGGCAACAACCTTTTTTGAGGAATTTGAACCCGGTATGATGCACCACACACCTATGGCTGATCCTTTTGATCATAGGCTCCGTGAGCTGCTTATTATGACAGCAGCGGAAAACAGGCTGAGGTTCCATGAAAAGGGGACGATTATTACAATTGAAGGGCCCAGATTCTCAACCCGTGCTGAATCAAAAATGTTCCGTGTCTGGGGAGCCGATATTATCAACATGTCGGTCGCCCCGGAAGTCATACTCGCAAACGAAATGGGAATCCCTTATGCCACAATAGCAATGAGCACCGATTATGACAGCTGGAAGATCGATGAAGCCCCTGTTTCATGGGAAGAAGTTATTGCCGTGTTTAAAAAGAATGTGGACCGGGTACTGAATTTACTGATTGAAGTGATACCACAAATAAAATAAGGTTACTTGTTGCTAGGTGCTTGTTGCTGGTTGTTTCAATGTTCTAACCAGCAACCAGTAACCAGCAACAGTCAATTCCAACCGGAACCTAAAGAAAAGGATAAAGGTAATGTCTCACCAGGAAGCTTCCGTTAAATCGATACTTTTTGCTCTGCTAGCCAATCTTGGTATTGCAGTTACCAAAACAATTGCGGCGGTGATTACGGGATCAGGTGCAATGCTTGCAGAATCGATACATTCCTTTGCTGATTGCGGTAATCAAGGCCTTCTTTTCCTGGTATTGAGGGCATCAGGGAAAATTCCCGACACGGAACATCCGCTAGGCTATGGAAAGGAGATCTATTTCTGGTCGTTTATAGTTGCCCTTATCCTGTTCAGTATGGGAGGATTATTCTCCATCTATGAGGGAATCCACAAGATAAGCCTCCATGAAGGACTGAAAAACCCTGTTGTTGCAATCGCGGTTTTACTGGTCAGTATGTTTTTCGAGGCAGCTTCTCTTTACGGATGTCTTACCCAGGTCAATAAGCTAAGGCATAATCTGAAGCTCAGGACCTGGATAAGGAAGAGCCGCCAGAGCGAACTGCTGGTGGTCCTGGGGGAGGATACTGCAGCATTAATGGGACTGACATTCGCACTATTGTCGATTATCCTCACGATTGTGACCGGGAACACTCTCTTCGACGCCCTTGGCAGTATTGCGATAGGCGGGCTCCTTATAGTTATATCAGTATTGCTGGCAACAAGGGTTAAAAGCCTGCTGATCGGCCAGAGTTCAGATGAACAGACTAGTTCAGAAATAAAGATCTGGCTAGAAGATATGCCCGAAATTGAAAAGATATTCAATCTGATCACCATGCAGCTCGGACCGCGTATAATGGTATCGGTAAAAGCAAAGATGAGAAAGGTCGATTCTGCTGATCAACTTATCAACAACATCAATAAATGCGAAGCGGAGCTCAGAATGAAAAACCCTGCGATTCAGTGGATCTTCTTTGAACCTGATATTAAAAACTGATAGGTTGCTGGTTGCTTGTTGCTGGTTGTTTTATACTTGATTTTAATATAGTTAATTATTGAAGGTGAATGAAAAGTTGGCTGATCTGAAACTAAGACCTCACCACATTATCGATATTATTACCGGCTACGGGAATAACGTGCAGTATCAACCGCATCCGTTTGGCCATGCCCGGCACCTGGTGGCGCCAAAGCTCTTGTCTGATCTGAATCTGAAGGTAAAACT
>JAUZNW010000071.1 GCA_030706785.1 Bacteroidota bacterium | reverse complement strand
CATCACAATTTTTGGCAGGGAGCTGATTGAAAAGGATCCGATCAGGCAGATAGAAAAGTGTATCACCTCCGAGAGCGATATTGAAGTTCTTAATGCTGATGACCATTACGGTTATGGCCATCCGATAGGAGGAGCCGTAGCTTATAAAGATAAGATATCATTATCGGGAGTAGGGTTCGATATAGCCTGCGGAAACTATGCGGTAAGGACGGATATACATGCAAAAGAAACCAGTGTGCCTGAGATCATGGATGAAATCTTCAGAAGGATCTCCTTTGGTATCGGGCGGCCTAATAATGAGCCAGTCGACCATCCGGTACTCGACAAAATAAGCAGGGCAGAATTCAAACCTCAAAGAAGGATGCTCAGTCTCGCAAAGGAGCAGCTCGGGACCGTCGGCAGCGGGAACCATTTTGTTGATCTTTTCAAAGATGATGACGGTTTCCTTTGGGTCGGAGTGCATTTCGGCTCCCGGGGATTCGGATTCAAAACAACCACCGGATTCATTGCGATGTCACGCGGTTTCCCTTTTGAGGAAAAGGTAAGGGAAGGCAGCATGGATTCACCACCAATACTTTTCGAGGCTGGCAGTGAACTCGGGCAGTCATATATAGAAGCCATGAACCTTGCAGGTGAATATGCCTATGCAGGCAGGGAAATGGTCGTGAAAAAGGTCCTGGAAATCCTCGGTAATCCCAATGTGACCTATGAGGTCCATAACAATCACAACTTTGCATGGAGGGAGGAGCATTTCGGAGAAAAATACTGGGTTGTGAGGAAAGGATGCACTCCGGCATTTCCCGGCCAGACAGGATTCATTGGTGCCACCATGGCCGATGATTCAGTGATCATTGAAGGTGTCGACAATGAAACTGCAAAAAAGGCACTTTACACGACTGTCCATGGAGCAGGAAGGGTGATGTCCAGAACAAAATCGGCAGGCAAAAGGAAATGGGTCAGGAACCGGGACGGGATCAGCCACCTGAAGATCATCAAAAAAGGGATCATAGATTATGACGATGTGAGGGATAAAGTCTCCAGTCGCGGTATAGTTCTTAGGGGCGGTGACGCCGATGAAGCACCGGAATGCTACAAGAGGCTTGATGATGTTTTAAAATCCCAGGGCAATACAATAAGGATATTATTCAGGCTACATCCTGTGGGAGTGGCAATGGCTGGATCCGATACCTTTGATCCATATTTTGATTAACAAGGGGACGGGATCCTTTTTCTGAAATGCCACAAATACGCTAAGACATAAAGAATCACGAAGACATACGCAATTACCTGTTCAGTAAATATTTAGATACTGCCCTGAACACCTGGCGCCTGACTGAATTCACATTATAATATTCACCATTTTTCAGCAGGCCGATATTCTGACGGTTTATTAAAAGTATTACTGAAACTCTGTCCCTCGGGATCACCGCAATGCTTGTTCCCGTAAATCCGGAATGTCCGAATGAGCCTGCAGGTGCATTGATCATAAAGGAATTCTTGGTATCCATCATCCAGCCCAGACCATTCCTGAACCTGTCTTTTTTCAGAAATATTCCTATTGTCTTTCCCGAAATAAATTGATTTGATCCTGATCTTCCTTTATTCATCAGCATATCAACAACTTTCTGAATGTCCTCTGCGGTAGAGAATAAACCGGCCGCACCCGATACCCCTCCGTTAGCATACCATGCATTCCCGTCATTCACCTCTCCCCTTAGCACGTAATTTCGCCAGCCGTTCCATTCTGCAGGATCAATATCCTTTATTTTATAACCAAGTGTGGAATCAGTGATCATTCTCTTTTCCCACGGATTACCTGGTGATGTGGCTGCAATTTTCACTGATCCGAAGGTTTTCAGGGGATTGAAATCAGTATGATTCATACCCAGCGGCTGAAAGATATTTTGTTCCATGAATTGCTCCATGGGCTGTCCGGAAACTATCTCAATGAGCTCGCCAAGGAGATCAAATCCCAGATCACTGTATCTGCGTCGTACACCAATCGGAAATTGCAGAGGAAGATCCGCTATAAGCCTGAAACATTCCTCTTTGTTCGAAGCCCGGTAATAAAGAGGGTACCATTCATATAATCCTGCTGTATGTGTGAGCAGATTACGGATGGTGATCCGTCTTTTATCCGGTGTATCAAAAGCTTTTATGTATTTGCATACCGGATCTTCAACACTGATCAGCCCTCTGTCGACAAGCAGCATTATTGAAGTTGTGGTCCCGATGACTTTTGTAAGTGAAGCAATGTCAAACAAATGATCAACTGTCATCATCTCCGGTGGATCGAGCAGGTTGTGGTTATAATCATATTTCTGGGCATATCCGTATGCTTTAAAACAGACTACCTGGTCATTCTTTTTGACCAGGATGACTGCGCCCGGGATCTTATCAAGGTCTACCTGACTTTGAAGTATACTGTCTATTTCAGAAACCAGTCTGGTCTTTTTTGCTTCTGTTACCGCCTCCTGGCTGTTAGAGATCAGTGAAAGTGACAGGAAAATAATAATATTCAAGAGTTTTTTGTTCCACATATCAGTGATCAGGTTTGTTCTTTTATGAAATAAGGGACCAAGATAATAATGCTGACCGGGTATTTTTCACCCTGGTGTGGAATTTCTTAAGGATAGTTCACATTATTCGAACTTAATCGTTTAATGTGGTCGTTCGTAGAAATTTAGTCAGCCCGGTGTGAAATCATCCACCGGGATTTACTATTTTTAGACAACTATACCAACCTGCTTTAATAACCAAAAACCTGCTCACTATGAATAAGATCATTTTTTTAATGTCCCTGTTAATGATTTCCGTTTTTATACCTGGAATATCGGCAACCAGCCAGGGTAAATCAGAACGCATAACAAGAACCAGATCATTTGATGAAGGCTGGCGCTTTGTCAGGGATAATCCTGCGGGCGCAGTAAATATCGGGCTGGATGATTCAAACTGGAGAAAAGTGGACGTGCCTCATGACTGGGGCATTGAAGACCTTCCCGGCCAGAACGGTGAAGACATAACAGGACCATTTGATAAATCAGCCATCGATAAAATGAGTTCAGGTTACCTGACAGGAGGTATAGGGTGGTACAGGAAAACCTTCACCCTTTCCGAAGAAGAAATGAGCAAAAAGGCCTTCATTCAGTTTGATGGTGTTTATAATAATGCTGATGTCTGGCTTAACGGCGAGCACCTTGGAAGCCATCCCTATGGCTATACACCTTTCTATTTTGACATTACTTCATATCTGAAGCCGGCAGGACAGTCTAACCTCATTGCCGTAAGGGTAATGAATGAAGGTTTGAATTCACGGTGGTATTCCGGATCAGGGATAACCCGGCATGTCTGGCTTACCCTTGTGGATCGGGTATATATTGATATGTCAGGCGGTATTTATATTACAACTCCCACTGTAACTGAGAAATCCGCTGAGGTTAAGATCTTGACCACACTTGCTAATTCAGGAGGTAATAATGGGAATGTCACTATTCTGACACAACTGGTTGGCCCGGATGGAAAAGTTGCCGGTAGAGTCAAAACCAGCTCAGTTCTTGCTTCCAATCAGACAAAAGAAATATCACAGAACATTATTCTCAAAAAACCGGCACTCTGGTCTGTTGACAGGCCGGATCTTTACCAGGCCAGGGTATCAGTTATAATCAGCAAGAAATTCATTGATCAGCAAAGCGTTACATTTGGGGTCCGTAGCATAAAGATCGATGCACAGAACGGTCTGACGCTTAATGGAAAACCCCTTGACCTGAAAGGAGGTTGTTATCATCATGATCTTGGACCACTTGGTGCCGCTTCGATCGACCGTGGTGAGGAACGCAAGATCGAGATTCTGAAGAAGACCGGATTCAATGCGATCAGGACCAGCCACAATCCGCCTTCGCCGGCATTGCTCGATGCCTGCGACCGACTGGGCATCCTTGTACTTGATGAAATTTTTGATATGTGGGAAAGACCCAAGAAGGCAAAGGATTATTCACTAAACTTTAAAGAATGGTGGAGGAAGGATGTTCAGTCATGGATCAGGCGTGACCGCAACCACCCTTCTGTTTTCATGTGGAGCATAGGAAATGAGATCTCTGAAGCGTCCGATACTTCAGGGTTCAGAATTGCAAAAAATCTCACGGCGGAGGTGCGTAAGCTGGATCCCTCAAGGCCCGTTACCGAAGCTATGGTTGATTTCGGTGGAAGGACCGGAAGGAGCAGGTGGGATGATATGGCCCCGCATATGGCACTGCTTGATGTTGTAGGTTATAATTATGCATACTCGAAATATGAAGCTGATCATGTCAAATATCCGGAACGGATAATGATCGCAACCGAGACTAATCCTCCACTTGCATTCCAGAACTGGGAGGCTGTTAAGAAGCTCCCGTATGTAATTGGATATTTCGTATGGACTGCAACCGACAACCTTGGAGAAGCCGGAGTAGGGATGCCTCAGTTGAGGGATATCGGCTCAGATGCAAGGCCAGCTCAACCCGGGCCGCCGACAGGACCAGTCGCTACAGATCCACTGGGGCCTCCGCCTGCAAATACTCCGGGCCAGCAGGCAGCCGCAAAGCCGGGCAATCCTCCCGGGCAACAGCCTGGTGGTCCTGCAGGAGGATTTTTCAGGCGTGATTCATGGCCAGTATTTACCAACTACCAGGGTGATATTGACCTAATAGGCAACAGGAAGGTTCCGTCGTATTACCAGTATGTTGTCTGGGGATTAAGCAAGGTAGAGGTATTCGTTCACAGGCCGGTCCCGGCAGGCAAAAGGGAGACTACAAGTCCCTGGGGATTCCCTGACGAGCTTAAAAGCTGGAACTGGTCCGGACATGAGGGTGAAAAGCTTCAGGTCCATGTCTACACCCGAAGCCCCATTGTAAAAATTGAACTCAACGGCAAAGTGATCGGTGAGCAGTCAGTGGATGAATCAAAGACAATCACTGCAACTTTTGAAGTGCCTTATGAACCGGGAACACTAACTGCGAGGTGCTATGATGATAATGGTAAGGAAACAGCATCACAGATCCTGACAACGACCGGAAAACCGGTCTCCATAAGGCTTGTCGCTGACAGACCGGTCATCAGGGCAGACAGGAATGACCTCGCCTATGTAATGACTGAAATACTTGATAATGAAGGTAATGTGGTTCCTGATGCTGATGAAGTCCTGGTAAACTTTGAAGTGACCGGTAACGGTAAGATTGCAGGTGTAGGTAGCGGAAGCCCAACTGACATGTCAAGCTTCCAGCAACCACATAAAAAGGCATGGCAGGGAAGATGCCTTGCTATTGTCCGCCCGGAAATCACTCCCGGAACAATAAAGGTAAAGGCAACTGCCGAAGGATTGCAGGAGGCTTCGGTTGAAATAGTCACAAAATAGGTTCTTTCCTTTATACAACTCTTTGATGTACTTTTAGAATGCTGCCTTTTAATTTTTAAAAATTTACACAGAGGTCATATTTTTGCATATTAATACTGATAGAGTCTCAGTTTATAGATCTTGCTCCCGTCGGGAGGGAAGAAGATCCAGAATTCATCACCGTTCAGGCGTCGTCCTGTAACCCATTCATTGTTGACAAATTTCCCGTCTTCAAGCGACAGGAAGCTTACCTTCTTTCCTGACTGAGGATCAGCAATCGAGAAGTTAAGTGTCATGTTCCTGCCGGCGACGACATATTGCCCCTGGCCTGTACAGATTATCAACGCTCCACCAGCCGGTTTCCCGGAGTGCTCAGCAGGGCTTTGTCCGCCCGTAACACCTGCCATCGCAAAATCCCATCTTTTACCAAGTGTACCCTTGATCTTGTATCCACCGATAATTACCGAATCAGTCCGAGTCAGTTCATCAGCCATGAGACCGCTGATATTCGCAGTTCCATGATACTGCAATATCAGCGGGACCAGTTGTTTCAATGTGCCATATGAATCCCTGATGTCGGAGATCTTATCGACATTTGCGCCCGCATCTCCGCCATCAATGCCAAACGGTGAAAAGCAGACCCCGCTATACCTCCCAAAAACGAAGAACGACCGGGCCGCACCTGCCGCATCCCCTGTGGTTTCAGGAATAAACAGGGGATTACCCGATAGAGTGTACTGGTCGCACACATACCTGAATTCATCAATGATATAAATATCAGGAGCAATGAGGTCAATGGAAGGCGCTGCAGCTCTCCAGACATCAATAACCTGGGGGGAAGGGCCGCCGCTTGGATAATTGCCGGGAGCATGAGCTGCCGGATCGGGCTGTTTCAGCCATGCATTCACATACATCGGAAGGTTATATTCTGCCCTGCCTTCCCCGGCCACTTTTTCCACATATTTTGCATAGTTCCACGCCATAAAAAGTTCTTCTGTGAGATAAGACAATCCTTTCCAGTTATCCGTCAAAACCCCTTTTCCAAAGACCTCTTCCCACGTACCACTTGCCGGAAAACCCTGTTTCCCCCAGGCTTCCAGAATACCCGGATGAAGGGTTGCTTTGTTCTTTTCAAGATAACTCATCAACTCAGCAGGGACAGTGCTGTTAAAGGTGGCGGTGGCAACTTCGCTGTAATCACGTTTTGTCCTTAGCGTACCCATTTCATTCTCAACCTGCATCATCAGCACTGTATGATGTTTGCCATCGATCTGCCTGATATGCTTCATCAGGGCTGCAAATGCTTTGGCATCTGCATTTTGTGCTTCTTCTGAAAATGCTGAAAGAATATTAAGTGAATTACCATTTTCATTTTTGACAAGAGGGAATCTTTTCTGATCAAGCTTTACCCATGCAGGAACATAAGTTGATTCACCGTTTTTCCAGCTCCCGAACCATATCACGACCAGTTTCAGACCTTCCTTTCTTGCTCCGAGTATCATGCTGTCGACAAGTGCAAAGTCAAACATGCCTTCTTCCGGTTCAACCAGTTCCCAGGAAGCCGTGGCAATGACAGTGTTCAGATTTGCATCTGCCAGCCTTTTCCAGACAGGCCGCATGTATTCAAGTCCTCCCATGCTTGAATTATGGAGTTCACCCCCCAGCATAAGGAAGGGTTCCTCATCTACAATAAGCTGTGTTGCAGCTCCCTGCCTGCGCAGTTGAGGCATTTTCGATTTCGCATTGATATTGATTATGGGATTCTCCCTGGAACAGGAGCTCAACAGGAGAAAAACAAGGGAAATGGTCAATAAACCTTTAATCAACACCCGGCACTTGCCGAATTCCTTCTTCAAATCATAAGGAAACTCAATGAAGCCTGAATTAACCTTCTCATTCTTCCTAATAAGCGCATCGAATTCAAATTTCTTCGCAGCCATGATAGTCCTGTTTATGATCTATTCGTATAAATTCTCTTCTGGCAATGCTGCCTGAAAAACTGCAACTTCTGATTGTAAAACGGCCTGAAGCAAAGATAAAGAAAAGCCATTGTATACCGGTGGACATTTATTATAAACGGGACTGCTAATAAAACTTTGAATCATTTTCCAAAAAACCGGCACTATTTCATAAAAAAGTAATCTTTGCAGTTAGATTGAACAAGTGTTCATATATTTAAATGAAAACCACCATACCGGATACTCCGGGAACAAACCTGATTGAGAAAGAAAAAGTCAGATCAGTTAAAAACAAGATGAAGACTGAGAGGTTCTTTCACCGTCTTGCAGAGACTTTCAGGGCAATGAGCGACCCGACCAGGACAAAGATCATTTATGCATTATGCGAGGAAAGTGAATTGTGCGTTGGAGATATTGCCGCTATTATCGGCACTTCAAATTCTGCAATATCACATCAGTTGAGGACACTGCGAAAATGGCGGTATGTGTCATTGAAATCGTATTTGCGATCCTGCTGGCAGGGATAATAAACAAATTGCTTGGCTTTGTATTGTAATGAGTTTACCTTCCTGTTTAATTGCTATTGCTCCCTCCTTTTGCTTATCCCTTCCAGATAGGGATTGAATTTGATCCCGTCCTGTGACATCTGAAACTGGATATTTACAGTGCCATTGTCAATAAGAGTATATATCAGTCTGAAAACCGGCATGTTCGGAATTTTGTCACTGGTAAAGGTAACTGACTTTTCGGAATAAGTAATCGTATAATTAATTGTATGTCCCTCATTATCAAAGTATATGGCTTTAGTTATATTGCCTCCAGGGTCGGGATAGACTATCATCAGGTCATTATGCATTGTTTGTGGTCTGGTTCCAGTAGCTGGATACTCAGTATGGTTTTTTCTAACCAGGATATTCCTGTCAAGATCAAAAGCAAATGAGAATGTTCCGCTTCCCTGTCCGGGCTTGCCCGAACCCTCACCAATCCATTCCCCTGTGAGCCAGTTCCATTTGTCCCATGAGGAATTTTGTCCGGAACAAACGTATCCAAATCCGAGGATTGCAACAGTTAATAAGATCTTTGCCTTCATGTCGGTTTAAGTATGTAATGAAATTTATTATTAACTCTCAATGAATGTAAAGGTAGGGTTTTTCTTTATCGCGACCTGATTTCTCTCCTCATGAAGGATATGTAGGATAAGACAAAGCACAGGATGGTTGCGGCTGTAAGTCCTGTGATCTGCGGCCATACCAGGAGAAGGCTCTGGGCAAGCGGCAAATGCCCGGGTATAGCACCAACGATCTGTTCCATTGTAAGAGGCCCAAGGCTTCTTACTGTCGGTGCCAGCAATGTCGTTGTCGCATCGCTGTAAAGCTGGCTGGGCAGTACCCGGAACAGGTTCAGAATAGTTTCCTGATAACCGACAATCTGCTGCGCTGTTGCATTTTCTGACGGAGAGGCTGCTTTTGCAATCAGGCTGACAATAATACTGTAAAAAACAGTAAATAACAGCCATACTGAGATACCGGCAAGAGCCGATGTTGCCGGCTGCCGGAACCTGACAGAAAAAAGTATTGAAAGATTCAGCCAGAATGCAACATATAAAATGCTGACTATTATAAAGGAAACCACCCGCAGGAATTCTTCAGCTGTAGGAGGAATACCGGTCATGACAAGCCCAGCCCCCATTACAAGGAATCCGAGCGAGAATAGCATGACACTTACCACGTACAGGGAAGCTACAAACTTTGCATTCAGGATATAATCGCGGTGAACCGGCTGGGAGAGAACCCGGCTCAGGGTTCCCCGTACCTGCTCGGAGTTAATTGCATCAAACCCCATGCTTATCCCAAGCAACGGTCCCAGGAAACTGATGAATACAAAAAACGGAGGAAGAGTGCCGTCTGAAGCCGTAAACAGCAACAGGAACAGAAATGGATTATCAGGATCAGCCGATTTTGCTGTCTCATGGATATTTATCAGTCCGGTTGATACTGAACCAATACAGGTAAGTGCAATAAGTCCAAGCAATATTATAAACCGCCAGCTATGGACATGGTCGGATATCTCTTTATTTACCATGACCCTGAAGGGATGAATGATCCTCTCGTTCTGTTTATGTCTTCTTAAGCTGGTAAAATGTCCCGTTGAACCGCCTGCCGGCATCCGGGATCCTTCAGTATTCTGCATGCTGGCCATTGTATCATTCATGGTTTTCGGCTCCCTCAAAATAACGGTTATAAATATCATTAAGCCCGTATTCCTTCTTACTCAGATGTGTGATCCCAAAACCTGCTCCAATAATCGCCTTTACAATCTCTTCTGTTGCATCCCGGGTGCAACCCACAAGCAATACGCTATCCTGCAGGTTGGTTTTTAAAACGCCTTCTATTGCATTTATAAGTTCTTTAAGCCTTTCTGTCATCGATGTTGCATCCGTCGAGACTTGACCTGTCATTGAAGGAAGGCTGATCCCTGCTTCAATTGTGACCGGTTCTCCTGAAAATAATTGTCGCGACAGAGACTGTATATCACCTTCCGCAATCAGCCGTCCGCCTACAAATATTCCAATCCGGTCACATATTTCCTGAACCTGATGAAGATGGTGTGAAGAAAGGAGAACCGTCCGGCCTTCCTGTCTGCTAAGCCTGACAATCAATTCCAGGAATTCCTGGACTCCTTTCGGATCGATACCAAGGGTTGGTTCATCGAGGATTATAACTTCAGGATTTTTAATGAGAACATCAGCCAGGCCGAGTCTCTGACGCATACCGCGTGAATATTTCCCTGTTTTTTTGCCTTTTTCATCTGCTAATCCAACCATTTCAAGCAGCTGCTCAGCATCCTTCTTTGCCTTTCCTGAAGGGATAGAATTCAGGCGTGCGGTGTAAACCAGATTTTCCAATCCCGTAAGGTCATCATAAAATCCAACATCTTCAGGCAGGTATCCCACTTTTCTTTTAACCCCGATCGGATTGTTTGTAGAATTAATGCCGCAGACGCTTACCGAGCCGGATTCCGGATCTGTAAGTCCAAGCATCATAAGGATCGTGGTTGATTTGCCGGCCCCGTTAGGACCAAGGAGTCCGAAGATCTCTCCCCTGCTTACTGTAAGAGTAAGGTTATCAACTGCTGTGAATGACCCGTATTTTTTTGTCAGGCCTGTCAGTTCGATAATATTCTGATTCACGGATTACCTCCTTCCGTATTTGCGGAACAGATAATATATTCCGGCAACTGATGAACATATTATCAGTATCCCTACCCATCCCCAGAGCATTGAGGTCCTTACCGAAATGCGGAACTGAGCTTTTGATGTGGCTTCTGGGGTCCTGGCATCAATACTGGTCACATAATCTCCCGCAATTGCTTTCTTTGCAGCTTTTATGAGTGCGGTAACCCCGGCACTCTTGCCGGGTTCGATCATATCGATCTTCCTGGGATCAAAGGATACCTCCCAGTTCAGGGGAGCGCTGGCTGAAAGCTGAACTCCCTGCAGTATTGCAGAACCGGTATTTTTGACAATAAGTTCAATCCGCCTCAGCTCGCCAGCAGTAATTGATGTGCTCAGCAATCCGGTAGGGGTTGAAAGTTCCATGCCGTAAGTACCGGTAATGACAGCTTCAAGAGCCAGTTCAGCGGATGACGAACTTGTGGAAGCACTGACCGGGATCCTGTAGGTTCCTGCTTCAGCCATGTCGGGTGGATCAATTTCTATTGTTACCCCGACGCTGCTGTTTGGATTAACTTCAACAGAAGTTACCTGCCGGGAATTAGACTTAAATGCTACGCTCCACCCCCTGGGTGCCGTAGACTGAAATGAGTAAGTCTGCGTTTCGGCAGTACTGTTCTTTAAATTGGCCTGGTATGTGAAAACGGATGAATTGTTACCCTGCATATTTGCCTGGTCGGTCGTAAATTCCGACTTAAATGTTCCCTGCTCTGATACCACAATCGTCAACGGCATCTCAGCAAGATTTCCGGCAGTCATTCTGAAGTGGTAACTGCCTTTGTTTGCATTCATCGGAACTATAACCGAGAGGCTCATATTCCTCTTATCATGGGGAAGAACCGCCATCTGGCTGACACTGAATGATCCCGATCTTAAAGTATATTTCCATGTGGAAGGAAGGCCACTAAGGGAAATGTCAGCGTTAATCAATTCATTTCCGTTGTTTATCAGATCGACCTGATAATCAACCATCTGTCCTGGGGTAACACTTACTTTTGTATTCTGAGTGTAAAGTATGACGCTGTCAGCTTTCTGGGCAGCAAAACCTGTGGTTGATAACAGATATAAAAAAACAGAAATCAGTACTGGTGAATGTTTGGTCAGAGATGCCATAAATGATCCTCCGTGGTTTAATTCAGTTAAAATTCTACGCAGCTAATTTAAAATGGGAGAATGATTTATGAGAAAAAATAGTTTTAAACTTTTATTTATTAAGTCTTAAATTTTTGTTAAAAATCAGAACATTTTACTTTGTAAACCTCATTTTATTTCAGGAACACTTCATCTCAATCCTGCCAGGCTATTTCATCCTGTACTTTTCGATACGCCCGTCCTTCATCACTCCCTTCCAGTTCAGACCAAAACCGAAATCATATTTATTCCCTTCAGTATCAATATAGCAGGTCATATCAAACGGAACATCCTCTTTCTGGAACTCCACGGTCTTCATATCTGCTGGCATTTGCATCGGTAGCAGGCCGGAAGGTTCATATGCTCCGGTCATCACATCAAGAATGGCCTGATCCTGCACGTCAAACGTGACAATGACTGCGTTTACATCTTTTTCGAATTCACTGAAAACCATGGGTTTTGAAACGTTGACAGCTACAATCACAGGTTTATCCCTCATCGCTTTTCTGGTATCAAGCACCATTTTCAGGTCGCCCGTATTTGATGCCGTTACTGTTTTATTCCTGAATGACCGGTTCGTGAAGTTTTCATAAGGATCTCCGCCTGCAATGCTCGGATCACGGGCTTCAACCGCTTTGTACGGACCATACTGCAGGCTGATTGGCACATAACCATTGCCTCCTTTTTTTACATCTTCCGGATCATAACCGCTTCCTGATTCAGGGCTCCTGATCACGACAAGGCCAAAATCAGCCTCAGCTGGATTATCCGTCACTTTAAAATATTTCTTAACGATCTCTATATTAATTGGGTAGCTGACAGATCCAGGGGTTGGCCCTCCAAAGAAATCCCTGCCTGCAGGAGTTGCCCTTTTTGGAATATAAACTGTTTTTTGTTTTTCAACAGGCAATGTGTTCTTTGAATTTTTCAGCATCACGATCGATTTCAGCTGTGCATCATATCCATCCTTCATGAATTGCTCATTTCCGACTGTCTTTTTCGATCCGTCTACATCCAGGTAAGGATTTTCGAACAGGCCCACACGGAAGATATTTTTCAGAAGTCGGATTGCTGATTGCTCCATCCTGGTTCTCATAAACTCCTCACCATGCTCCTTTACACCCATTTTATATGCTTCAACTACAGGACCTGCATCATTATTCCCGCCAAACTGATCGACACCTGCCATTATAAGTTTGTAATGCCGTTCAGCCACTGAAAGCTTCTCAACACCCCAGCATGTGGTCCCGAATCCATTAACAGCCTTCTCGTCGCTGGTCACTCCCCAGTCGGTGCACACGACTCCTCCGAATCCGTATTTGGTTCTCAGAAGGTCATTTATAATAAACCTGCTGTAGCTGTTGCCAACGTTTTCATGGTACACTGTGTCAATTCCGTACGAAATGGTATAATATGGCATTACGGCAGACGCGGTTTTTGTTTCACCTTCAAGCTTAAATGAACCTTCAGTAAACGGGATCAAATTATCCTTCAGGTTATTTCCGGGATAAACTGCAAATTTCCCGAAGCCGAAATGTGCATCACGTCCTCCTTCCTCCGGACCGCCGCCCGGCCAGTGCTTCACCATTGTATTTACACTGGTATAGCCCCATCCCCCTGAAATTGCCTTATCCCCGATCGAAGTCTGGAATCCGTCAGCATATGCCCTCGCCATATCGGCAGCAAGCTGTGGACACTCTCCGAAGGTACCGTTGAATCTTCCCCACCTTGGTTCCGTTGCCAGGTCTATCTGCGGTGACAATGCTGTAGTTATTCCCAGGGCGCGGTATTCCTGTGCAGCCACCTGGCCAAAAAATTTTACAACTTCGGGATCGAAAGTGGCAGCCAATCCAAGCGATCCGGGCCACATGGAGATCTGTCCGGCAGAACCTACATAATATTCTGCATTCGATGCTGCACGATTGCGTGGATCTGAGCTGTTATTTGCCGGAATGCCCAGTCCGATGCTTTCACACAGGGCCTGAACCTTATTGCTCCACATTGCAGCCACCCCGGGACTCTCAACAGTTGTGACGAGTACATGCCTGAGATTATCCTGAGTCAGGAATTTGATCTGCTGGTCACTCAGATCATAAGGTTTTGCGCCGCTTTCCGGGTAAGGTTTTCCATGATATGTGCTGGCACCAAATCTCGTATTTCCGGAAGGGATTGCCTGGTGTGCACTGTAAAGCATCAGGCCGGCCATCTGCTCGACTGTCATTTTTGAAGCCAGATCTCTGGCCCGTTCGTCAGCATTCTTACGCCAATCCTCATATATATCAAGTTTCCCGTTCTTATTGAGATCCTTGAATGCAAACCTGTTGACTGTTAATATTTTAACACCGGACGAGGTATCGTAACCTAGTGTTTGTCCGCCTTTGTTTGTTACCAGTCTGATCAGGCCTGAACCCGTTTCACTCCAGTTTTTGCAGCCTGTGAATATCAGCGAAATGGCAAAAACAGTGATCAGAACAGGATAGAAATTGAGTTTTTTCATTTTAAAGGGATTTATAATACTTAGAATCGGTTTTGGTATCAATTCACATTTCCGGCTTTCATATTCATCCAGGGGCAATCCTCCCTAATCTCGCAGTTTTTACATCCAACAAGCTTAGAGATCAGGGGAATAATTACAAATCCTATCAGAACGAATGAAACTGTCAGTGCCAGAACAAGCGATGTATATCCGGTCAGGATCAGATAGAGGGCAGCTGCCAGAGGTATGAACCAGTTTGGAAAGACAACCACAATGTTGCGCCTGAATACTTTCTTGAATGATTTGTCACTCTTTTTTCTGAACAGTTTTGGTGAGATTGCCCCATATCCGCATGGACAGGCAAGGGTGTTGTAATGATGGCAGTAAGGACATATTCTTGCCCAGAACCAGACAACGCTGAATATTATATAGCCGCCGAATAAAACAGCTCCTGCCGCTGAAACCCGATAGATTATCAGAAATCCCAGGATAAAAAGCAACAGTGTCGGGATATTATCAAGAAGAACTAGCGATAAAGGTATCTTTTTCTTGCTGCAGGCTGCAGCCATGCTTGGTTCATTTCCTGTCATTTTTTACCAGGCAGATTTGAAATTTAGTATTTATACAGGCTCAAACTACTTGAAATAAGCCGCTAAATGTACTAAAGTCCTTTGGAAGCAGCAAATTAGACAATGTGACTGAATAAATCCGGATGAATAAATAATGTTGGGGGTTGAAGCCAGCTTTCGCTGAAGCAACGACTGTCAGGAGTTTATGGAAGATTGTTACTGCAATATATTTATTCTTTAATTAAAGCTTTCAGTTTACCAGACAGATCCCTCAAAGCTGTCGAGATGAGAAAAACATCTATTCCACACAGCAGGTATTTGCAGCCATCATGGAATTCCTGCACAAGCGCTTCAGGACTGGCACCAAAAATCCCATAAGGGATCCCGGAATCGCGACATTTCTTTTTAACCAGTTCTATGGCTTTTCTGACATCCGGATGGCTGACCTGCCCGGCCAGACCCATACTTGCCGACATGTCGTAGGGGCCTATAAAAATCCAATCTATCCCCTTTATGTTTAAAATTAAATCAATGTTCCTGACGCCATCCCTATGCTCAATCTGAGCCATAATTATAAGATCGCTGTTGGCAGATTCCAGGTATTTGCTGAATGACTGACCGTAAGAATGTGCCCTGGTTATTCCTACACTCCTTTGTCCCACCGGCGGGTATTTCGCCGCCCGGACAAGCTTTTCGGCTTCCTCACCGGAGTTTACCATGGGAACCATTATCCCATCACAACCAGTATCAAGGACACGCTTTATCCAGACCGGATCGTTGCCCGGAATCCTCACGATCCTGAGCAATTTTTTCCCGAAGACAGGCAACGAATTCTGAACATCTTTGAGTGTTAGTACAGAATGCTCCATATCGATCATGACCCAGTCAAATCCCGACTGAGAGATCATTTCAGCCACCTCGAGCGAACCGCTTGTATATATAATGCCAATCAGTTGTTTACCTTCAGCTTTTCGCATTTTAGTTCAGGCTCCGCAGATTAGTAATTGCTTCCGGCGCAAACTTATGGACCTGTGCAACAAGCTCGCATGATTCCAGCTTCTTGCAATCTCCACATGTTTTAAAACCCTGTGATGTGGCGCATTTCTGTATCTGGCACATTTCCCAGTGGCCGATCTTGACTCCCTCCTCCCTGCATCCAGTGCAGTTTATCATTTCATATGTAATGTCAGGGGCATTGTAGGCGGTCCTCCATTTTTCTGCTGTCGCTTTTCTGAGTTCATCGTCATTGTTGATTGTGGCGATTCTGGCTTCACATGTGGCGCAATTCAGTCCGCAAATAGCAATTAGTTTTTCCATGTTTATCGGTTTTTGGTGAGTAATCGAATTAAAGTTTGTTGATTAGTTTTTAATCAGTTTTCAACTATCAATATAATAATTCCTGCAGATGGATAAGAATATCGAAAGAAATATTTTGCATTTAATTTAACCCGCTACGAGGTTGGCAGTCCCGGGTAGATAGTCTGCGGTTGTCTCAAAAGGAAGTAAAACCACCTCGTCACGACTCAGGCGTGATAACCCTCTCTGTGAAGCTAATCTTTATACACATCTTCATGAGAGTCACAAACTAATTCAATATATACATTGTCAACCTGTTTTCCTTGTGTCATAATGATAAGGAGATCCCTCATTTCGCCAATCCTTCGCAGGCTCATGATTGTCTTATTCGGGATGACATGAGTCGTTGGGTATAAATTAATGATTGTGTCATCCCGATGCGAAGTGGAGGGATCTCCCTGATTTGCTGGAGATGAGTATAAAAATTATTTTGTGAAGGAGGGGAAATTTGTGTAATCCAATAGTATAACTTTCTCCTCCTCAATGAGGAGGAGTATCCCGCCAAAGGCGGGAGGATATCCTCTTAAAGGGAGCTAATTCAGAACCATTAACTAACTTGGAGTAAAATCAAACCAAAACAAATCCTTGCCAAGAATTGTTAATCAACATGTGCATTACTTAAGGGGAAATCTTATTATTTTTATATTGTGAAAGTCAAAATCCTATTTTTGCATGAATTAAAAGTAACAGAAACCCAAACAAATAAAATTATTGCTTAT
>JAUZNW010000070.1 GCA_030706785.1 Bacteroidota bacterium | reverse complement strand
GAGCAGATCCAATCCGGTAACTTACCTCAAAGCTTACGACGAGATAAGGAAGCTTTACGCGGAGCAGCAGTTATCTGTACAGAACAATTTCAAGGCATCACATTTCTCATTTAACATCGAAGGAGGAAGATGCGAGGAGTGTCAGGGGGAAGGGATAATCAGGGTCGAGATGCAGTTTATGGCTGATGTTGAACTGACCTGCGAAGCCTGCAAGGGTATGAGGTTCAAAAAGGATGTCCTCGAGGTCAGGTATCATGGGAGAAACATCTACGATATGCTGGAGATGACCATAGATGAGGCGATAGAATTCTTTGAAAGCCATCCCGGGAGAAGTGAAAAGAGAATAATCGAGAAGCTAAGGCCTCTTGCCGACGTCGGACTTGGTTATATCAAAATGGGGCAATCTTCAAGCACTCTGTCAGGAGGTGAAAGCCAGAGGGTCAAGCTTGCATATTACCTGAGCCAGGAAAAAGATGCCGGCCATATCCTGTTTATTTTTGATGAACCCACAACCGGACTTCATTTTCATGATATAAATAAATTGCTTAAATCCATCAACGCTCTGGTCGATCACGGCCATTCGGTCATCATGATTGAGCACAACCAGGAGGTAATAAAAAGCTGCGATTGGGTAATTGACCTTGGTCCTGAAGGAGGTGAGGAAGGAGGTTATGTGGTTTTTGAAGGAAAACCTGAAGATCTGGCGAATTATCCCGGCTCATATACAGGCAGGTTTCTCGCTCCGAAACTATCGACTGTCATCAAAGCAAAGCCCGGCCGATAGAAATCAGAATTCAAAGTCGCTATAAATAATACAGGGGCGCTGATACCAGTGCCCCTGCAACAAAATAATTCTTATCAGGTCAGGTTACTTTTTTATTTTAAAACCGAACATTATTGCAATGCATCCGCTTGAAGGCGTCCCTCCCTGTGAAGCTGATGAATTCACCTTCAGCACGATCCTGAGCTGCTGGCTCGATGTGAGTTTGAAATCCCAGGTTTTCGCATAGTTTGCATCCTTGCTTGAATAAAGCACATTCCTGTTGGTATCGTACACTATGAATTCGATCGGCGGCAGCTTCTCATCGCAACATACCGACATCCTGTATTCCATATCGGAATAAAACGTCTTGTAGAGTTCGGCTTCCTCACCTTCTGTCAGAACCGTGGCATGATAGTTACCGTCGTGCGTATAGGAACCGAGTTCAGGCAGGCAGGTCTTTTTTGCGAAAGCCTTGCATTGGGCATCAACAGCGTTAGCAGTGATAAAGATAAATAATATCAGAAGCGGGAAAATTCTGAATATCTTCATAGCAGTCTTATTTAACAAAAGTACTTCTTATTTCACTGACAGCCTGCGAAAGTTCCTTGAAAACTTCAGGAGTAAGGTCAGCTTTTACCTCCGATTTCAATACTGTCACATTTGCAACCTGGTCATACTCGGGACGAACCGGAGAAGTCTTCAGGGTGATCTTGTCAAAAATCGTTTTTACCTTTTTTACCTGGGCAATAAGTTCATCAATTGCCGGATTGCCTTTGCTGGTTTCAAGAAGGTTTATAAGGATACCAACTGAAAGCTTCTGGTCAATAATCCTTCCGACGAGTTTGTTCCCGTTAAACTCCTTCATGTCGACAAGCCGTGTTGAAATATACAATCCCTCCATCCAGCCTCCGACAAGAACAATAGCCGCTATAGCCGGCTGTCCGTTGTCTTCGAGATATGAATTTGAGTTAAGATATGTCTGTGAGACAATATCCATAATGACATCAGTATTATGGATGTTCTCCTCGAGTTTATCAATATCCTCCTGTTCGATAGCCTGAAGAATACCCAGACCGTCTGCCATCTTTTTAGCGGCGTTCATATAATTAATTATCAGCTGTGTCTGATCGTACAGGCTGGCAAAGCTCAGATCGCAGGTGTATACACCAAGGTTCAGAGCCATGCTCTTGTTTGTATGATAGTTCGATGTATTCTCTACCGGATTCAGAAGTTTATCGTCAAACAATGCTCCTGCTGACTTGATAAGCATGGCTGACTCAAGAGGAGAAGGCAGGGTATAGAATATCTTTTCCGCCTGCTTCATGTCTTCGTATATCGCAGCGTTGCCTTTATTAACAGTAACGGTATCTGCTTCTTTCTTTACGCCTTTTCCACCTGTATGACAGCTGGCCAGAATCAATGTGAAAAGGATTGCCACCGTCAGAAAGCCATTTCTTAATCTGAGAAGTTTGTTCATGGTTGGGTTAATTTATTGTCTTTTCTAATCACCGCTAAATTAGCACATTATAGCTTTATTTGAAAAATCTTTACTTTGAATTGCCCGTATTTCTAACTTTGTAACAAACAATTACAAATGATCAGTCCGAAAAATAAACGTAAAGAACTTGAACATATTTTACTGAACGGGAACTTTGTTAAGATCTCAAATGCAATTAAAACCCTTAGGAATGAGCCACCTTTCACTGGAGCAATAGAACTTCTGGTTTCTCTTTATGACAAAATTAATGATAAATCCATCAAGAACCTTGTCAGAAATTTCCTGAATGACCTTAAGGATCAGTCGTTATGCAGGGAAGTGGTTTTTTCTTTAAAAAATGATTTAAAACCAGAAACAAAAATGATGGTCATCTCGTCCTGCTGGCAGTCAGGATTGAATTATTCAGAATTCTCAGCTGATTTTGCTGAGCTGTTCCTTTCAGGCGATTATATGACTGCTATTGAATGCTTCAGTGTTATTGAAGCGTCAGCCGGTCGAATGCCGAGAGGAAAGAAAGATGAGATCCTCAGGATTATACAAGAAAGGCCGGTGGGGGCAGGTGATGAGAAAGCAGGTTTATTGAAAGAATTGATTTCGATTCTTGAATAGGAAGTTATTGTAAAATTTTTCATTTATGCCGGTTTATTTTGTTTGCTTCTTTCTCCAAATATAAGACTTCCTATTCTTATCATTGTTGTGCCTTCCCTGATCGCTGTCATATAATCTCCCGACATTCCCATTGAGATCTCCCTGAAGAATTCTGAATCTTTAAAATAGTTCCGCTTCAGATCATTAAAACAATCAGCCAGATACCGGAATTCTTTCTGCACCTGTAATGAATCATCAGTAAAAGTTGCCATTCCCATTACACCGCAGATCCTGATGTATTTCAGTTCAGAGAATTCAACCGACCGGACCATTTCATCGATCTCGGCCATATTAAATCCGAATTTTGTTTCCTCTTCTGCGATGTGGATCTGCAGGAGGCAGTCGACAATCCTGCCGATCTTATGGGCTTCTGAATTGATGGTCTTCAGAAGCCTGAAAGTATCGACTGACTGAATCATGGAAATGAAGGTAACTACATACTTAACCTTATTTGTTTGAAGGTGTCCGATGAGGTGCCATTCGATATCAGGAGGGAGCAGATCCTTTTTGGAAAGAAGTTCCTGGACCCTGTTCTCGCCGAAGTATTTAAGACCGGTATTGTATGCTTCGAGTATATCGTTTGCCGGTCTGGTCTTTGAAACTGCAACAAGCTTAACAGACTGAGGGATCTGCTGCTTAAGCAATCTTATATTTGAAGCTATATCTGACATAAGTACAAATAGCTCTCTGTGGTACTCTGTGTCTTCTCTGTTATGTTCACCCCCAACCCCCTAAAGGGGGCTTAACATAAAGTCCCCTTTAGGGGATTTAGGGGTCACATTAAAGGAGATGAATTACGAGACCGCTCCTGAGCTTGGGCTCAAACCATGTAGTCTTTGGAGGCATTATATTTCCTGAATCGGCAATTGCGATAAGTTGCTTCATCGAAACAGGATAAAGCGCAAAGGCCACCTTCATTTCTCCGCTGTCTACCCTCTTTTTAAGTTCCCCGAGGCCGCGTATTCCACCCACAAAATCAATTCTTTTCGATCTTCTGAGATCCTGTATATCAAGGATTGGCATAAGTATCAGGTTGGTCAGGATTGTCACATCCAGCCCTCCGATGGGATCTTTATCGTCATAAGTCCCGGATTTTGCAGTCAGGCTGTACCATTTACCGGCAAGGTACATTGAAAAATTGTGGATCTTTCGGGGTTTAAATATCCTTTCACCTTTCTCCCTGACAATAAATCCTTTTTCCAGCTTTTCGAGAAACTCGCTTTCCCCCAGACCATTCAGGTCTTTTACAATACGATTGTAGTCGAGTATCTGCAGCTGGTTATCAGGAAAATGCACGGCCATGAAATAATTATATTCTTCTTTTCCCGTGCATGACGGATCCTTTTCTCTTTTTTCCTTTCCCACAAGCGCGGCTGCCGCTGTCCTGTGATGGCCATCCGCCACATACATATATGGAACTTTCCTGGCAAAAAGCTCTTCAATCCTACTGTTAGTTTCAGCGTCCTTTATAATCCAGAATTTGTGTCCGAAGCCGTCTTCAGCAACAAAATCATATTCCGGCTCCTGTTTTTTCACAATCGAATTAACGATTGAATCAATTCCCTTTACGGCAGGATATGCAAAGAATACGGGTTCGATATTTGCATTATTGATCCGGATATGGATCATCCTGTCCTGCTCCTTGTCGGGACGGGTCAGCTCATGTTTTTTTATCACCCCGTTAAGATAATCATCGACTGAAGCACATCCAACTATACCGTACTGTGTGCGACCTTTCATCGACTGAGCATAAATATAGAAGTGGGGTTCTTCATCCTGTACAAGCCAGCCCTTTTTAATCCAGAGGGCAAAATTGCTCACCGATTTTTGATAGACATCTTCGCAATGAACATCAGTATCTGGTGGCAGGTCAATCTCGGATCTTGTTATATGAAGGAGCGAGCACTCCTTACCCTCGGCCATTTTCATAGCTTCTTCTGTGCTCATTACATCATATGGAAGACAGGCAAGTTCGGCCGCAATTGATTTTGGGGGACGAAGCCCCCTGAAAGGTCTTACGACTGCCATTAGAATAGTAGTTCTACTTGTTTAACCTGTATTTTTCGTTCCCTGATTTGAAAAAATCGACAATCTGGCGGGCTGCCGCCACACCTGAATTTATATTTGACTCTTCTGTCTGTGCACCCATCTTCTTCTCGGTAAATATGAACCTGCCTTGATATTTTTCCTCGAAAACAGCCTTACAGTCGGGAGCTACATCAGCAAGATAACAGAAGTCGGTTCTCTCCTCAAAGATCTTAAGTAAGCCATCCTCATTTATAACCTCCTTACGAGCTGTATTTATAAGGACCGCATCGTGAGGCATCTTCTTAAGGAGCTCATAACCAACAGATTTATTGGTTATGTCATTACTGGGCATGTGGATTGATACATACTGGCACTTCCTGTATAGTTCATCAACATTTATGCATTGTTTGGCACCATTATTCTTCATAACCCGTTCACTTACGAAGGGATCATATGCATAATTATCCATTCCGAATCCTTTTGCAATATCGGCAACATATTTTCCGACATTCCCAAATGCATGCAGGCCAAGGGTTTTGCCTCTCAGCTCGGTTCCGGTTTTGCCGGTAAAGCCGCCTCTGATCTGGAACAGAACAAGCTCAAAGACCAGTTCGGCTACCGCGTTTGAATTCTGTCCCGGTGTATTCATGGCCACGACATTATGAGCGGAGCATGCCTTAAGGTCAAGGTTATCATACCCTGCACCGGCCCTTACAACAATCCTGAGCTTTTTCGCAGCATCAAGGATCTCCGAAGTGACCAAATCGCTTCTTACAATCATCGCATCAGCATCAGAAACTGAATCAATCAGTTCCCTGGCATTCCCGTAATTTTCAAGGAAGCTGATCTGGAAGCCTGCTGCCTCGCATACTTCACGTATCTGCCTTATAGCAACCTCGGCAAATGGTTTTTCGGTGGCAACGAGTACCTTCATGATCAACTGATCTTAACTTTTCTTTTCGAACTCCTTCATCACATCAACAAGTGCTTTTACACTTTCAATCGGAAGTGCATTGTAGGTAGAAGCCCGGAATCCGCCGACTGAACGGTGCCCCTCAATCCCAACCATTCCCTTTGATTTTGCGAATTCGGCAAACGGTTTTTCCAGCTCCTTGTAACCATCAGACATTACGAAACAGATGTTCATAAGTGAACGGTCCTCGGGATCCTTGATCGTGGGGACGAAAAGCTTGTTCCTGTCAATTTCGTCATAAAGCAGCCTGGCTTTTTCAATATTTTTCTTCTGGATTGCTTTTACACCGCCCAGATCCTTAAGCCATCTGAGAGTCTGCTGGGCTGCAAAGACTGCAAATACCGGCGGTGTATTGAACATCGATTCTGCCTTTATATGGGTACGGTAATCGAGCATCGTTGGGATTGGCCGGGTCACCTTCCCGAGCACTTCCTCTTTCAGGATGATCATTGTCACACCTGCCGGGGCAAGGTTCTTCTGTGCCCCTGCGTATATAATCGAATATTTTGATACATCAACCGGACGACTGAAAATATCTGATGACATATCTGCAACCAGTGGTATTCTTACGACCGGATCCTTCTTAAGTTCGGTGCCGTAAATCGTATTATTGGTTGTAACATGGAAATAATCTGAATCTTCAGGGACTGTATAATTTTTTGGTATGAAATTGAAGTTTTTGTCCTTCGAGGATGCAACCTCAACGACTTCGCCATACAACTTTGCCTCCTTGAGGGCTTTACTTGCCCATTCACCCGTGTTCAGATAGGCTGATTTCTTATTCATCATGTTCATCGGGACCATTGCAAACTGAAGGCTTGCTCCTCCTCCGAGAAAAATAACATGGTAACCGGCAGGTACTTCAAGCAGTTCCCTGACAAGGGCGATCGTGTCATTCATACAGGCAATGAATTCCTTGCTCCGGTGGGAAATTTCCAGCACAGAGAGACCTGATCCTGCGAAATCCTTTATCCCTTCTATTGTTTTGTCAAGAGTGTACTGGGGAAGAATAGAAGGTCCGGCATAAAAGTTATATTTTTTCATAGACAGAATATTATGTTGGTTATATGATTACGGTTAAGCTGTTTGTACAAAAATAAGGAATTTATTACTGGTATACAACCTCGCTCCATCCAGTCCCCCACTCCTGAAGTGCGAGGGGGAAGTTTTTCATTCTGATCTGACAAGGATACCATTTTTAAGTACAGGTACCATATCCGTATAGTCATTGGTAAGGCAGAAGCTGATGCAGTCATCGAGTTTTTTCTCACGCAGCCTTGATCTGTGAGCTACTTTCTCAATATAAGCAGGCAGATCGTCTTTTGCAATAGACCACAGGTCCAATGCTGCTTTTGCCGAGTCACAGACTGTCGAATAAAGTGAAGTTGCCATTAGTCTTTCAGCCATGGCTCCTGCACAGACGGCATCCTCGAGGTTGAACCTGTTCTTCCATCCCGAACAGAACAGCAGAACATTACGTTCACGAGCAGCAATCCATTTTATTACGGCGCTTATATTAAGGAAGGATCCTATTATCAGATCACTGGCAGAAGCAGCCATTTTAATAATCCCTGTCCCGTTTGTGGTACTGTAGGCTATTGTTTTCCCGGATACCTTCTCCCTCGTGAAATTGAAGGGAGAGTTACCGAAATCTGCAAAATCGAGAACAATTCCATCACGTTCGGCTGCGACAAGGTATCCCCTGTTTTTATAATCTTTTGCTTCAGGAACAGTCCCAACCGGGATAATTGAGGAGGCTCCGTTTTCAAAGGCAGTACAGATGGCCGATGTGGCTCGCAGAATATCAATTACGACAACAATTGAACCTGCAAGTCTCTCAGGCTCATACAGGGCAGGTGAAAAGCATATCTCGAGATCCCGCTTTATCATCCTTTCTGGTTATAGAATGGCAGGTTTATTACCTTAGCCTTCAGATCCTTATTTCTTATCCTGATGAATATTTCAGTATCTGGCTTCCAATAGCCTTTGTCAAGGTAGGCCATGCCAATCCCCTGCTTAAGTATGGGAGACATCGTGCCTGATGTGACTTCACCTATCCTTGATCCTGAGGCATTCACCACCTCGTAATGCTGTCGCGGAATGCCGCGGTCGATCATCACAAATCCCTTCAGGTGTTTTGAGACACCTTCTTCCTTTTGCTTCAAAAGGAATGCTTTATCGATGAAATCCTTATGATCAGTGAATTTGGTGATCCACCCGAGTCCGGCTTCGATTGGTGACGTCTCATCATTAATGTCGTTCCCGTAGAGGCAGAATCCCATTTCAAGACGCAAAGTATCCCTGGCTCCCAGCCCGGCCGGCTTGATATTGAATTCTTTCCCGGCTTCGAATACTGCCTTCCACAGTGCAGGGCCATCCTCATTTCTTACATAGATTTCGCAACCTCCGGCCCCGGTATATCCTGTCGTAGAGAAAATAACGTCCTTAATCCCTGCAAATTCTATGATCTTGAAAGTATAATATTCCATCTCTGTTACCCTGGTGTTTGTAAGCTTCTGCATGGCTTTCAGTGCAAGTGGGCCCTGAACTGCAAGCTGAGCAATTTCATCAGATGTATTTATAAGATCCCTGCCAGGTACCAGGTTGAATTTTCCCGCATTCCCAACACACCATTTCCAGTCCTTTTCGATATTGGCTGCATTAACCACGAGAAGATATTTTTCCTTGCTGAACCTGTATACGAGGAGGTCGTCAACGATTCCTCCCCTGCCGTTCGGGAAGCAAGAATACTGAACCTTGCCATCATACAGGGCGGATACATCATTGGAGGTTATGTACTGTAGATAGCCAAAGGCAGATGGCCCTGTAACCCAGAACTCACCCATATGGGAGACATCGAATACACCAACTCCTGTCCTTATATTAATATGTTCTTCAACAATTCCTGTATATTCAACAGGCATATTAAATCCGGCAAAGGGTACCATCTTTGCTCCTGCTTCTTCGTGGAATCTGGTAAAAGCGGTGGTTTTCATCTATGAACGATTAGGTTAGCGAATAGAGAATAACAGTTACTGGTTACTGGTTGCTGGTTGCTCGTTACTGGTTGCAGGTTGTCAGACATTAAATATTTTATTTACTCTCCATTTTAAGTATTGTAAGAAACAACCCTTTTCCGGCAATGATCATCCTGTCAGGTTAATAACCCGTAAAATTAAAATATATTTCACGATCACAAAATAATCCGATAAGTCATGACTGAAACAACCCAATACCCTGCCCAGACTGAACAGGCTCACTCTCAGGGCTGGAGAAGCATTTATACATGTGCCGACAAAATAAAATTCCTTTAAATCTGTTATATACAGTGATCTTCTGTGAAAGATAGAAAGGACCTGCAAATCATGGATTACAAGTTCATAAAGACTGATTACCTCGAAATGGTAGCAGGTGGTGACGGGGAACTGCTTAAAGAGCTGATAAACATGTTCCGGGATCAGGTGGCTGAATTCAGCGAGGAAATGAAAAAGCTTTTACAGGAAAAGAATTATTACGAGCTGGGTCTTCTTGCCCATAAGGCAAAGTCCTCAGTATCGATCATGGGGATGGATAGTCTTGCCAATCTGCTCAAGACGTTTGAGCTGCAGGCAAAGACAAGTTTAAATATCGACAGATACCAGTCATATGTCACCAGGTTTGAAAACGACACCAGGTCGGCATTGGCTGAACTTGAAACACTTATTGAAAAACAATAAAACCTAACTGATATGATCAATATCGAAAAAAGAGATAAGATTGACATTATTACCTTCTCTGTCAATAAGATAAACGCAACCACCATAGACGAGATTAAAGAAGGTGTAAGCAAGGTGTTCGATAATCCCAACTCGAAAGTGATCATTGATCTGAAGGGGGTTGAATACATTGACAGTTCTGGCTTTGCCTGTTTCCTGTCACTACATAAAGCTGCCAAAAACAATTTCGGCATGCTGAAGTTTGCGAACCCGGAACCAAGGGCCACGGAGCTTTTCCATACCCTCCACCTTCACACTATCTTCGAAATTTATGATGATCTCGGGGCTTGTGTAAGATCCTTCCGGTAGTTGCTGCCAGCTTCCCCTTAAGCTGCGGCTGGTAAGAGTTGCGAGTTTATTCTTTTTAACCAGCAACGAGTAACCAGCAACCAGCAACTAAAAAAATCAATCCACTAAAACCTTTTTACTGGTGAAAGCCAGCTTATCCTTCTCAACATCGATCAACACTGTATCTTCCCTCGATATTTTTCCTGCGATTATCTCTTTTGAAAGTTCATTGACGATCTCTTTCTGGATCAATCTCTTAACAGGCCTTGCACCAAGCTGGGGATCGAATCCGTGCTTGGTGAGCCAGTCAATTGCCGGTTCAGATACTTCAAGCTTGAGATTATTGTTCTCCAGTATCTTTGAAATATTTGACAGCTGGATCATAATAATGTCCCTTATCTGACTGATAGTAAGAGGTTTGAACAATACAACTTCATCGACCCTGTTGAGAAATTCAGGCTTCAGAGATTTTCTCAGAAGCATAAAAAGTTCGTTCTTAAGTGCTTCCTCTTCATTTTCAGGCATTTTATTCCTCCACCTGTCCATTCTGTCACGAATAAGATCAGAACCCAGGTTGGAAGTCATAATAATGATCACATTCCGGAAATTCACAGTACGTCCCTTATTGTCGGTCAGCCTTCCGTCATCCAGGACCTGCAGAAGGAGGTTAAACAAATCAGGATGAGCTTTCTCGATCTCATCGAGCAAAACTACTGAATATGGTTTATGACGCACTGCTTCAGTAAGCTGGCCACCTTCATCATAACCGACATATCCGGGAGGTGCACCGATGAGCCTGGAGATTGAGTGTCTTTCCTGATACTCTGACATATCGATACGGGTAAGCAGGTTTTCGTCATTAAACAGAAATTCTGCAAGAGCACGCGCCAGCTCCGTCTTACCGACTCCGGTCGTACCGAGGAATATAAAGGATCCGACAGGTCTTTTCTGATCCTGCAATCCGGCCCTTGATCTCCTCACAGCATCTGCAACTGCGCTTATGGCTTCATCCTGCCCTACCACTCTTTTATGAAGTTCGTCCTCCAGCCTGAGGAGCTTCTCCTTTTCGCTCTCGAGCATCCTGGAGACCGGTATCCCTGTCCATCTGGATACGATTTCAGCAATGTCTTCCGATCTGACTTCCTCCTGGACAAGCGAGCCCTTGCTCCTCTTCTTTTCTATTTGTGCCTTCAGATCGGCTATCTCCTTCTCCAAAGCGATGATTCTGCCGTACCGGATCTCAGCAACCTTACCATAGTCGCCCCTTCGTTCGGCCTGATCGGCTTCGAACTTCAGAGCTTCGACTTCTTCCTTTTTGTCCTGTACTTTTCCGACCATCTCCTTCTCGGATTTCCATGCAGCCATCAATTCATTTTTCTTGCTCTGCAATTCAGCCAGTTCCTGGGATATTTCATGTTCTTTTACAGTATCTCCATCTCTTTTAATTGCTTCTCTTTCAATTTCGAGACGGGTTATCGTCCTTTCGACCTCGTCGATCTCTTCAGGAACAGAATTCATTTCGAGCCTGAGTCTTGAGGCTGCTTCATCAATAAGGTCTATGGCCTTATCCGGGAGGAACCTGTCGGTGATGTATCTCGTTGACAGATCTACCGCAGCTATAATGGCCTCATCCCTGATGATCACCTTGTGATGGGTTTCGTATTTCTCCCTGATCCCCCGAAGGATCGAGATAGAGTCTTCACGGTCCGGTTCATCCACCATTACTACCTGGAAACGTCTTTCAAGAGCCTTATCCTTTTCAAAGTATTTCTGATATTCATTCAGTGTTGTCGCACCGATAGCCCTGAGTTCACCCCTTGCAAGGGCAGGCTTGAGAATGTTAGCAGCATCCATGGCCCCCTCTGATTTCCCGGCTCCGACCAGTGTATGGATTTCATCGATGAACAGAACGATCTCGCCATTTGATGCGATCACCTCATTCACGACAGATTTGAGCCTTTCCTCGAATTCGCCTTTATATTTGGCTCCTGCAATAAGTGCACCCATATCAAGTGAATAAATGGTTTTGGATTTGAGGTCTTCGGGCACATCACCTCTGACTATACGGTGTGCAATACCTTCAGCTATAGCGGTTTTACCGACACCAGGCTCGCCGATCATAATCGGGTTGTTCTTCGTACGCCTTGTGAGGATCTGAAGGATCCTTCTGATTTCATCATCGCGTCCCACGACCGGATCAAGCTTTCCTGATCTCGCCCTCTCATTGAGGTTTATGGCATACCGGTTGAGGGAATTAAAAGTCTCTTCTGAGGTCGGATTTTCGACCTTGGCACCTTTTCTCAGTTCCATAATAGCAGCTTTCAGATCCTTCATTGTAACTCCGTAATCCTTAAGGATCTGTGAAGCCTTATCGGATGTATCAAGCAATCCCAGGAGGATATGCTCGGTGGTCACAAATTTATCCTGCATTTTTGATGCATGATCACCGGCCTTCCTGAGAGCCTCAGATGCTCCGGATGACAAATATTGTTCACCTCCGGTGACTCGCGGATATGTATCGATGAGTTTTCCAATATCTTTAAGCACAGCAGAGCTGCTCACACCAATCTTGCCAAACAGCCATTCAGCTATATCTTCAGCCTGGCTTATCACACCCTGCAGCAGATGAGCACATTCCACTGACTGCTGTCCTTTTGATTCAGCAATGCTGAAGGCCTGCTGCACAGTTTCCTGAGCTTTCAATGTGAAGTTATTCAGATTCATATTTTTTCTTTTGTTACAATGAGATACAATTTTTCTGCCAGCAGGGATATTTGCCGTTTTGGCATCGGTTTAAGGGGAATTTGTGCCAATATGACGGTCCATGTACTCAGCCCCCTTCAAAAGGGGGAGTATTTTGTTTTATATTTGGCCAAAAATTATCAATATGAACAAACTTCTCTGGAAACCAGGCACTATGATCTATCCACTACCGGCTGTTATGGTTAGCTGCGGAAGTTCAAGGAAGGACTACAACATTATGACAGTTTCATGGACCGGTACAATATGCACCGATCCCGCGATGTGCTATATCTCTGTAAGGCCTATACGTCATTCCTATGGCATAATCAGAAAGAACGGGGAGTTTGTAATAAATCTGACCACCAGGGAACTTGCTTTTGCTACTGACTGGTGTGGAGTAAAATCCGGTGCAGACCATGATAAGTTTACTGAGATGAACCTGACACCGATAAAAGGGGAAAAAGTAAATGCTCCTTTGATTAAGGAATCCCCTGTTAATATCGAATGTGTAGTGAAAGAAATCAAAGAGCTTGGGACACATCATATGTTTATTTCCGAGGTTGTAGCAGTTGATGCAGACAAAGATCTTTTTGACGAAAAGACAGGACTTTTCAGGCTTTACGATGCCAATCCCATTTGCTATTCCCATGGCAGGTACTATGAAACAGGCAGGTACATAGGTAAATTCGGATTCTCGGTTGAAAAGAAGCAAAAAGGAAATAAGAAGGGGTAAACAGTAAATATTTGAATTCCCATCTAATAAATCTCCTTTATAACCGTTAAAATTAATTGATGGTAAACAAGTTCTGTCTGGAGAGAGTATCTTATCCGGCTTCAACTATAACAAGCCTTACCTGCAATGAGTGAGAAGATTATCGAAACCCTGATGCAGTTATTTGCCCTGATTGCTAAACCTCAGCGCGATGACGCTGAGCGCAGGGCCGTGGTTGAAGCCTTCCTGAGTCACCAGTTGAATCAGGAACTGGTTAAAAAATATCTTGCAATTTACAGTCAGGCTTACCAGGAAGCGCAGGAAAGGCTTGAAAAAAGTGGCCCCGAAAGGCGTGAAGGGGCTATAGCCATCAGGATCACTAAGCTTTGCAATGACATCAATGAAGAGGGTCAACTAGACCAGGAACAGAGGATCATAGTGGTAATAAAAGCACTTGAGTTCTGTAAATCAGGAGGGAACGGAGTTACTTCACTTGAGCTTGGATTCATAGCCACACTGGCTGAAGGTCTGAATATCTCGAAAGAGGAATATGATATTATCGAGAAGTTCGTTTTGAATCCGTTTACTGAAGTTCCTGTCAGCCAGAACCTTGTTATAATAACCGGGGAAAAGCCAGCTAAAGACTATGATGTAAGGTATTCCTATAAACCAATGCTGAAGGGACAGATCTGGATCCTTTACATCCCTTCCGTCAGCATGTACTTTATGAGGTTCAGTAAAGCCAGGGAACTGTCAATGAACGGCCAGTTGCTTGATGAGGACAAAGTTTATCCGGTAAGCCAGGGATCCTCGATCAAAGGGTATAACATATCCCCAATTTATTACTGGGATATTACAATGCAGTTCCTTAAGGAAGAATTCGGAGCTTCAAGGGTTGTATATGAGGTAAATAACCTGGAATACAGGTTCAAAAGCGGGGAAGTCGGGATACACCATATGAGCTTTAAAGGCGAATCAGGACGTATGATCGGTATAATGGGCGCCAGCGGTGCAGGGAAATCGACACTCCTCAGCGTCCTGAACGGGATCAATCCGCCAAGTGATGGCGAGGTCCTTATAAATGGAATCAACGTCCACACGGAAAGTGAAAAAATAAAGGGTCTTATCGGTTATGTATCGCAGGATGATCACCTTATTGAAGATCTGACAGTTTTTAACAATCTGTATTACAATGCTAAGCTCTGCTTTGGGAACCTTACTGAAGAAGAAATCATTGAAAGAGTTGATAAAGTCCTGAAAAACCTCGGACTTGATTCGATCCGTGATATGAAGGTAGGATCTCCCCTAAACAAGAAGATAAGCGGAGGGCAGAGGAAGAGATTGAATATTTCACTGGAACTGATCAGGGAACCGGCAATTCTTTTCCTGGATGAGCCAACATCAGGATTGTCATCAAGAGACTCGGAAAATATCCTTGATCTGCTGAAGGAACTTGCAAGGAAAGGAAAGCTCCTTTTTATTGTAATACATCAGCCGTCATCCGATATTTTCAAGATGTTTGATAAGCTGATAATCCTTGATACGGGTGGTTTTCTTATTTATAACGGAAATCCTGTCGATTCAATCGAATACTTCAAAAAGAAGATCGGGCAGCCAAATTACAGTGAAAGTGAATGTTATATCTGCGGAAATGTGAATCCTGAGCAGATCTTCAACATTGTTGAGACAAGGGTTTTCAAAGAGAACGGTGTGCCTACCGAGACCAGGAGGATTTCTCCTGCAGAATGGAGAATGCTTTACGATTCTGAAAGAAAGCCTGAAAAAGTCGAACCGGGAAGTTCACTTCCTGAAATAACCTTCAAACCGCCTTCCAGGCTGAAACAGCTGTTAATCTTCGCAAAGAGGGATCTCCTTTCAAAAATTGCAGATCTCCAGTATTTGTTTGTTACCCTCCTTGAGGCACCGGTTCTTGCATTTTTCCTCGCTTTTTTGATAAGATACTTTGATGTAAGCGAGAAAAGTCCTGAATACCATCTGCTGAACAACAGCAATCTGCCTATTTATCTTTTTATGTCAGTGATAGTTGCCCTTTTCATGGGATTAACAGTCAGCGCTGAGGAGATATTTAAGGACAGAAAGATATTGAAAAGGGAAGCCTTTCTTAATCTCAGCTGGAACAGCTACCTGATGTCAAAGGTGCTGGTTCAGTTTGGAATATCAGCACTTCAGGCTCTTACATTTGTCATAATCGGCAACACGATCACCGGGATCAGGGACATGACCTTTCAATACTGGCTTGTCCTTTTTTCATGCTGGGCTTCTGCAAATGTCCTGGGTCTGGTAATTTCTGACAGCTTTAAAGCGGTGGTAACGATCTATATCCTTATTCCATTCCTTGTCATTCCCCAGATCATCCTGAGCGGAGTGCTTGTGAAATTTGAAAAGCTCAATCCCGGGATTTCATCACCCGTCACAATACCCTTCTATGGAGAGATGGTCACAGCAAGATGGGGATATGAAGCCCTTGCCGTTAAGCAATTCATTTACAACAAGTATGAAAGGGAATTTTACCAGTACGACAAGGCAATGAGTGATGCTAAGTTTAAGAAGGATTACTGGAACTCAAAGCTGAAAGGCAATCTGGACAAGATAATGCTTGATCTTAAGAAGGGTGAAAGGGATGTGGATTTCAATGACAATATCCTTCTTGTCTCCAATGAAATAAAAAAGGAGACTGCTTTCCTCCCGATAATACAATTCGATTACACCGATCAGCTTACTCCTGAACAAATCACCCCCGAGATCGTACAGGCAGCCCAGGATTATGTTGAGCTGGTGCGAAAATATTATGTGAAGAAATACAATGGTGCAAACAGCCAGCGGGATGGCCTTATTACTATCATGGAATCAAGGGACAAAGCCGGTTTTCAGAGGCTGCGGAATAATTACTATAACACATCTCTTGAGGAATTTGTTACTGACAAAAACGAGATAAAGAAAACAATCGACTACAGGGGAGAGCTGGTACAAAAGCTGGATCCCATCTTTATGGATTCGAGGCATAAATTTGTAAAAGCTCATTTCTATGCACCTGAAAAACCTGTGTTCGGACTAAAGGTTGACACTTATATTATAAATGTGATCGTCATCTGGGTGATGACATTTATTTTATATTTCGTACTATATTTCAGGCTGCTGAAAAAAGTACTCAGCTCGGGTGAGAAACTGATCGGGAAGAAGCCTAAAAGCTCAGACAGGGATTTGATTTAACGCACTCCCTCGTTTTCACCCCCTACTCCCCTGACCTTTCAGTCAGGACAAACCTAAAGGGGGCTTTTCATATAAGTCCAATTATGACACCCCCTTAAAGGGGAAGGGGGTAAACAAAAGGATGGGATAAACAAAAAGGAAGGCTTAAATGACACCTTCCTTCTCAGATTCCGGTTACTAAAATAAAAGAGGTTCTTTGTACAGAATTGTAAACAATTATTCTGCGATCT
>JAUZNW010000007.1 GCA_030706785.1 Bacteroidota bacterium | reverse complement strand
GTAAAGAATTCCTCCAGTTTTTTTATATCGTTGAGGTAGGCTGCAATACTGTTAGGTGACAAAGATTTCTCGAGCCTCAGATAATTTTCGAAGTTCTTGTATGATGCATTCCAGGAAAGGGACATCAGGATGTTGTGGTTGATGGGGTAAAATTAGATATTTTAGCTAATTTTACCTTCAATTAGCAGGCAAAACCTGACAATAATGAAAATCCAGATAATCAACGGGCCTAACCTGAACCTGCTTGGCAAAAGGGAACCTGAAAAATACGGTAATATGTCATTTGAGGACTGGCTCACCGGGCTCAGATCTCAATATCCGGCAATAACACTTGATTATTATCAGTCAAATGTTGAAGGAGAGTTGATCAACAAGATACATGAAACCGGTTTTTCATATGATGGTATCATCCTGAATCCGGGAGGCTATACTCATACATCGGTTTCACTGGCAGACGCCGTGGCAGCTGTACGGGCTCCGGTAATAGAAGTCCATATAACCAATATATCAGCCCGTGAGGAATTCAGACATATGAGCCTGGTGGGAAAGTATTGTGAAGGAAGTATAACCGGTCTTGGCCTGGATGGTTACAGGCTGGCTGTTGAGGCAATCATCGGGATCACAAAAAACTCAAAATAAAACCTGATGATCAGGAAACGAACCAAAATAGTTGCCACGATTTCGGATAAGAGGTGTGATACCGCTTTTATAAGGGAACTTTACAACGAAGGGATGGATGTAATCCGGATAAATTCGGCACATCTTGATATTGAAGGAGCACTAAAGATCATAAAAAGCGCAAGGGAGGTATCTGATAAGATCGGCATCCTTATCGATACGAAAGGTCCTGAGATCAGGACCACAATTTGCGACAACCCAATACAACTTAAAAAAGGATCGACCATACTTATGGCAGGTGATCCCGAAAGAAAAAGCAGCGATAAAGCTGTTTACGTGACCTACAGACCATTTACCGATGAAATTCCGGAAGGATCAGCAATACTGATAGATGACGGGGAGCTTGAGCTAAGGGCGTTAGGAATGAAGGATGGTTTTATTGAATGCCTGGTTGAAAATGATGGTGTCCTGGGATCGAGAAAAAGCGTGAATATCCCGGACATAAAAATCTCTCTTCCTTCACTGACCGATAAAGACAGGAGATTCATTGAAATGGCAGTTGAAAATAATGTTGATTTCATTGCTCATTCCTTTGTCAGGTCAAAACAGGATGTTATTGATGTTCAGTCGGTTCTGAATGAGCTCAAGAGCGAGATCAAGATAATTGCAAAGATCGAGAATGGAGACGGAGTCAGTAACATCGATGAGATTCTCGAAAACGTTTATGGAATAATGGTGGCACGCGGAGACCTGGGAATAGAGATCCCGTATGAAAAAATTCCCGGTATCCAGAGGTCGATAATTACAAAATGCATAAACAAAAGGAAGCCTGTAATTGTTGCCACTCAGATGCTCCATTCTATGATAACCAACCCAAGGCCTACAAGAGCAGAGGTGAGTGATATTGCAAGTGCCATTTACTGGCAGAGCGATGCTCTTATGCTAAGCGGTGAGACAGCTAACGGGAAATATCCCGTTGAGGCAGTTAAAACGATGACCAGGGTCGCTATGGAAGCGGAAAACAACAAGGAAAAATTCATTGATCTTCCTTCTACCACTGAAACCGGGGAGATATCAGCTTATCTGGCAAAAGTTGCAGTTAAAACGTCGGTGAGGATAGGGGCAAAAGCAATAATAGCTGACACGACCGGCGGCAGAACTATAAGAGACATGGCAGGATACAGAGGTTACAAGCCTGTCCTTGCCCAGTGTTATTCAACCAGGACAATGAGGGAACTGTCGCTGTCGTATGGTATTTATGCCAGTTACCAGGAAAGAAAAAAATCTGTGGATGATTTCCTGAAGATTGCATTAAAGAACCTTACCAGGCAGCATGATCTCAGGAAAGATGATGTTATAGTTGTTCTTGCCGGAAACTTCCGCGGCGGATCCGGATTTTCGTTTATCGAAGTTGGTACTGTAGAGTACCTGAAGGATCGTGTTGATATTAAAGACTGAATAGTTGATATTGGTCTGATTTTTGAGGAGGAATTAAGGCCATAAACCTGTATAAATGGCAAAAGTCATTTCTGAAAATATAGCGGATATTCATTCCGGTTCATTGTGCATTTTCAGATCTTTATTGAGTACCGTAAACGGAAAAACGCTTTGATTATTAACTAACTTTAAGGATTGGAGGAGATTGCGTAAGGTGAAAAATTTGACAATGAAAAAAGCATTGATGGTTGCACTGATGTTGTCATGTTTTATCAGGGCTGGTGCAACCCACAACAGGGCAGGAGAGATCACCTATGTCCAGTTATCGGATCTTACCTACAAATTCACAATCACAACATTTACCTATACCCTGAGCTATGCCGACAGACCTCAGCTTGAGATTCAATGGGGTGATAATTCCACATCAATTGCACAGAGAATAAGTATTCTTTTTCTGCCTAACTACTATAAAAGGAATATTTACGAAATCAATCATACTTTTCCAGGCCCGGGCGTTTACAAGATAGTAATGCAGGATCCCAACAGGAATGCCAATGTTCTTAATATACCTAATTCAGTAAACGTTGTCTTTTCGATCTATACAACCCTCGTGGTAAACCCGGTAATAGGAAGGAACAGCACGCCAATTCTTCTCAATCCTCCTTACGACAAAGCAGCGCGGGGGTATGTTTTTATCCATAATCCGGCAGCTTATGATCCGGACGGTGACAGTCTTTCTTATGCTCTTACCGTCTGCACCCGGGAGGAAGGTAAACCAATAGAGGGTTACACCTTGCCTCCTGCCACCCATTTCCTCAGGGTCGATTCAATTACCGGCGACCTGATCTGGGACACACCCAGAGATACCGGCAAGTATAATGTTGCAATGTTTATACAGGAGTGGAGGAAAGGCAAGAAGATCAGCGTAGTGGAACGGGATATGCAGATAGAGGTTTACGATACAAAGAACCGGCCGCCTGTTAACGGTCCTTTGCACGATCTTTGCGTGAAGGTCGGAGATCCAGTCGATTTCAATGTTAGTGCTACTGATCCTGATAATGATCCTATCGGGCTAAAGGCTACTTCAGGGATATTTACCTTATCCAGCTGTCCTGCCACCTTCACAAAAGTAGATTCTGTAAGGGGATCAGCAACATCGCGACTGCGCTGGACCCCCTGTTACCAGGCTGTGAGAAATCAACCCTATGATGTTATCATAAAAGCGGATGATTATAGCACGGAGATAGTAAAACTATCCGATATCGACAAAATGACCATCAGAGTACTTGGTCCGTCACCGGTTCTTGTAAGCGCTGTCCCTGTGGGCAAATTTATCCATCTTACATGGAACAATTATGGAACGAATGTCATAACCGGATTCAACATTTACAGGAAAGATGGTGCATCATCCTTCAAGCCTGATTCATGTTCCTTAGGCATGCCGCCTACGGCAGGATTCGTGAAAGTCGGATTTATTGACGGCGCCACAACGGTTTCATTCATCGACACCGATAACGGACAGGGTCTCCAATACGGGAAAGACTATGCATACAGGATAGTAGCTGTCTATCCTAATGGTGCTGAGAGTATAGTTTCAAACGAGGTGGTTTCATCACTTGTCTCAGGTATTCCTGTTATAACCAATGTCAGCGTCAGGAGCACTTCCACGACAAACGGTTCCATACTCGTCAGGTGGCTTAAACCCACAAGGCTCGACACAATCCCGTCGGCCATAGGACCATATCAATATCTGATTTACAGGGCAGCCGGGGTGACCGGGACTGATTACCAGCTTATAACGACCATATCCACAGCTACCCTGAATGAAACGGAAATAATTGATACCCTTATCAATACACAATCCGGCGGTTACATTTACAAAATAGAACTATATAACAACACTACGGGGAACAGGTTCCTGATCGGCGATCCGGGGTATGCCTCGTCAGTTTTCCTTGCTGCCTCTCCCGGTGACAAGAAGACAAGATTCATTATAGGGCGTAATGTTCCGTGGATCAATACCGCCTATGACTTCTTCAGGCTTAACGATGCTACAGGTGTATACGATCTTATCGGCACTACCAATCAACTTCAGTTCGTTGATAATGGACTGACCAATGGGAAGCAATATTGCTACAGGGTAAGATCAACAGGAGGCTATACTGCTCCCGGACTTCCGACGAATCTGATCAACTTCTCGGAGATAACATGCGTGACACCAGTTGACAATGAAGCGCCATGCAAGCCTGATATAACCGTCACCAGCCAGTGCGACAGCCTTTACAATACGGTCCGCTGGAGCTTTCAGGATCCTGCCTGCCTGGACGATGTGGCAGGTTATACAGTTTATTATAAAATGACAACAGACCAGGCATTATTACCCGTAACTACCATAAACAACAAAAACATATTCAGCTATAAGCATTACCCTGGGGATGTTGTTTCAGGATGTTATACGGTATCAGCCTTTGACCTTGCCGGGAATGTAAGTCCTCAGTCAGATATGATATGTGTTGACTCGTGCAACTTTTATGAGATCCCGAATGTGTTCACACCAAACGGGGATGATATCAACGACAGGCTTGTAGCTAAAACATCGGGGCTTGTCGAAAAGATTGATATAAAAATATTTAACCGGTATGGAGTCCTTATTTTCCAGACTTCTGAACCAAAGATCAACTGGGACGGTACATATAACGGGAAGATCGTTTCACCGGGAGTATATTTTTACCAGTGTGATGTATTTGAAAGAAGGATCTCAGGTCTGGAGCAATTCCATCTTTCAGGATTTGTGCATGTTATAACGGAGGCCGGAGCCAAAATTAAAAAGCAGGAATTGTAAAGCAATCGGAGGTTTGGTGAAATGAAAAGGTTATTAATAATAATATTGATTTTTGCCTCTGCGGGAATTATCTGCGGTCAGAAGCCGACTGAAATACTGATGAAAGGTAAAGCCCTTATGGGGCAGGGCAGATCAGATGAAGCTATAAAGGTATTAACCGAAGCTTTGGATCAAGCCCAGGAAAGCTCATTCTACGTGCAGCGCGCGGAAGCCTTTATGCTGAAGGGTGACTATTCCTCAGCCATAAGTGACCTGAATTCTGCCAACAGGATTGATCCTTCTTCTGGAGAATACAACCTGGCAAGGATTTACGGACTTAAGGGTGACGCTGCTACAGCTGTTTATCACCTTGAATCTAGCATGAAGTCGGCTTATAAGAAGAGTGAGAAGGAAGTAATGCTCGACCCTGCCTTCAGCACTCTTGAAAACAGGCCTGAATGGCGTCAGTTCTGGAAGAACGATTGGTACAACAGTCTCGAGAGGGGTGTATCAGAAATAGAATATGATGTATCCACAGGAAACACAGCTGAAGCAAAGAACAAGTTAAGTGATCTATCCGGCTCTTATCCCGGGAACAACGAGATAATTTATGCCAGGGCAAAGGTAGAACTTGCGGAAAACAAAAATGCCGAAGCCGTTAAGGAGCTGACTGTTCTTACAATCAGTGAACCAGGAAATGAAAAGTACCTGCGGTTAATGGCAAAGGCCCAGGAGGCAGCAGGTAACCAGTCAGGTGCCTCAGATACCTACAGCAGGATTCTTGATCTTGGCGTTCCTGATCCGGAACTCCTGATTTCAAGGGCAGAATGTCTAAGGAAAACGGGTGAAACGGAAAAAGCTCTTGCTGATGTCAATAAGTACCTGGGGCTGTTCCCAAATGATATAAAAGCCATGAGCTTTGCCGGAAGAATGGAATATGCAGCCGGCGACAACCTGAAAGCTCTTGAATACTTCTCAGCTAACCTGAAATTGCATCCCAATGATCCGGAATGTTATATCGACAGGGCAAATTCATACCTGGCAGCAAAGTCATGGGATTGGGCCATAAAGGACTACAGCATGGCTCTCGACCTGCGTCCGGATCTGCCCGATGTCTGGTTGAACAAAGGAATTGCACTTGCGAATTCGGGTAATACGGATGACGCCTGTTTCGACTTCAGAAAGGCCTTTAATCTTGGCAACAAGAAGGCCACAGAGTATATAAGCCGCTATTGCATAAGATAAGCTAAACTAAGTCCGGAGGGTTATCTCACGTTCCTAAGGATCTTGTCAAACAAGTCGCGAGGTTTGAAAGGCTTAAGGACGTAATCGTTAATATTCAGATCATCTATCTTGTCGTGACTTTCCGACATGATCGCCGCTGTAAGCGCTACCACGGGAATTGAACTGATTTTCGGATCCTGCGATTTCCTGATTATGCGTGTAGCTTCAATGCCATCAAGCACAGGCATATGCAGGTCCATTATGATAAGGTCAAACTCTTCCTTTTCAAGCAGATCAAGGGCAATTTTCCCGTTCTCTGCATGAGTCACGTTCGCGCCCCATCCCTGCAGGAATTTATTTGCCACAAAAAAGTTGATCTTATTGTCTTCAGCTACAAGTATCTTTTTACCTTCAAGACCTATATACGATTCCGGTCTTTCGCCGACTTGTATCTTGCCGACCTTTTCAGGTATTCCGAACGAAAGAATAAATCTGAAAGTCGATCCTTTCCCCGGCTCGCTTTCGACTCCTATTTCCCCTCCCTGCAGCTCAACAAGCTTTTTGCAGATTGCCAGTCCTAGGCCGGTACCCCCGTAATGCCTTGTAGTATCAGGAGAAGCTTGTGTAAAGCTGTCGAATATTATTTCCTGCTTGTCACTGGGTATCCCCAGTCCGGAATCTCTTACGAGGAATTCTATCTTAACTATTTTGCCAGTGTTTTCAAGCTGCTTCAAAACTACATGGATTCCTCCCTTCTCGGTGAATTTCAATGCGTTTGAAAGCAGGTTCGAAAGGATCTGGTTAAGCCGGAGGGAGTCCCCGATAACTTCTACAGGAAGATCATTCCCCTTTATAATGTCAAAATCAAGGTTCTTAGACTTCGACCTGAATGAGTAGGTTCTCATTATATCGTTAAGGAACTCGCTGAGATTGAACTGCGCCTGTTCGAAGAAGATCTTCCCCGATTCCATTTTATTATAATCAAGGACGTCATTCACAAGGGTCAGAAGGTGGTTCCCTGAAAACCTCAACGTTTTTATATAATCCATCTGGTCTTCTCTGGGATTGCCCTGCAGAAGGAGGTTTGTTATGCCGATTACTTCATTGAGCGGCGTACGGATCTCATGGCTCATGGTTGACATGAACTGCTGCTTAGACTGTGCGGCTTCCTCAGCCTTCCTGCTCGCCTGGATCACGTCATCAAGCATGGTCCTTCTCTGAATTGCGATTGCGATCTGGTTGGCAATGAATTCAAGCACGTTCACATCGTCATGAGAAAATTTGTTCTCATCATGGTAATCCTGGAGGGCCATGACTCCTATTATTTCTTTCTCAGCCTTCAGGGGAACACCCATCCAGATTTTGCAGGGTGTGCCAACAAGGTCTATGTCGCCGGAGTTTTCAAGATCCCTGAGATCGTTGACCTTGAGAAGTACTGACTTCTTGAGCATAATAACCCACCTGGTGATAGTTTTGCTTGCAGGCAGGTTTTCAAACTTGTCTTTTTCGTCAGCGAAGAATGGCATTGAAAGCGTATCATACTTCTTGTTATAAAGGGCTATGAAGAAATTATTTGTGTCCCAGATCTTGCTTAATTCCCTCACTATTGTCGGGTAGATATCCTTGACATCCAGACTGTTCAGGGCAGCAGTCGAAATATTGTATAGTATTTCCTGGATTATCTGGTTCTTTCTTTCCAGCGTGATATCCCTGTAAATACCAAGCAGGGAAACAACCTCATTATCGATAAGGATATTTGACGCAACAAGCGAAACCTGAATCCTGTTCCCGTTTTTGTCCTGCCTGATTGTCTGCCTGACTACCTTGTTATTTTCCGTTGCAAGAACGTTCACGTTAATTGCCTCCTCCTTCATATCGTCAGGAACAATCAGCTGGTCAATATTCTTTCCGACGGCCTCTTCAAATGTAAAGCCAAAAAGATTTGTGAATTCCTTATTTATAATAGTAACCTTTCCTTCCTTGCTTATAATAGCGATGGCTTCAGGAATAGAATCGATAAGATGCTCAAGGAAAGCTTTTTCCCTGTTTATCTGTTCTTCATATTCCCTGTGCTTGCTTATATCAGTTACAACTCCACGGTACCCGCTTATCCTCCCATGATGGAATATAGCAAACGAATGTGTCAGGATCGGGACCTGACTTCCATCCTTTTTCTTCAGAATGTACTCATTGCTGGAAACCTGTTCAGGTGAAACCAGTCCTTTAAGGTTGCTGATCATTTTACCTGCAGCCTCGGGGAAGACATTGACAATATTCATGCCTCTTGCCACATCCTCCTTTGTATAGCCAAAGAATTTCAGAGCCTGAGTATTTGCATACAGGACCCTTCCTGTAATGTCAACCTCGTAGACCATTTCAGGAAGCATGTCGGCAAATTCCTCAAAAATGAGGCTTCTTCTTTCTATATCCTCCTTCCTCTTCTGCTGTTTTCCCGGTTCCCATGTAACGAGGATTTTTCCGGAGGTAAGCTTGAAGCCGATATAACATCCTTCCGAATCATCATTTCTCGGAGAGGCAAGTATTTTCTGGGCGCTCCCGGTATCATTAATCATGAGGACCAGCTCAATAAGCTTGGGCTTGCTGCCAAACAAGGTTTCTTTTACCGGTTTTCCGATAACCTCCTCCCTGACAGCAGCTTCAACTTCAGCCGCCTTTTCATTCAGCGCAACAAGAGAAATAATATTGTCGTCGGATACACTGAACAGGGCAAGATAAGTGCTGATTGTTTCAAATATTTCCTTTACAGGGGATTTCTGACTTCCCTTCCAGTGTGATGTATTTCCTCCTGTTCTGACTGTTTTATTATCAACTTTAGACTTAAGGGAACTGATCTCATCTTTAAGCTTGCGGTTATTCTCAAGAAGTTCATGGTATTTTTCTTTATAATCAGTCATATCCTGCTCGTAAAAGCGTGAAGAGTTAAAACAGATATTATCAGCTAATACTAAACGGAGGTTTTGTCTAAGTATTTGAACTAGAACCGGAATTCTTTCTATTTTTCCCAAGGTAAAATTTGCAGAACTCTCTCAGGCCGCATTGAAGACATAAAGGGTTCCTTGCCTTACATATATAACGTCCATGCAGGATCAGCCAGTGATGGGCTTTATATATCAGATCCTCAGGTATGTTTGCTGAAAGCTGGCGCTCAGCACTTAGCGGTGTTCTTGCATTCTTTACCAGTCCGATTCGCTTTGAAACTCTCCATACATGTGTGTCTACAGCCAGAACAGGTTTCCTGTAGACAACCGATGCCACAACATTCGCAGTTTTTCTTCCCACACCCGGCAACTTCTGAAGCATTTGCGGATCAGAAGGAACAACCCCTCCAAACTCATTTACAAGCATCCTGGCCATACCTGCCAGATGCTTAGCCTTGCTGTTTGGATATGTACATGACTTGATAAATTCATAGATATCGGAAGGATCGGCTAAGGCCATTGACCGGGCATCAGGATATTTTGTCAGAAGTGGCGGTGTGATTATATTCACCCTTTTGTCGGTGCATTGTGCTGATAATATGACAGCTACGATCAATCCGAAAGGATCCCTGTATGTCAGTTCAGTCTCAGGAACCGGCATATTCTCCTCAAAAAATTCGATTGTTCTCCTGTACCTCTCCTTTAGGGTCATTTTAGTCAGAAATATGGATCTCGTAAAGTAACACTTTTTATCTTTGTATGAAGGATCAAATCTGAATGAAATGCAGCAGAATCAGATTGACCTGGCCAGATGAAGTTTGCAGAAAGGATTTCTTAACTTTAAGAATTAAAAAGATCAATATTTGGAGAAGGTTATAATAAATTTCAACGGTTCAAAATCGGAGATCCTTATAGGAACCAGCTGGGAATCCGTAAGTGAGCTTATCCAGGAAAGCGGGGTTGCCATTGTGACAGACAGCAATGTTCAGAGGCTCTATGGTGAAAAGTTTCCCGATTTTCCGGTACTGACCATAAGGCCCGGAGAAGCGAGCAAAAAGCTGGAAGTTATTGAATTTCTTGCTGAAAGGCTGATTGAGACAGGAATAGACAGAACCGGCTTCTTACTCGGGATTGGAGGTGGCGTGGTTTGTGATATCACAGGATTCCTTGCATCAATTTACCTCAGGGGGATCAGATGCGCATTTGTTTCGACATCACTTCTCTCGCAGGTTGATGCCAGCATCGGCGGGAAAAACGGGGTGAACCTCGGATCCACAAAGAATGTCCTCGGAAGCTTCAGCCAGCCGGAATTCGTGATCTGTGATCCGGTAATGCTTCAGACACTTCCTGAAGATGAGTATTTCTCTGGTCTGGCCGAGCTGATCAAAACAGCTATCATCGGGAATGAGAAGCTATTCGGGCTTATCGAAAATAATTATTCAGGAATTTCAAAACGAGATCCAGACCTGCTTACAATGCTTGAATCGATGGCTGTGAATTTCAAGACGGCTGTTGTATCTGAAGATGAGAAGGAATCGGGTTTGAGGCGTGTTCTTAATTTCGGCCATACCTACGGACATGCAATTGAACTTTACAAATCGTTCAGACACGGATATGCAGTTGCTTCAGGCATGGAGCTTGCTGCTGCTTTCTCGTGTTCAAGAGGATATTTGTCCAAGCCGGAATACGACAGGATAATCGGCCTGCTGAAAACGTTTAAGCTGCTCCGGAGGCATGACCTGCCGGATACACAGTTGAAGCAGCTGATCCTCCGTGACAAGAAGAGATCGGGCAATGATATCTATTTTGTTTTTGCGCAGGGCATCGGGAAAGCAGTTGTAGAAAAAATAGCTGTCGATGAGGTCGTTGATTTCTACAGGAAGAATAAATCCGTTCAATAAAAGCTGATACTATGAACTCATTTGGTGTCATATTCAGGATTTCAATCTTCGGTGAATCGCATGGAAACAGTATCGGCGTTGTGATTGACGGTTGCCCGCCCGGGCTACCCGTCAGTCCTGAGATATTTACAGCTGATCTGTCGAGGAGACAGAGCGGAAGCAAAGGTACAACAGCACGAAGAGAACCTGATAATCCGGAGATCATAAGCGGCATCTATAAGGGATTCACGACCGGAACTCCCATTACACTTCTCACGCGCAATAGCGACAGGATCTCATCCGACTATGATGAATTCAAAAATGTCCCCCGGCCGGGACATGCAGATTATATTGCTGGAATTAAATATTCCGGTTTTTCCGATCCGCGGGGCAGCGGCCATTTCTCAGGAAGGATCACATGGGGCCTCGTTGCAGCAGGTGTGCTGGCAAAGCTTATTGTCCGACCAGCTAATATCTCGGCAAAGCTTATTTCAGCAGGCGGAAATCCCGACATTGAACACGCCCTGGAAAAGGCTATTGCTGATGGAGATACAATCGGCGGCATTATAGAGTGCAGGGTGAGTGATCCGCAAAGGGCTCTTGGGGAGCCATTCTTTTATTCATTTGAATCAGCACTGAGTCACATTATTTTCTCGATCCCGGCGATCAAGGGCATTGAATTCGGAGCTGGATTTGCTGCAGCTTCGATGCGTGGTTCACAGCATAACGACGCATTGATTGACGGCACAGGCAGAACTGCGACCAATCATGCAGGTGGTATAAATGGCGGTCTTACAAACGGTAACGAAATATTATTCCGTGTCGCCGTGAAGCCAACCTCCTCAACACCGGCCGAACAAAGGACATTCGATTTCAGCAGGGGGGAAATGACGACATTTAAAGTAAAAGGACGCCATGATACCTGCATTGCTCTCAGAATGCCGGTGATAGTGGAAGCTGCAACTGCGATTGCAATGGCAGACCTGCTTTTAATTAACAGTGGGATAAACAGTTCCTCCGGCAAGACTGGCTAACCTTTCACAGACCATATCACGAGGATTCTGGAAGTGGATCCGGTCACTTTAAATCTGTCATCAATCCTTTCACCTACTATCCAGGTTATCTTACCATCAGACTCCATGACAAGGACCTGATCCTTTTTCAGAATGGAGAATTTCCTGTCGATGAAATAATCACTGAGCTTTTTCTTCTGATCCATTCCCAGCGGGAAAAAATGATCTCCCTTTTCCCAGCTTCGGATTATCACAGGAAATTTTACCTTCTCATAATCCAGGCATGCAATGCTGTTGTCGTCAGGAATTCTGAAGCCTGATTCTCCGGTAATAACTTCGGCAGAAAGAATATACGGTACATCCGGGAAATCCTCAATCCGGCTGATTTCAAATCTTTTCTTCCCGGATATTTTTGAAGTTGAGACAATCAGTTCGCTTCTGTCCCTTACGATCCTGTGGGTTTTTGTAAATACCTGCCTGCCCGGTCTGCCGGCAAGCAATCTGATCAGGTCGGGCAGAAGCGGTCCCGTTATACCGTAAGGTTTGAAAATTTCAAACAAAACCGCCTGGTTGATTCTGAGATCAGAAATCCTGTTGATGCTGAAGATGGTTTGCTCCCCCCGAATGCTTGAAATCTTCTCCCTGATATTTTCAACATATTCCGTCACAATACCCTGTACCCCGGCAAGTCTTTTTGAGGTTTCATTAAGTATCTCTTCAATTGCCGGATTGATTTCCTTCAGCACCGGAATAACAAGGTGTCTGATTTTATTCCTTGTATATTTAGTCTCTGCATTGGATCTGTCCTCCCTGTATTCAATACCATTCTCCCTGCAGTAATCTGCTATTTTATCCCTGGTAGCAAAAAGAAGAGGACGAATGATTCTGTCATTCAAAGGTTTCATCCCTGTAAGGCCTGTAAGCCCTGTTCCCCTTGTCAGGTTTATCAGGAGTGTCTCAATGTTGTCATTCAGGTTGTGAGCTACAGCAATGCAGTTATATTTGTTTTTCTTCCTGACCGTTTCAAACCATTCATATCTGAGCTCCCTTGCAGCCATTTGCACGGAAATACCCTTATTACCTGCATATTCCCTGGTGTTGAAGCGCATGGTGTAGAACGGGATCCTGTTGCTTTCAGAAAAATCCCTCACGAGTTCTTCGTCCCTGTCGGACTCTTCTCCTCTAAGGCAGAAATTGCAATGGGCGATGCCGGTTTTTATTCCTGCTTTTATGAACAGGTGAGCCATTACCATTGAGTCTATGCCACCGCTAACAGTAAGCAGGACCCTGGAGTTTTTCTTCAATAGTCTGTTCTTCCGGATATAGTTCAGGAATTCATCCAGCATTATCGTTTCTTTAGGTTATTTAAAAGGTAAAACTGCAGGTGGTACAGGTTCAAAATCCGGAGGCTTCAGCAACTGTTCTCCTGATATAATGAAGTGATTTGAAGTTGAATATCGAGGGAGGTTCGGATAGAAACCAATCCTTATCTGCAGTGTATTCAGGACAAGGTTATCATTCCTTATCCTTATCCCCAGTCCTACTGCGGAAAGAAGATCACCGTTGCCTATATACTGGCTGGCGCCGAACAAAAATCCCATATCTGCAAAACCGAACACTGCAAACCTGAAGCCATAGAAATTAACAGGACTGAACAGCACAGATTCAAGGCTGACCGATAACCTCTGGGCACCTCCAACAGAATCGTTTCCGAATCCCGAAAAGCCGTTTTCCAGGTTGAATACAAGATGTTCATCGGTGTACCTTTCAAATCCTCTTGTATAATCGGCAGTTACAAAGTTCCTGATCCTGTATCTTCCAAGATAAGAGAGGTTGGAAATGTATTTAGCCCTCATTAGAAGCATCCCCTGCTCAGTCCTGCCCTGGTTAAAAAAAGCGGAGATGCCTGCCGAACCATACAGATATCCCAGGCTTTTAACTGATTCCCCTGCTGAAATACTGCTCCCGAAATATGTCCTCTTTTTGAATTCATTGATTTCCTTCCCAAGAGTTAGATTCAGCAGTCCTCCACGCGGGATATCCTCGGTGCGGCCGTAGCCGTATATCAGGTTGGCTTTATAGTACTTCCTCGTTGAGAATGAAAGAGAGCCCAGGAAGATCTTATACTGTTGCAGATAGTGGTACGAATCAGGAAGTATAAATGGATGGTCGAAGACGTTATTGTTTGTATATCTGGCTCCGATAATAAACCTTGCTGCTGATCCCTGGTTTATCAAAAATGACCTTAAGAGCCAGTAATCCTGCAAATTATATTTAACCAAAGCCGGAATCACCAACGAATCCAGGTCATCAGATGTAAACATCTCTCTTACAGATATCCCTCCCGCATATTTTGAGGTTGTACTTATGAGTCTCCGTGTGATATCAAAACCGTAGGTTTTCTTCCCGGAGCCGTCATAAAAGTATGCATCAAGGTTAATAAATGATTTCAGGATATTATTGACCCTGTAACTGATCCCTATACCGGGAGAGGAACTGAATTTTGTATCGTACGGCAACTCGATCCCAAATTCATGTCCCATGCCGAAGATATTTTTCTCGAAAACCGACAGATCCCACTTATCAAGATCACTGAAGCTAACTTTTCCTCCGAGTGAATATACATCCTTGGTGAGGACCACCACGTCAGTCAGGTAATCGGATACAGGAACAAGAATGATCCTTGCATCATCGATGAACGGCAATTGTCTTAATAACCTTTCATTATCGCTCAGAGTCAGAGGAGAAACAGTGTCACCCTCGCTGAACAGCAAGTTTTTCCGGACAATGCTCTCGTTGGTATTGACATGGGTCTTGTTAAGCAGGTTTTCAATCTTATTTGGATTCTGTGAGTCAGGATTCTGTATACTTGAACCGAATACGTTAAGCCTTCGGATTTCAATCTTCCTTATTATTTTCCCAGTATAGGGCATATAGGTCGTTTCACTTGAACCGGTAATTGATTTCATGGATGACTCATGATTTGGAGTTACCATAAAATCATAAAGCTTCCTTGTAACCAGCGTTTTGGAAGCTCTGACTTTCAGGGAATCGTAGAAATTCAGTATCCTTTCATTCTCACGATCAGAGGGTGGGATAAGCAAGGAGGAACTAAACGATTTGTGACCGGTCAGAACTGATGTCAGATTTTCAATTGTTACGGCAGATATTTTATAGCGCACTTTGCGAAGTGAATCGCTCACTGCACTATTCTGGGCATAGGAAGAACTTAATAAAATAAATAATCCCGGAAATAAAATTAGTTTTCTGGTTACCAGGTGTTTATTGTCAGTATCAAGCCTATAATTCATCAGGACGACTAATCAACACATCATCGGAGTTGAACTGGAATCCCAGACGCTTACCTGTAATTACCCTTGAGTGTTGGATTTTTGCCTCTGCCTGACCTACAGTTGCGATTTTGACCGTATCATAAGGAGGAACAAGAAGATCAAATTCAAGGGAATACTGGATAGCTGTCGAGATTATTACCTGCAGTGAGGTCCTACTTAAAGCTTCATTTCCATAATTTGAGAACAGCATTCCCATTTGCCTTTTGCCTTCAACAAGGTATTGATTTTCATGGTTGATAAAAATCCTTGCTATAAGGTATCCGAGGTCATCAAGCCTTGAGTACTTGAATGAATCAAACAGGAAGTTGTAAATATTAATGATCCCTGAATATGCATTGAACTTGTTTTTCTGAATATATGGGGTTTTCCATGCAGGATGCTCCCTGTCGAACTGGAAGATATTCGAATGCATACTGAAGAGAAGCATATCACCCGCCACCTTGAGCTGGGCATCAAAATTACTTCTGTCGGTGTATTCCATCTTGATCCTGGGATCGAGGTTGCCAAGACTGGTATTTATATCCCTGGAAAGACTTTTGAGTATGTCCTTGACCACACAGAACCATTCCAGAGTATTATCATAAATTTTCTGCTTAAGAAGTGATTTCTCCTTCAGAGTTCCGATGATTGCCAGCTTCTTGTCATCCAGTTCCGACATGACCGTTCAGGTTTAATAATAATATATCGCTAATTTAAGAATTATATTCACAACTGTGTCCCCTTTAATATGATCTGGCGAACAGCACGCGGCGTTTTGAAGGTCTGCCTGAGTAAACGCATCTTCCATCTTCCTCCGTCCCCTCAAAGGGAATACACCTTATTGTGGCCTTGGTCTCCTCCTTGATCTTTCCTTCGGTTTCGGATGTTCCGTCCCAGTGTGCCATAATGAAGCCGCCCGGGTTATCAATAATCTCCAGGAACTCATCCCACTTATCGACATGGAATGTATTTTCCGTCCTGAATTGCAATGCCTTCATATAAATGCCTTCCTGTATGCTGTCAAGCAGCGGGGGAATATGGGTGGCAATGTCCTTCAGCGGGATGGTCTCCTTACGCAGAGTATCTCTTCTTGCTATTTCTGCTGTATTGTTCTCCAGATCGCGCGGACCGATTGCTATTCTCACCGGAACACCCTTCAACTCATAATCTGCAAATTTCCAGCCCGGCGTGTTGTTCTCCCTGTCATCGTATTTAACTGACAGTCCGAGCTTTTCAAGATCAGTCTTGATATTTTTGACTTTTTCGGTTATTTTCCCAAGCTGATCGGTATTCTTATAGATCGGTATAATCACAACCTGGAGGGGAGCAAGGCGGGGAGGCAGTACCAGTCCGTGATTATCTGCATGCGCCATTATAAGTGCGCCTATCATCCTTGTGGACAATCCCCATGACGTTGCCCACACATAATCGAGCTTACCGGCACGGTCAGTGAACTGAACATCAAATGCTTTGGCAAAGTTCTGCCCCAGAAAATGGCTTGTTCCTGCCTGAAGAGCTTTCCCGTCCTGCATCAAAGCTTCAATTGTATAGGTATCCAAAGCGCCTGCAAACCGCTCATTTTCGCTTTTATATCCCTTGATAACCGGCATAGCCATGAAGTTCTCGGCAAAATCTGCATAAACATTTATCATCCTTTCGGTCTCTTCAACTGCTTCTTCGCGGGTGGCGTGGGCGGTGTGCCCTTCCTGCCACAGGAATTCGGTGGTCCTCAGAAAAAGCCTGGTCCTCATCTCCCAGCGCACAACATTTGCCCACTGGTTAATAAGGATAGGAAGATCGCGGTATGATTGAATCCAGTTCTTGTAGGAATTCCAGATTATAGTTTCTGACGTAGGCCTAATGATAAGCTCCTCTTCAAGTTTTGCTGAAGGATCGACTACGATCCCTTTACCATTCTCGTCATTTTTTAGCCTGTAATGGGTTACGACTGCACATTCCTTTGCAAAGCCTTCAACATGAGATGCCTCGCGTGAAAAGAAAGATTTTGGAATGAACAGCGGGAAATAGGCATTGACATGCCCTGTAGCCTTGAACATCTTATCAAGCTCCCTCTGAATGTTCTCCCAGATTGCGTAACCATATGGTTTTATAACCATGCATCCCCGTACGGCTGAGTTTTCACCAAGCTCTGCTTTGATTACCAGATCGTTATACCATTGTGCATAATTCTCGTCCCTGTTTGTTAAAAACTTCGCCATCGTTTGGTATGGTATTTGTTTTAAATGAATTGAAAATCCAGGACCGTAAAAATAGACAAATCCTGGATATTTAAAAACAACATAGATTCGTCATGAAAGCAAAATACTGTATCGGAATATTGTCAGCGATAATGCTCGCCAGCATGTCAGTCAAGGCCCAGGACTATGATGATGTCTATCTTGACAATGATTACAGAAACAATTACAGCAATAGTAATCCCGGGATCGTTGTGAACAATTACTATGATGATTATGATTTCTACTACGCTTCCAGGATAAACAGGTTTCACAGGTCATATGCAGTATTTGACTACTATTCACCATTCTACACTGATGTATACTGGTACACTTATACTCCTTTTACGTGGGGTTTAAGCATATACAGAGGTGGTCTGGGTTTTTCGATCGGCTACAACTTCGGATATCCTGTATATTACGGATATCCTTATTATTACAACTGGGATTGGTACGATCCGTATTACTACAGCTATAATTACTGGGGATATGATCCATACTACTATAATTCATGGTATTGGGGATACTACCCGTATTACAGGTATGCTTACTGGTGCACACCACCAGCTTACAACTTCGGATACTGGAGTGGCTGGGGTTACAGCAACCACTGGTGGGGATGGAATAGCTACAGGAACAGGTTCTACTCCTGGAATGATTACAGACCTTACAGGTATTCAAATAACGGTTATTACAACAATAACCATCCATCCAGGCCTTCGACATTGACCAATGGAATCTACGAATCCCGCAGAAATTCGTCGGGTGCAGTTAACAGGCAGGGAACCGGGTATTCAACAAGCCGCAGAGGTGCTTCAGAAAGGCCGTCAACAAGCGTAATACATAATGACAATCAGGGAGGAAGGTCTGCTTTGCCAGGCCAGTCAGTTAACCGTAGGAGCGCTACTCAAAACTTAACAACCAGGAATACCGGCATGCCGGTCACCCGCAGGAGCTCCGGTCAGCAGTCGACACGCAGCACCATCCGGCCTGCAACTGTGAGAAACAATAGCCAGCCGGTTACTCGAAGAAGTGCGGAACAACCTGTTTTACGCAGTGCTATGATTACCAGAAATACAAACCAGCCTGCATCAGGAAGAAATACGATCCAGCCGACGGCACGGAACTATAGCCAGCATGCTTCAACAGGAACACTCAATCAGCAGGTCAATAGGAGAAACACACTCCAGTCTTCAACACGGATTGCAAACCAGCCTGTAAACAGAAGCCAGAACAGGAGCTTTTCCGCTCCTTCAAGACCTTCATACAGCGCCGTCAGCCAGCCATCTGCCGGAAGAAGGTCGTCAGTATCAGTGATGAGCCATTCTCAAAACAGATCATTCAGCGCATCCTCTCGTAGCTATTCAGGCTCTCAGAGGGGAAGCAGCATGTCCGCGGGTCACGGTTCGCACCAGTCTGCATCAAGATCGTCTTCTTCCTCACATTCATCAGGATCATCCCATGGCGGAAGAAGGTAGCGGATTTAACCTGACAGTGAGGCATTTTTGGAATTATAGTTGTTTCTTTGACAAAAAAGTGTAAATTTGTTGAAAGCCTGAAGACCGCATAAATCTTTGGTACAATATTTGAGAGTAAGTATATAAATAAACAGAAACCAATAAAATGAAAGCATTATATTACATATTCGGACTTGCAATTCTTACGCTGACGTCCTGTTCTTCAAGACTATACGTAGGAAGTGAATATGACGATCTTTACTATGGAGATTCAGACAAACCTGTTACAAAGGTAAGATCTGATGTGGGCCCGGCAGTTGCTGAAGGCAATCTTAAGTCCGAATCTTACTACGATAATATCTATGCACAGGACACACTTGTATCAAATGAATATAATAATGCAGTCGATTATGACGAAGCAAGTCTTTATAATACTCCATACGATTATTATGATAATTATTCGTACGCAGGAAGGCTGAGAAGATTCTACGGTAATTATTTTGATCCTTACTGGAGAGACCCCTTTTACTACAACTGGTATCCTTCATACGGGTATAGTTTTTTCGGGAGTCCTTATTATTATGATCCGTTCTATTACGATTCATTCTTATACAACCCGTATTTCGGCTACGGCGGATATTTCGGCAACTACCTTTACGGAGGACTTTTCAGCAGCTTCTACAATCCTTGGTACTATGGTTCATTCTATTCCCCATACTATTATGGTTATTATCCCTCTTACGGATATGAGAACAGCACTGTGAAGTATGGCAGAAGGGAAAGACCGAGCACTTTATCGACAAGATGGGCTGGCGGATCTTCATCGCCTACTTCAGTTTCCAGGAGAGGGGATATCTCAGGTTCTACCTATACTGGAAGAACAACTTCCGGAGCCCAGTCAGCTACTGCAGGGTCAAGAAGAACAACCACACAAACCACACAGCAGGCCGAGAAAAAACTGATGCAGAATCCTGTAAGATCAGGCAATGAAAGCATTTCAGGAACACAGTCGAGAAGGGTTGAATCCGTAAAACCTGAATACAATTCCGTTAACAGGAGGTACACTCCCAGTTATAGCAATCCCAGGTTGAGCACGAGACCTTCATATAACAATACCAGGGTCAATTCCAATACGAACCAGTATAATAACAGCAGGTCCGGCAGCGGTACCATGAGAAGCAATTCGTATCCGAGGAGTTATGAAAATAATATAGGCAACGGAAGAAGCGGATCTTCATATACACCTTCCAGGCCGAGTTCATCTTATAGTGCTCCAAGGACCTATTCCGCTCCTTCAAGAAGATCTGAAAGCTCCTATTCTTCAGGTTCATACAGTTCCGGCAGGTCATCCTATAGCAGTGGATCTTCAAGCTCAGTAGGCAGGAGCAGTGGTGGCTCGTATTCAGGCGGCTCTTCATCCTCCGGAGGTTCCTCATCCAGTTCATCATCAGGCGGCGGGAGAAGGAGATAGGTAAAAAACATAATATTAATTTCAATTATTTCGTTTCATTCTAAATCAGAGTGCAGCTATACTCTTAAATTATAAAAACCATGAAAAGGTATGTACTAACAATAGCAGCAGCATTTCTGACAATCTCAGGGATCTTTGCCCAGAATGTCGATGATGCTTTAAGATATTCACAGATCTTTTATAACGGTACCGCAAGGTTCATGTCAATGGGAGGGGCATTCACAGCCCTCGGAGGCGACATGTCAACCTTCAGCCAGAACCCCGGAGGGATCGGGATCTTCAGATCTTCTGAAATATCAATCACTCCGCAGTTGTTCCACATCGGGACAACAGCAAACTTTAACGGGATATCCAAGGACTATCTTTATAATTTCAACCTCGGGCAGGTGGGCATTGTAAGCAACCTGATTTCAGGTAGCGGTACAAAAGGCCTGATATCACTGAATGTCGGATATTCATTCAATAAGACCAGCAACAATAATACTACGATAAGGATTGAGGGTAAGAGCAATACCAGCTCCATGGCAGATTCATGGGCTGACCAGAGCAACGGGATCCTTTACAATGATCTTACCGGTGCCGCAGGAATTGCATATGATGCCTGGGTGCTAGATACAATAACCGGTACGGGAGCAACCCAGTACGGAACCGTATTCAACAATTATGGTGATAATATTACGTCGGATTATGGCCAGACTATCAGGCGTTTAATTACTAATTCGGGATATACGGGAGAGCATACCTTCACAGTCGGAGGCAACATCTCAAACAGGATTTTCTTTGGCGCCGCCCTGGGAATTTCAAGGTTACACTACACCGGACATTATGAACACAGGGAAATTGCTGATTATAATCTTCCTTCGGAATTCGCTGATTTCACCTATACAGAGCATTTTGAAGACACAGGAACCGGCATAGCACTCAAGATAGGTACCATCATCAAGCCTACCGATAATCTCAGGATTGGTCTGGCTTTCCATTCACCGACATACTTCAGGATCAATGAGTACTATTATGACAATATAAGCTCGAACTTCACTGATAATTCACATTATGAATTTAAAAATGATCCGTCGAGATACCAGTATGCTCTGACAACTCCATTCAGAGCACTGGCGGGGGTTGCATACCAGTTCGGTAAAATCGGCCTGATAGATGTTGACTATGAATTTGTAGATTACAGTACTGCAAGGTTTTCGGAGACAGGAGATAATTACGACTACAGCGAAAAGAACCTTGAGATAAAGAACACACTGAAACCAACAAGCAATATACGTATCGGAGGCGAGATCAGGATGAACAAGCTTTACCTGAGGGGCGGATACGGGTATTACGGCAAGGTATTTTCTACAGGGGAAATAAATGATAACATGGCATATAACGCATTTTCAGCAGGGATCGGTTTCAGGGAGCAGAACATTAACATTGATTTTGGATTCATGAATCTCGGCAATAAGCAGAAATACGTTCTTTACAATACCGCATCCGAATCGGCAATAGCCAATCTGACTAACTCAAGAAATATGTTTGCCGTAACCGTTGGCTATAAATTCGGTTATTAATACTTTGAATGACTTCCGGTTATGGGGCCGCCGCTGGCGGCCCTGTTTTTTATATACAGGTTAATGATTCAGGTCCCATATTCAGGATAAGGTCGAGAATGCTCAACCCGGGAACAAAGTTCCCATCACCAAATACCTGTATATATTCCGCCTGTTTGTGACTTGGTCTGATTTTCGGGGAGATCCTGTATCTGAAGTCATTTTCTTTTCCTTCCGGCTGTGAGAAAGAATTAGTGTAAGAGATGCGTTTACTCATATTAAGGAACCTGAGGCACGTATCGAGGAGATCAGCATTGAGATCAATGAGGAACCGGTAACCGTGCAGCAGTCCCCTTTCAATCTCTTCAAAATAGTACTGGAAATAAGGGGATTTGCCGTAAGCCGAAGCAATTGCCCTCAGGTGCACCTGCTGCCATCTTTTTGAATAATCGATTGTTACCTCCTTTATCCCCAACTTGAGCAGATCACCCTTAATTACAGGTACAGTAAGCGACATGACTCCTGCCGAGGTAAGTATCCTGCATCTGTTACGGTATGTCTGTTTGATATAGTTCTCTTCCCGTTCGATAAATACCTGATCAGCATTTCGTATCAGGCTGAAATATTCAACCGGCGGAAAATAAGCGAAGGAAAGCAGGATTTTTCCGGCCATAGCGGACAGATCACTTCATCCGGTTGATCATGCTCGCAGAGAATCCTGCGCCGAAACCGTTATCAATATTGACCACTGTCACTCCTGCCGAACAGCTTGTAAGCATGGCAAGGAGTGCGGAAATACCGCCAAAATTGGCTCCGTATCCGATACTTGTGGGAACAGCTATAACCGGGATATCAACCAGCCCGCCCACGACACTTGCCAGGGCACCTTCCATTCCCGCAATGACCACAATAACACGACAGGTCCTGATCTCAGGCAGCTTGTCTACCAGCCGGTGAATCCCGGCAACGCCTGCATCATAGATCCTGATAACATTGTTCCCGAGCAGTTCAGCGGTGACCGCTGCCTCCTCAGCCACAGGCATATCTGATGTGCCAGCAGTTATGACCGCGATCTTTGTGGAAGGAGCATCAGGCTTTTTCTTCTGGACACTGATTATCCTGGCTGCAGGGTAATAATTAGCGTCGGGTATAATTCCCTTTACTGCCTTAAATATTGTTTCATCAGCCCGTGTCCCGATAACATTATTTTGTTTTTCACACATTACACGAAAGATCCCGACGATCTGGTCCACTGTTTTCCCCGCACAATACACAACCTCCGGATAACCTGTCCTCATCTCCCTGTGATGATCAATCCTGGCAAAGCCAAGATCGGTGTAAGGGAAATTCTTAAGTATTTCAAGACCTTCCTCGACACTTTTACGGCCTTCCCTGATATCTGACAACAGGATTTCTATGTCACTTCTCGTCATAATTTTCTCGTCTCCGGATTAAAACTTCCTGACCTGTAGCCTTCAAGGTCCAAAGATATATATCTGAATCCTATTTTCTTAAGGGTATCCGTAATAACTTCTTTTTCAGGATCCCTCACAATCTTATCGAATTGAGATGGGAGACATTCTATTCTTGCCAGGTCGTCATGAACACGAACCCTGGCTCCGGCAAAGCCTCTTTCCGACAGGAAGATTTCAGCCTTTTCAATCATTCTCAGAATTTCCGGTTCTATTTTCGTATCATGAGGAATTCTTGTAAGCAGGCAGGCCATTGCCGGTTTGTCCCATGTTGGCAATCCGGCAGCAAGTGAATATTCCCTGATTTCCTTTTTTGTAATGCCGGCTTCCATAAGCGGACTTTTTATATCAAGCTCCCTTAGAGCTCTCAGTCCCGGCCTGTACTCACCTGAATCATCAGCGTTTGTCCCCTCGATGACCCATTTAAAGCCTTTATTTTCCGCAAACGTCCTAAGCTCGGAAAAAAGCATTTTTTTGCAGAGATAGCAGCGGTCGGATGGATTATACCTGATTGACTCGGGGAAGTCCAGCTTAACTATCGAATGAGAAATGCCGTATGTTTTTGTAAAATCAACAGCTCCTTTTATTTCAACGTCCGGAATGTAGGGAGTGCTGATAGTGACTCCCATCACCTTTACATCCCCCATGGAGTGCGCATGGTACAGAAGAAATGAACTGTCGACGCCACCTGAAAAAGCCACTATAAATGAGCCAAGTCGCCTAAGTATAAAATCAAGTTTTTCCCGCTTTTGCCGTTCCATCCTCTATTCTTTATTCGTCACGATCAACGACATGATATAATTATATACCTCCTTTACAGGGATCCCTGTCTCCGAGGCTATACTTCTGCATTCCTCGAATTCAGGCTTTGCTGAAACCTCCCTGCCCTCATAAAACGAATACTTGACAGTCACATCGCCATATCTGGTATTTATCTTCCGGAACTCCCTTGTAAGAGTATCCTTTCTGAAAGCAAGTGTCCTGATCCCCAGCGTAGTTGACTCCATAAACAGTATTTCTCTCATCAAATCTGCAATTCCTGATTCACAGATCACATTGAGAATTATTCCCGGCCTTCCCTTCTTCATGATCGTCTGTGTACAATAGACATCCGATGCACCAGCTTTGAACAGTCTGTCAGATATATAATCATAGAATTCAGGATTCATATCGTCTATATTCGACTGGATAAGAAGAGCTTCATGTCCTGAGCCCGGAATATCGATGGCTTCTCCGACCGAAACTCTCAGCAGATTGGGAACCTGCAGATGATCTTTATGTCCTATTCCGTATCCGGTTTTTTTGATTTTTAAAGCGGCAGGATTTCCGAAATCAGTTCCGAGAGCTGCCAGGATAGCCGCTCCGGTCGGAGTAGTTGCTTCAAAATCAACACCGCCCATTCTTACGGCCATACCTTTTACGATCTCAGCTGTCGCCGGCGCCGGAACGGGGAGTACACCATGATCACATTTCACAAACCCTCCGCCAAGTTCCACAACTGAGACATACACAGCTTCAACGTTTAATGCATGGAAGCAGATGGCTGCTCCGACGATATCAACAATAGAATCGATGGCTCCTACCTCATGAAAATGTACCTTATCCACTGATATGCCATGTACAGTTGCTTCAGCATCTGCAACTTTCATAAAGATATTTAATCCGAGTTCCTTTACCTCTTCAGGCAGCAATGATTCTGATATTATATTCCTGATGTCGGAGAGATGCCTGTGGGCACGCTCGTGAATTGTCTGTTTCACGGTGACCTTTGTCCCCAAGATTCCATGGCGCTGATCTTTCTCTGCAATAAGTTCCCATCCGTTAAGATTCAATTTTCTCAATTCAGCTTCAAGATAATTCCTGTCGACACCAAGATCAATCATGGCTCCGAGATTCATGTCGCCGCTGATGCCTGAAAAGCAATCATAATAAAGTACTTTCATGATTTAATCTAAATCCGCCGCTAAGATACAATTTACAATCGTAGTGGTATAATAAAAAAAAGTCGTATTTTTCAGGGCTTTTTCATGAACATTTTAAAATAGCCATCAGATAAGATAATGAAAAGAAGGGAGTTCTTCAAAACTTCCGCGGGAGCAGGACTGGCCGCAGGTGCTGCCTTAAGTTTGGGAGGGTACGGAAGGCTGTGGGCTTCATCGCCAGCCAAGACTAAGTATGATATGGTTGCTGTGATGGGAGGGAGCCCCGAGGCTATGTTTGACCTTGGCATCCAGGAATTTGGAGGTATGGAGGTTTTTGTTAAAAAAGGGCAGAAAGTCCTAGTGAAGCCAGACATAGGATGGGATGTGGTTCCTGAACTTGCAGCAAATACAAACCCGGATCTTGTCAGGCGTATTATTGAACACTGCTTCAGAGCAGGAGCGAAGGAGGTTTACGTATTTGACCACACGTGCGATAACTGGGTAAATACCTACAAAAATTCGGGCATTGAAAAGGCAGCTAAAACAGCAGGAGCGAAAGTAGTTCCGGCCGATGTGGAGAAATATTACCATGCCGTTGAAATATCTGGGGGCATCAGGCTGAAGAGCGCCAAGGTTCATGAGATCCTTCTTGAAACAGATGTTTTTATCAATGTCCCGGTCCTGAAAGATCATAATTCAGTCAGGATGACGGCATGCCTCAAGAACACGATGGGAATAGTCTGGGACAGAGGCTACTGGCATTCAAACAATCTTAATCAGTGTATAGCTGATTATGCGCTGTTCGAGAAGAAGCCGGCTCTAAATGTTGTTGATTGCTATAATGTTATTGTCAAGCATGGCCCTCAGGGAGTCTCCAGGGAAGATCTTGTACAGATGAAGTCCCAGATCCTCACGCCCGACTGGGTTGCAGCTGATGCGGCTTCTGCAAAAATGCTCGGAATTGATCCGCAGAGGATTGATTATATTCCTATAGCCCATAAAATGGGTATAGGAAATATGAATCTTGAATCCCTTGAGATCAAGCGTATTAAATTGTAAGCCATAATGATCTCCCCTTATCTGAGAAAATTCCGGATTGGTTTTTCGGCTGTTGTTCTGATTTGTTTTGTCCTCGTTGTTGCTGATTTTAAGTCTCTGATTCCAGAAAAGTATATCAATTACCTTCAGTACCTTCAGTTTATCCCCTCCGCACTAAAATACTATGATCTTAAATCAATTGCAGCCACAGGATTTTTGGTTGTGCTGCTGCTCACCCTGATCACAGGGCGGACCTATTGCTCTTTCCTGTGCCCGCTGGGGATTGTGCAGGATTTGTCAAGCCGGATAGGTGGAAAATTAAGGAAGAAATTCAGAAGATACGGTTTTAAAAAGCCTCATACAGTTGTCAGATATTCAATCCTCGTTCTGACACTTGGGATTACGATAATCTGGGGCATTTACCTGCTCACCCTGCTTGATCCATACAGTATTTTTACAAGGTTCATGACCTATTTTGCCAGACCGGTTATCCTGCTTGTCAACAATCTTTTTTCGACCATACTCGGGAAGTTTGATATTTACTCTCTTAACCATATTCAGATCAAAGGATTCGACCTCGTTGCCTATTTGATACCTGTCACCTTTTTATTGCTGATCGGGCTTCTTTCCCTTGCAAAGGGACGACTCTATTGCAACTTGATCTGCCCTGTTGGCACATTCCTCGGGCTTTTGTCAAAGGTATCGGTTATCAGGGTCAGGTTTAGTGAAAGCAAGTGTACCAGGTGTGGCAGGTGCTCGGTTGACTGTAAATCTTCATGCATCGATTTCCTGAATTACGATATTGACATCAGCCGCTGTGTCGATTGCTTTAATTGCATCAGTATTTGTCCAGATAAAGCATTGTCCTACAGTCTGATATCCTCGGGGAGCAAAGAACAGGTAACTGATGAAAGGAGACGGAAGTTCATTGCCGCTTCCATCCTGATGCTTTTCGGGATTACCCGCTTAGCAAAAGCCCAGGAGAAACCCGTTCCCGTACCCAAGAAAGAATCAACGGTAAAAGAAAACAGGACAACACCTGTTTGTCCTCCAGGTGCCGGATCAATTGAGGACTTCACAAAACGATGCACTGCCTGCTCATTATGTATCAGTGCCTGTCCCAACAGGGTGCTTCAACCGGCAATCAGCCAGTACGGACTTGCAGGACTCATGCAACCTGTAATGGATTATCACAAGAGCTTCTGTACATATAATTGTACTGTTTGCACTGAAATATGCCCGACCAATGCATTAAAGCCCCTTGTCCTTGAAGCCAAGAAACTTACGCAGATAGGCAAGTCCAATTTCATTAAGGACAACTGTATAGTCAAAACGGAAAAAACCGCCTGTGGAGCCTGCTCGGAAGCATGCCCCACAAAAGCTGTCTATATGGTGCCCTATGAAGGGAATCTTTTAATCCCGGAAATCAACAATGAGATTTGCATCGGCTGCGGGCATTGCGAGTTTGCATGTCCGGTAAAGCCATTCAAGGCAATTTTTGTCGATGGAAATACTGTCCATATGGCTGCAAAGAAGCCGGAGAATCAGAAGTCTGATATTAAGACACCTGTAGAATTTCCGTTCTGATCCTGTCTTTCTGATTCAAGCACTTTGATTGATCAATAATTACCTCATGAAACCGTCACATATTGAACATATTGGGATTGCAGTTGCGAATCTCAGGGACGCCATAGCTTTTTATGAGAAGACATTTAATCTTCAATGCTACAAAATAGAAGAGGTGCCTGACCAGAAGGTCAGGACTGCATTTTTTATGATAGGCGATACCAAGATTGAATTACTTGAACCGACCGATCCTGAAGGTCCGATAGCGAAATTCATTGAGAAAAGAGGGGAGGGGATCCACCACATTGCCTTTGCAGTTACCAACGTGGATGAGGCCTTGCATCAGGCTGAGAAGGAGGGTGTTCGGCTGATAGATTCCCAATCCCGCAAAGGAGCAGACAATCTTCAGATTGGTTTTCTTCATCCTAAATCCACATCGGGAGTCCTAATCGAATTGTGTGAAGCTTCCGGCAGGCATGGCTCTTAACCTTGAAAAAATTTAGTAGGTTTGTATTAAACAAACCTGCCTGCCGATGAACATTATTTCTGCAACAACAGGAAATTCAGGACCAAAAATCAGATCTGACTGCGAATTGACTCTTGAGCTGCGAAGCGAAGGAGGCATCTCGATGACCCTGAACTCCAAAGTACAGGCATTATACGGGGAATCCATAATCAGTCAGTGCAAGGAGATCCTTGCTTTTTTCGGGATAAAAGATGCTTACCTGAAGATCGACGATTCAGGCGCTTTGCCTTTCGTAATTTCCGCCCGTCTTGAGGCAGCTGTCAGGAAGCTGATCCCGGTGCAATCAGATTATCTGCCTGAATTTCTGGAAGAAAATAAATATTCCACACTCCCCGGTAGAGGAAGGATAACAAGGCTCTATTTGCCGGGAAATATGCCCGGCATGATGATAAATGCCGGTCTTCATTCAGCTGATGGACTTATCCTCGACCTCGAAGATTCTGTGGCACCTGAAAAGAAGGATGAAGCAAGGATATTAGTAAGGAATGCCCTCAGGCAGATCGGTTTTAACGGTGCTGAACGGATGGTCAGGATAAATCAGGGAGAGATGGGGCTGAAGGATCTTGAATATGTGATCCCTCAGAATGTAAACCTGGTACTCATTCCGAAATGTGAAAGTCCGGAGAGCGTCAGAAGCGTGGAGATCAGGATTGGTGAAATCAGGGAAAGGTCAGGCATCACAAATCCTGTTTATCTGATGCCCATCATTGAATCAGCAAAAGGCGTTGAGATGGCTTATGATATTGCCCGGTCTTCAGGGGATGTAGTGGCAATGGCTGTCGGGCTGGAAGACCTTACTGCCGATCTGGGCGTGGCAAGGACTGAAGATGGAATTGAGTCTCTCTATGCTCGCATGAGAATTGTTAATGCCGCAAAGGCCGCCGGAATACAACCGATCGACTCTGTCTTTTCAGATGTAGCCAATATGGATGCATTGAGACAGAATGTCCGGGACTCCAGAGCGCTTGGATTCGAAGGTATGGGATGTATCCACCCCAGGCAGATTGCAGTGATCAGGCAGGGTTTTGCTCCGACCTCCAATGAAATTGAGAAATCCAGAAAGATACTCATTGCCTATAATGAAGCCCGGGCTAAAGGTCAGGCTGTAGCTGCCCTGGGATCCAAAATGATCGATCCTCCAGTGGCTGAAAGGGCAGGCAGGACAATTGATCTTGCAGTAAGGATGGGACTGCTGCCCGCCAACTGGATGGATGAGAAATCTGAATAAGTGAAACAACCTGATTATTAACACATTTTATGGCTATTTCCACAGTAATCAATGCAGCCGGAAGATCTGTACCTCTTGAGATAAACAATAAGCCGGCTATCCCTTTCAAAGGTGTCGGGAAACACAAGCCGTACGGGAATAAGTATGGGCCTCCGGTTCCATCCAGTACTGATTTTCCGGAAGACGGCAATAAGGTAGTCTCCTCACTTGAGGAAGCACTTCTGAGGTGCGGACTCATGGATGGAATGACAATTTCAACACATCACCACCTTCGCGACGGTGATCTGATAAGCAACAAGATATTTGAAATTGCATCTGTTCTTGGAGTTAAAGATCTTGTGTGGTTCCCTTCAGCTTCCTTCCCCTGCAATGAACCCCTGATAAAGTACCTTGAGAAAGGAACGATCAACAGGATTGAGGGGAGCATGAACGGGCCGCTTGGAAGATTTGTTTCGGAAGGCAGGATGAAGGGAACTGCTGTCCTGCGTTCCCATGGAGGCAGGGTTCAGGCTATCCAGGACGGGGAAGTGAAAATTGACATCGCCGTGCTAGTCGCACCTTCAGCAGACAGATTTGGAAATGCCAGGGGTACAGGTGGCCCATCTGCATGCGGAGTGCTGGGATATGCAAAGGCTGATTCCTTGTATGCCGATAAGGTGATTGTGGTAACCGATAACCTTGTAGAGTTACCCTGCTTTCCAATGGAAATTGAGGGAAATTACGTTGATTATGTTGTGGTTACAGATAAGATTGGGATTCCTGAGAAGATAGTATCAGGAACTACACAGATTACAAAAAGTCCTGACAGACTGCTGATCGCAGAACTGACGGCAGCTTTCCTTGAAAAATCGGGTATATTAAAAGATGGGGTGACAATGCAGGCAGGTGCCGGAGGGACTTCACTTGCCATTGCGGTATTTCTTAATGAGATACTTAAAAAGAAAGGCTGGAAATCGAAATTCGGTTTTGGCGGCAGCACACGTTATATGGTAGAGATGCTTGAGCAGGGACAGATGGGATATATTCTTGATGCCCAGGCATTTGACCTGGAAGCGGTAATTTCAGTCGGGAAGAATCCAAACCATGTGCCTTATCCTGTTTTCAATGCCTATAATTTCCATTCAAAGGGCAACCTGACAAGTATGATGGATATCATGATATTAGGAGCCACGGAGGTTGACCTTAATTTCAACGGGAATGTGGTTACGCATTCCGACGGCTACCTGCTTCACGGGATAGGAGGATGGCAGAATTGCCTGCATGCCAGGAATGTAATACTGCCCTTGCCTCTTTTCCGTGACAGAATACCGGTGATTGTTGATGAGGTTACCACACTTTGCGGACCCGGGGAGATGATCGACGTCATAATAACTGAAAGGGGCATTGCGATCAATCCCCTGCGGCAGGACCTTATAGATGGTGTCAGGCATTCGGGACTTCCGCTTAAATCAATTCAGGAGCTGAAGGCTGAAGCTGAAAGGATTTGCGGCAAACCGGCAAAAGCCAGATTTGAGGAAGACATAGTTGCAGCAATAAAATGGGTTGATGGTACGGTTATCGATGTGATCAGGAAAATTAAAGTCTAGTTCATTCTGGATGGAAAGATATAAATGTTCAATATGCGGCTATGTCTATAATCCGGAAGAAGGAGAACCTGAAAGAGGAATACCGTCCGGAATATCTTTCTCTGAACTGCCTGATAGTTACACTTGTCCTGTCTGTGGCTCAAGCAAGAATGAATTCTTTGTTTATGATTGATGGGTAAGGTTCTTTCAAATACTGTCAGGTTTCTTTTCGGCCAGAGGGATATTCCTGATAACTTCAAGCAGAAGGTCCCAGAACATTCCCACTGTTCTGATCTCTATCATTTCCTCAGGTGTATGAGCGCCTTTTATTGATGGTCCGAATGAGATCATATCGATTCCCTTGAATTTCTCAAAGATCAGCCCGCACTCAAGACCTGCATGAATAGCTCTTACAGCAGGTTCCTTTCCGAAAAGATAGCTGTAACATTTGCGCGTGATCTTCAGGATCTCCGACTTAAGACTGGGTTTCCAGCCCGGGTACCCATCAGAATGCACTACTTCCGCCCCAGCAAGACGGAGACATGATTCAACCATACCGGCAACATAGTGTTTCGATGATTCAACCGAGCTTCTCTGGGTTGTGACGATCTTTATCCTGTTTTGATCAACAAAGCTAACTGAAGCTAGGTTTGTGGAAGTCTCCACGAGATTATCCATTTCCTGCGACCATGCAATAACTCCATGCGGACAGCAGGTCAGCGAATTCAGGAGCTTCATCTGGCTCTCCTTGTCCATGACCGATGGAGGAATAGCTGTCATTTTAATCTCGATCTTAAGTTCTTTCTCATTATCGCCGAACTCTTCAGCAAGGACATCTCGGAAGCTTGTTACCCAGTTATCAAGACCTTCAGCCATTGATTTACTGACTGTAATGGTCGCAAAAGCTTCCCTTGGAATAGCGTTTCTCAGGTTCCCCCCGTCAAAAAGGCTTATCGAAATTCCGAACTGGTTTGAAAGGTTCAGCAGGATCCTGTTCATCAGCTTGACTGCATTTCCATAACCTTTATGGATCTCATCACCGGAATGTCCTCCGTGAAGACCAGTTATTGCGATCTCAAAGGCAGTCACTCCGTCAGAAACAGGGCAGCTTTTGTATCCCATCTCTCCTAGTGTATCCATACCTCCGGCGCAGCCAATATAAAGTATGCCTTCATCCTCTGAATCAAGGTTGAGCAATATTCTCCCTTCAAAAAAATCAGGCTTCAGGTTTATCGCACCGGTCATTCCTGATTCTTCATCAACCGTAAATAGGCATTCAATTTTCCCTGTTTTCAGGTCTTTATCAGAAAGTACGGCAAGCATGGATGCCAATCCTATCCCATCATCTCCTCCAAGGGTGGTTCCCCGGGCTTTCACCCAGTCTCCGTCAACGTACGGGATAATGGGATCTGTATCCCAGTTATGCTTATAATCCGTATTTTTCTCGCCGACCATATCCATATGGCTTTGAAGAACAAGGGTTTTCCTGTTTTCCATTCCAGGAGAAGGAGGTTTGATTATCAGGATATTGCCTATTGAGTCCTCCTTTGACGCCAGCTTATGTGACGCAGCAAATTCGAGGAGGAATTTCCTGATCTTCCGTTCATTCTTGCTTAAACGGGGTATCCTGCAAATCTCTTCAAAATAGATCCAGATTGGTGCTGGATTTAATTGAGACAGAACGCTCATGCCTGCTTAATTGACTTTAGACGGACGTAAAAGTAGTAATTTTTAGTATCAAACATTGCAGCCCGGAAAATAAATAACCCGCACAGCATCACCCGATTTTTTTTATTTTTACAAAAGACTAATGAAACTGACTCAATCAATAATTTTAATATGTTGCGGAGAACAATTGTTACCTTGCCCGGGGATGGCATAGGCAGGATCGTTTTAAATCAGGCATTACGGGTACTTGACGCAGCAGGCTTCAAAGCCGATTATGTCCACGGGGATATCGGATGGGAATTCTGGTGCAGGGAAGGAAATCCTCTGCCACAGCGGACTCTGGATCTGATTAAAGAGCATAAGATCGCATTATTCGGTGCTATCACATCGAAACCCAATGAAGAAGCCAAATCAGAGCTCGATCCTTCACTCAGGGGAAAAGGATTCGCTTATTCAAGCCCGATTGTCGGACTCCGGCAGAAGTTCAATCTTGATATATGTGTCAGACCGTGCAGATCATACAAAGGTAATCCGCTTAATTTCATACGGAGGGGGAAAGGCAATGCCATTGAGGAACCATTCATCGATGCCGTGATCTTCCGGCAAAACACCGAATGCCTTTATTCCGGCGTGGAATGGACCAATCCTCCAAAGCAGGTTTATGATGCATTCCTGACTCATAAGAAATTCGTCGAGAATTTCGGAGAAGTCCCGGTTGAGGAATTGTCAATCTCAGCCAGGATCTTTACCAGGAAAGCTACTGAAAGAATACTTATGGCTGCTTTTAAACATGCAAAAAAGTATGGCTATCCTTCTGTTACAGTATGCGAAAAGCCGAATGTTATAAGAGAAACATCAGGGCTGATGTGGAGCCTTGCAAAAGAGATTCAGAAGAATTCCTATCCTGAAATAAAGCTTTTAAACACAAATATCGATGCCCAGATGATGTGGCTTACAAAAAATCCTGAAGACTACGGGGTTATTGTAGCCGGGAACATGTTCGGGGATATTGTCTCTGATGCATTTGCCGGACTTATTGGCGGACTTGGATTTGCCTGCAGTGCACAGTTCTCGGCCGACGGGATCGCTGTATTTGAACCAACTCACGGATCAGCGCCCAAATATGCTGATTATAAAGTTCCCATTGTAAATCCTGTCGCTATGATTGAATCTGCATGCATGATGCTTGATTTTATAAATGAAAAGGAAACCGCAGCCAGGATAAGGAAGGCTATCGAAGAGGTCATCAGCGACGGCAAGGTTAGGACTTATGACATGATGAAGCTGACCGGGAAGCCGGAAGTGATTGAGAACGGTGCTGTTTCGACGGTTGAGATGACTAATGCGATTATATCCAGGATCAGATAAATAATTTTTTCTGAAAATGAACGATGTGATAAGAAAATTGTGGCCGGAGCTCGATTGGATCAATGACAGGTCTTTAAGGGAAAAGACGGCAAAAACATGGGAGACAGCGCTTGAAAGAAGTGTTCTGAAACCTGATGATCTTGACAGGATCCCATTTACATTGCTTTGTGGACCTGACCTGAGGGTCAGCTTTATGGCACACAAGAGATGTGTTGTTCATATCGCAAAGGCCGGGGGAGAGAATATGAACAAGTTCTTCGGAAAAGACCTTGCGGTAAATATGGATGTACTTATATCCGGTGCAATCCTGGCTGATGTGGGCAAGCTTCTGGAATATGAGCTGGATAAAGACGGAAAAGCCGTTCAGAGCAGATACGGAGAATACCTCAGGCACCCGTTCTCGGGTGTTTCACTTGCAGAAGAGTGCGGAGTCCCGCCTGAAGTATGCCACATAATTGCTGCTCACGCTCATGAGGGCGATCAGATAAAAAGAACTACTGAGGCATGGATTGTACATCATGCTGATTTTATGGCATTTATGCCATTCAAGAGCCGGCTCTTAGTTTGAAGGTACCACTCTTTAACCTAGCTTCATCTTTTCAACCTCTTCAATATTCCTTTCGTTGGCAATGTCCTTGGCATCTGGCGTATAGAGATATTCTATAAGATCCATATGCATGTCCATTATCTTACTCCTCACGATCTTCATGGTTGAGTTCATAAGACCATTATCTTCGGTAAATCCTTCTTCAATGATACCGAAAGCTACCGGGAGCCACCGTTGCGGGAACATCTTTCCGTACTTTCCGCTTGTGCGGTACTCATTCACTTCGTTTTCAAGAAGTGTCAGTATGGCTCTCTTGCCTTCGTCTGAATCAGCTGTAAGATTTTTTTCTTCAAGAAACCCTTTCAGCGCATGTTGATTGGGAACAACCAGTGCGACGGTATAAGGTCTCTGGTTATTATAAAGCATGCACTGTTCGATATATTTTGATTGTTCTGTTATAGTCTCTTCAATTCCTTCCGGACTGAATTTCTCTCCGTCATCGGCTATGAGCAGGCTCTTGAATCTGCCCAGAACATATAGATAACCGTCTTCAGTCATGTAGCCCATATCGCCCGTATAGAGCCAGCCATCTTTGATTGTAGCTTTTGTGGCTGATTCATTTTTCCAGTATCCGTACATTACATTGCCTCCCCTGATGACAATTTCTCCTGTTTCGCCCACGGGCAGCTCTTTACCATCGTCATCCAATATTTTAAGATCCATATTATTGACCAGGACCCCTGAAGAACCAAGCTTATGCCTGCCGGATGAATTTGATGAAATGACGGGTGATGCTTCACTTAAACCATATCCCTGATACATTGGAATGCCGATAGCGTAGAAGTACCTCTGAAGCTCAATATCAAGAAGAGCACCTCCACCGATAAAGAAATCAAGCTCTCCTCCAAAGCTTTCCCTGATCTTTTTGAAAATAATTTTATCATAAAGGTTAAGGAGCGGCTTCTTGAACCTCTGAAACCCACTGCCTTTATTCCATCCTTCCTTGTTGTATGAATAGGAGATCCTTAAAGCATGATTGAAAAGGATTTCGATAAATCGTCCCTTTTCCTTGATACCTTTTTCTATATTTTTCCTGAAGTTCTTGGCTATTGCGGGAACGCTCATCAGGAGGTTAGGTTTGATTTCCTTAAGGCAGGAAGGTAAATTCCTCAGGGTTTCCATTGGTGTCTTCCCGGTCTTGACCGAGGCAATGCTTGCTCCTTTTCCCATGAATGCGTAAATGCCGCAGGTATGCCCGAATGAATGATCCCAGGGAAGTATGAGAAGAGTCTTGTAGAATGGCGGTATATCGATCAGACTATATGACTGGTACACATTTGTGACATAATTTCCATGGGTAAGGATGATCCCTTTCGGATCGGCAGTTGTTCCTGAGGTATAACAGATATTTGCAAAATCTGAGGGCTTGATGCTGTAGGCTGTTTCCTTGAAAATGGCCATATTATCAGGTGATTCAAGCCATTCCCTTCCGATCTTTCTGACCTCGTTGAAATGGATCTCATTTTCACTGTATTCTTCCTGGGTATCCAGATGAATTATCTTCTCAATCGTTTTGCATTGTCCGATCACCTGTTTCAGCTTCTGGTACTGGATTGTTGAAACCAGGGCTATTCTTGATTCCGAATGATTGATCCTGAATTTGATCTCCTCAGAGGTAAGCTTGACTGAGAGAGGTACGTTAACTGCCCCTGAGTACAGGATCCCGAGTTCACCTATCACCCAGCTGTTCCTGCCTTCCGAAATAAGGCTTAGCCTGTCACCCTTCTTTATCCCCAGCCTCATAAGCCCCGCTGCAAACTCATACACCTGTTTCTTTGTTTCCCCGAAGGTAGTCCCTTCGTATTTATCCTGAGGTTTTTCCCACAGGTATACATTACTCTCGAATTTTTCAACACTTTCTTCAAAGAACTGTATAAGAGATTTCATCAGTGGTTGGATTAGGTTGACATTTCAAACAGTCTAAGATACAAATAATGTTTTATTATCCTTTTACGGCAGGTTTTATTATCATTTGGATTGAATTTCAATAATTTGTATATTTGGTTTAAGTTCTTTCCAAAGGAGCGGGAAAGCTGTGTATAAATTTTAAACAACACATAATGAAGCATCTTTCAATCATCTTTCTTATTGCATTGCTGATAATGTCTCCTTCCTGTAAGAAGATCAAGGAAAGAGGACTTTTTGGCAAAAAAGGCAGGACTCTGGAATTGCTGAAAGCCCAGCAGGACAGCATCAGGGTCGCCGATTCACTTAAAAGGATTGAGAACCGGTTAAAGGCGATTGAAGAAGCCAGACTGGATTCAATCAGGCTGGCCGAAGAAGAAAAGCAGGCATATGAGGCCCGCAACAAATACAACATTATTGTTGGAGCCTTTACCATCCCGGAAAATGCAAAAGTCTGGGCTGATCACTACCGTCAGATGGGTTATGATACAAGGGTGATTAAAGAGGATGGAGGGAAATTTGACCTTGTGGCAGCAGAATCCTGGGATCGCTTTTCAAAGGCAGTTCAGCGCCTTGAACGATTTAAAGATACGGTCGAAGTTGATACCTGGCTTTATATCAAAAAGTAATTTCCCTATCTGAAGATCGTGGCATTTCTGTCCGGCCCGACAGAGACTATTTTGACAGGTACTCCGGTATAATTTTCGATGAATCCAACATAATGCCTCAGAGAGAGGGGCAGGGATTTGTATTCCCTGATCCCCGAGATATCTTCACTCCAGCCTTCAAGCTCAGTGTATTCAGGAACGATGCGGGCATCATTGTCAAATGGGATCTCATCCTGTTTTTTCCCGTCAATAAAGTACGATGTGCAGATTTTTACTGTCCTGAAACCTGACAGGACATCCGCTTTCATCATGAAAAGCCTCGTGACTCCGTTTATCATGATCGCATATCTGAGGGCAGGAAGATCGAGCCATCCGCATCTCCTGGGACGACCTGTGGTCGCACCGTATTCACAGCCGGTTTTTCTTATCAGCTCACCGGTTTCATCACTGAGTTCCGTCGGGAATGGACCGCTTCCAACCCTTGTGCAGTAAGCCTTGAAAATTCCGAATACTTCCCGTACCTGCCTTGGTGATATTCCCAGACCAGCGCATGCTCCGGCGCTTATTGTATTGGATGATGTAACATAGGGATAAGAACCGAAGTCAATATCGAGCATTGTACCCTGGGCACCTTCGGCAAGGATCTTTCTGCCGTCTGATGCCAGCTTATTTATAAGATACTCGGTGTTTTCGATCCTGAATTTTTTAATAAGTTCTATTCCCTCAAACCACCCTGACTCAAATTCATCTATTTTGAACTCATATTTGTAGTTCTTCAGTAAAGCCATGTGCGCGGCTTTATGTTCTTCGTATAGTTCCCTGAAATCCTTCCTCAGGATATCGCCGGCCCTCAGTCCGTTCCGGCTTGCTTTGTCGGTATATGCAGGTCCGATTCCCTTCAGGGTTGATCCGATCTTCAGATTCCCTTTCTGATGTTCGCAGGCAGCATCGAGCACTCTGTGGGTCGGGAGTATAAGGTTAGCCCTTGAGGAAATTACCAGTCTTTTCACAAGTTCATTGACGGGTGGCCCCAGATGTTCTGTCTCATTTTTAAAAACTGACGGATCAAGTACCACTCCGTTGCCTATTATATTGAGTTTTTCGGGGTGAAAAATACCGGATGGAATCAGATGCAGTACATGCTTAACTTTATTAAATTCAAGCGAATGACCCGCATTTGGTCCTCCCTGGAAACGGGCAATAATATCATACTCAGGACTCAGGGCATCAACCAGTTTCCCCTTCCCTTCGTCGCCCCATTGAAGACCCAACAATATGTCCATGTACATCTTAAGTGAATAGGGATTGTAAAAACAGATTCGAATTTACAAAATAATCCGGCTGAAAATCACGTTGATAATATATTGTTGATAAATGAAAGGGGAATGTCAACAAGAACAGCTTTTAGCCTTAATTAATAATTAAAGCCGTTGTAATTTTATCTTCAGGAACAGACAATATTAATAACCTCTATTTTATTTTATTATGAAAAAATCAACGTGTCTTTTGATAATCGGACTGGCAGTTTTGTTCCTCGCGCCTCCTGTTCCCGCACAGGACAAAGGAGGACAAAAGGATTTCAAGTTTACCATAAAAACGAATCCCCTTTCAGCTCTGGGCGGTCCATTCTGGCTGGTTGTGGTTCCCCTTACCGGGGAGTACAAAGTTCTTTTTGAAGCAAAAGTAAGTGAAAAGACCTCAATGCAGGTCGGGGCAGGCTATATTGGGCCCAGTGTCCTGCTTAACCTTGATGATCTCACCAACGAAGAAGGTGAGGTCAGCGGAATCAGAACTCTGGGATTCAGAGTCCAGGGAATGTATAAATTCTTTATCAGCCGCGATCTTTCTGCACCTGAAGGGTTCTACCTCGGACCTCATGTTTCGTATGCAACAGCTAAGCTGAAAAACAAGGCTGATGAGTCGAAATATATCAAAGGTACCAAGCTCAATATCAATGCAGTATTTGGCTACCAGTTGATAACCTCGGGCGGATTCACACTTGACATTTTTACGGGCATGGGCTTTGTATCAAGAAAATGGGAATTTGCGGGTACAGACTGGAATACAGACCAGAATGCCTTAAAAGACAGGGCCAGTATAAATGTCCCGTTCGGATTTACTTTTGGTTACGCTTTCTGATAATTCAGAGCTGTCTGAAAAAAGTAGCCATCGTTTAACTTTTTTTATCCTTCGGGAACCTGTTCCTTATTCTTGAGGTGCCCATAGATGTAAAGTGAGTGATACATTGGGGCAAACTCATACAGGCTGCTGGCAGTGCGTATGATCTCCTGAATCCTGGGGTCGCAGAATTCAATAACCTTGCCGGTTTCTATATCAATAAGGTGGTCATGCTGCCCGCACTGGTATGCTCTCTCAAACTGAGCGATATTCTTTCCGAACTGATGTTTGATGACCAGGTTGCAATCGAGAAGCAGCTCAATTGTGTTGTATAGAGTAGCCCGGCTGACCCTGTAATTCTTGTTCTTCATGAAGATATAGAGCGACTCTATATCGAAGTGGCCTGATCTTGAATAGATCTCATCCAGTATTGCATACCTCTCCGGAGTTTTTCTGTGTCCTTTCTTTTCAAGATATTCTGTGAAGATCTGCTTTACAGTCGACCTGTTTTCATCATTAATCATATTTGGTCTAAGTTAAAATAATAACAAAAATAGGAATTTTTCCGGATGTTTTTAAGAGAGCTGCCGGTTACTCTGAGAAATCTTCAACACGCTTGATATTTTCAATCCCTTTTACGTTGGATATCTTAAGAATGAGATTATTAAGGTCTTGTGTGTGATGGACATACAGATCAATTGATCCTTCAAAGATCCCGTCCTGAACACTGATATTTATATTGGTCATGTTGACCTTAAGCTCTGAGGAGATGATATTGGTGATATCGTTCACAAGTCCGATCCTGTCCACACCGGTCATGCTGATCCTTGCAAGGAATGAGACCAGCTTGTGGATAGCCCATCTAACGGGAATGATCCTGTTGCCTTCATTTGACATGATCCTGATGGCAACCGGACATTTGGGCTTGTGAATTATAATTGATCCTTCCGGTGATCTGTATCCGATAACATCGTCGCCCGGAATAGGATTGCAGCATTTGGCTATTTCGTATGACTGACCTGCATTTTCAATATTTTCCCTTAGAAGGAATGGTGCAGTGGCATCGATTTGTTCCTGAGGAACTTCCTCCCCGTCCTTTTTCGTTTTTTTGGATCCCAGCAGCTTCAGTTCCCAGTATTTAATAACATTCTTTGCCGGACTTTTTTTAATGATTTTCTTCAGGTTATCAAGGTTTACCGTTCCAAGTTCAATACCTGAATAAAGTTCATCCTTGTTAAGAAAATCATAAGACTGCATTAGCTTCCTGACGATCTCTGTATTCGGTATAACACCCATCTCTGCAAGTTTCGACTCGAGTATCTCCATGCCTTTCTGGATCCTGTTGGTTGACTCGGTCTTCAGTGCATTCTTAATTGCTTCCTTTGCTTTGGAGGTTCGCACAAAAGAGAGCCATTCCTTTTCCGGCTTCGCGATTTCGGAGGTAATTATCTCCACCTGGTCGCCGCTCATCAGGATGGCATTAATGGGATTTAGTTTGTAGTTTATCTTGGCTCCAATAGCCTTATCACCTATCTCTGTATGTATCTCATAAGCAAAATCGAGAGCTGATGCACCTTTCGGAAGACTGACTATAGCGCCTTTTGGTGTAAAGACCATGATCTCGGATGAGAACAGATTCATCTTGAATTCGTCAAGAAACTCAATCGGATCCTCATGCGGATTTTCGAGCATGCCTCTGATCTGCTTTATCCATTTATCAAGCTCGGTTTCGGGAGTATTGTCCCCCTTGTACCTGTAGTGTGCAGCGTATCCCCTTTCAGCTATTTCATCCATACGCCTGCTTCTGATCTGGACCTCAACCCATTTTCCTTCAGGTCCCATCACAGTAACATGCAGAGCTTCATACCCGTTGGGCTTTGGTCTGCTTATCCAGTCGCGAAGCCTGTCGGGCTTTGGCAGGTAGCAGTCGGTTATTATTGAATAGATATTCCAGCAGGTGGTTTTTTCAGGAATACCAGGCAGGGGTTCAAAGACGATGCGAACTGCAAGAACATCGTACACCTCTTCAAACGGGACGTTTTTCGATTGCATCTTTTTCCAGATGGAAAAGATCGATTTTGGACGGCCGGTAATATCAAATTTCAGTTCTGCCTGGGTGAGCTTCTCAATTATCGGAAGGCTGAATTTATTGATCAGGGCCATGTATTTCTTTTCACCGAGCTTTAGCTTGGATGCAATTTCCTCGTAAATGACAGGCTGACGATACTTGAAGCTGAGATCCTCAAGCTCGCTTTTTATCGCATACAGGCCTATTCTGTTGGCTAAAGGAGCATATAGAAAGATTGTTTCACCGGCAACCTTCATTTTCTTGTTCTCGGGCATTGAATCGAGAGTCCTCATGTTATGAAGCCGGTCTGCAATCTTGATGAGGATGACCCTGAGATCGTCGGAAATGGTCAGAAGCATCCTCCTGAAATTCTCTGCCTGCATTGAGGATGATGCACTTTTATTATAAGTGCCTGATATCTTGGTAAGTCCGTCAATCAGGGATGCAATTTTCGGTCCGAACTCCCTTTTTACATCATCAAGTGAATAATCGGTATCTTCCACAACGTCATGAAGCAGGGCTGTCGCGATTGATTTTGCCCCCAGGCCGATCTCCTGATTGACGATTTTTGCAACGCAAATAGGATGAATGACATACGGTTCACCGGATTTTCTCCGCATGTTCCAGTGTGCCTCATTTGCTACTTTAAATGCTTTGTCGATCAGTTCCCTGTCACCGGGGTTATTGCAGCGCAGGAGGTTATTTACTAGCGAATCATATTCTGACTGAATATGATTAATATCTTCTTCATCAAAAATGTCCTTACTCCCCATAAAAAATCCCTGTGATTTCGCGACCTGAATGCAAAGATAGCGTTATTAGGTCAAACTTAAAACTGTTTCAGGAACGTAAACCGGCTAGCCTGGTTTAATTACGGTGATGGTCCCGGTTCTGGTGAAGCTTTTTCCTGAAGGTGCAATAACCTTAAGGAACCAGAGGTAAACGCCCTCTGCAACAGGTTCTCCCCCTGATGTTCCGTCCCATGTTACATCACTGTCCCTAGTTTCAAAGAGTGTCCTGCCCTGCCGGTCGGTAATAACCAGGTGATATTCCCTGGGAATAAATGTCAGGACCGGCCTGAACAGGTCATTTCTGGAATCGCCGTCAGGAGTGAAAACATTTGGCACAGTGATCTTTTCCTCCATTGTGATGCAGGCTTCATTTGAATGGCTTTCTCCGGAAATACCGTAAGGATTGCCTGTTTCACCCGCTTTAATATAGAAACAAACTTTCCCGGCTTTCAGAGCATTAATTATTTCCTCACTGGAAACCAGATATGTGGTATCTGTCTGGTTTACTGCCGAAAGCTCAGTAAATCCACTTCCGGCATCACCTAATATGTGATAGGAATCAACTGATCCATTCCACTTCCTGTATCCGCTCCAGACCAGTATTACATTATTCCCCTCAATATTGGCTTTGAGCACGATATTGGAAGCCGGATTTGAAATGATAACCGGGACATTGCAGCCATTGATAGCTGATAGCCTGTACGTATTTATTAATGAAGGATCTGCCTTCCTGTCAGTGAAGATTATATGCCTTCCTGATGTGATGGTATCTTTCAAAAGTCTAAATGACTCTGTGGTCCCACTCTTATTCTCCAGCCGGTAATGATTAATTTCCGAAGCTGGATCGATCGTAAAGGAAACCAGTATTTGTCCCGATCCTGTTACAGTCGCATAATCGGCATTGATCCATTGAGGCGGCTGCATTATTGTAATACTCAGACCTGACTTGTTTGAGGAAGAACCTGTTCCGTTGACAAGGTTGGCTCTTACAATAAATGAATAGTCGGAATTATTAAGAACGTTGCTTATTGAAAAACCTGTAGTGCCTGCAGATACATGTCCTGCAAGGTAGTATGGACCACTATTAACCGATGCCATAATATCGTAGCCTGTAACGTCATTGGCTGCTGTTGAAAGATAATTATTCCAGGCGATTTCAATTTTCCTGTTGCAGGTATCAGCGGAAGCCAGCGTAAATATGGTGTGAAGGGAATTTGAAAGAGGACTGTAATTGTGGGAACTGTCGATAGCTGCAATAACATAGGCTTCACTGAAATGTGAGGTAAAAGGCCTTACAGCCGAGTACCTGTTGGCAGCAGGATTGAATATGCTGTCGATAGGGATCCCGGCACCGTTCAGGTAGAGGTATACGATATAGCCGGCTACATCGGGGGACGGACTTAAAGTCCACGTCATTTCAACCTGTCCGGTCGTCTCGTTGATTGTGACCAGGTTAAGGACAGGCGGTTCGGGCCTTACTGAATCACCCTGTGAGAATCCATTAAACGAAACCACCAGATACATTAGGGTAACAATTATTAATCTGACCATTATATTTTTATCCCGCTGTAACCTCATACAGGTCATCTATATTGTAATACTCTTTTGCAAGCCTCATTATTTCATCCGGTGTGATCGTCTTTATTGTCTCACTGAGCCTGGTGAAATAACTGCTGTCGAGGCCGAATTCCCATACTGCTTTAAAAGTCTCGGCCATGGCAAATGGACCGTCAAATAATCTCAACAGTTCGCCCGACATGTAATTCCTGACGACTTCCATTTCCTTATTGTCTGCCGGAATTCTCTGAAGTTTCCCTATCTCATTGTAAATTTCCTCAACAGCCTGGGTGCGCCTCGATTTATCAACATCAGCAGAAATCAGCTTGTAGCCTGAAAGATCGAGAGAAGAAACAGAGGAATGGATGCCATAGGTTAACCCTTTGTCTTCCCTTAAATTCCTCATAAGCCTCGAACCGAAGTATCCCCCGAGGATTGTATTCAGGACTTTAAGCCCCGGATAATCGGCATGACGCTTGTTAATAGCGGATGAGCCTATCCTGACTGCAGTCTGGACCGCTCCGGGCTTTTCAATATAAACTTTCCTGACTGCACCTCCTTTCAGAACATTTGCGGATTCTTCAATATATATTTTAGCTGAATGGAGTTTGCCAAAATATTCTTCCATAAGGCTGACTGTCTTTTTCGGGATCTTACCTGATATTATAACGGCTGCATCTTCCGGCTTGTAGTATTTGGCATGAAAGTCTTTCAGTATTGCAGGCATCATGGTTTCAAAATCCTTTTCCAGAACCTGCCTGCCGTAAGGGTGATGAACGCCGAATACAGACTCAAAGAAAGAGTCCATGGCCAGGTTCTGGACCTTTTCCCTGTTCACAAGGAACCAACTGTGACGCTTCTTCATCAGCAGATCAAGCTCCTTCCCCGGGAATGCCGGCCTGAAAAGGACTTCCCTGATCAGCCCAAGTACTTTTCCAATATGCCTGTTCAGGAAAAATACAACCAGTCCTCCTGTATCCTTTTCCACATTTGGATTCAGGAAGATCCCGTAATAATCAAGCAGGCGGTTAAGTTCCTCTGAAGTATAGTTTTGAGATCCCTCTGTAAGCATGGCATTGGTGGAAGACGCAAGGAGGGGCATATCTTCCTTAATGCTTCCTGCCCTGAACACAAATTCAATCCTTGTTACCTCCTCAGTGCCTGCATCTATTTCAAAGACCGGAATACCATTGCTCAGATGATACTGCCTCAACGGTATATCAGTTGAAGTGATAAAAGAGTGAAGAGGAGGTTCTATCCGCTGTGCTGATTCCATTATTTGTCGTTTCGGGCTGAGAGGTAATAAAGCGTCGTACAGTTTTCGGGCGTGAAATATTTTATTGCCGCATCTCTGGCCATCTCTTTTGTTACGGCCCTGAAAAGCTCCACTTCCCTGTTCATAAGATCCGGATCACCCAGTAATTCATAATATGAGAGATTTACTGCCTTGTTAAGGACATTCGTATTTGACATCACTGTGGTTGATTCATACTTGTTTTTGACTTTTTCAAGCTCCAGGATTCTCACAGTTGAATCCTTTAATTCATCAATTATTTCGATTACAGCTGATTCAGCTTCAAAGATATCAATGGCTTTCATCAGTTTTCCTGTAAATATGACCAGGCCAGGATCAATATCTGAAGTAATGAATGCATTGATCTCGCTGAAGAGATTTTTATCTCTTACCAGCTTATTGTAAAGTCGTCCTGATTCGCCTCCCGCCAGCAGGTCAGTAAGAAGGTCAAGCGTATGAAAATCTTCGCTCAGCCTCGAACCCATGTGCCAGGCCTTATAGAGGGCATCTGCCGGGACCTTCCTTCTAACAGTAATTTTCCTTTCCCCATCCTGCAGAGGTTCCCGAGGCAGATCACGCTTCACTGGACTTCGCGGAGGAATGGAGCCAAACCAATTATTGGCCAGCTTATAGATATTATCAGGTTCAATATTTCCCGCTACAGTAAGTATGGCATTTTCAGGCGCATAATGTGAAAAGAAGAAATCCCTCACATGACCTATATCTGCTTTTTCTATATGCGAGATGTCCATTCCGATTGTGGGCCATCTGTAAGGGTGTACCTTGTATGCGGCGGGCCTTAGGAGCAGCATGGCATCTCCATACGGCTGATTAAGATACCTTTGCTTGAACTCTTCAATCACAACACTCTTCTGAATACCCAGGTTTTTTTCCGAAAAATCAAGACCCAGCATCCTGTCGGACTCAAGCCAGAATCCTGTTTCAATATTTCCCGACGGTACAGTGAGGTAATAATCTGTGATGTCATTGTTCGTGTATGCATTATTATCTCCTCCGGCAAGCTGAAGAGGAAGATCATATTCAGGAATATTGACGGATCCCCCGTACATAAGGTGCTCAAACAGATGGGCCAATCCGGTCATTTCAGCATCTTCATCCCTCGACCCCACATCATACAGGATATTCATAGCTGCCAGCGGGGTCGATTTATCCTGATGGACAATGACCCTCAATCCATTTCCGAGAATGAACCTGCTGAATTCTATCATATGATGATGACCCTCTTAAAAGGACAAACTTAAACAAAAAACGGAGAAGGCTTTGTAATGTTTTTATCTTTGCCTGATTATGCGTAAAAAGAGGTTTTTCAGAAAACCTATTGTCTTACGAGTCAAGGAAATTGACCAGTCCAGGCTGGTTTATTTCCTCAGCCTTGTTGTTGGACTGGTTAGCACCCTGGCGGCTGCATTGCTCAGGAACGCATGTCGATCATACCTTCATATTTTGACATCAGGGAGAATATTGAAACGGTCATGACGATTAGGAAAATCAAGCCAGTGTCAATGACTTGTTCATATTAACAGTATATTTGCCGAAGCCGGTCAGATACATATGCCTTAAAACATCAGCTATACCGATAAAAACCTGATAATGACAAATATAACTCAATTAAAATGACAAAAGATACCCTTGTATTTGAACTTATTGAAAAAGAACGGCAACGTCAGCTGAATGGGCTTGAGCTGATAGCATCCGAAAATTTTGTAAGCCCGCAGGTATTGGAAGCCATGGGCTCAGTACTGACAAACAAATATGCTGAAGGCTATCCGGGGAATCGTTATTATGGCGGATGCGAAATAGTGGACCAGACCGAACAGATCGCGATCGATCGCCTCAAAAAGTTATTTGATGCCGAGTATGCTAATGTTCAGGCTCACTCGGGAGCCCAGGCAAATATGGCAGTTTACTTTACCGTCATGAAGCCGGGTGATACCTTCCTTGGTCTTAACCTTGCTCATGGCGGCCACCTGACGCACGGTTCACCAGTGAATTTCTCAGGTATTCTTTACAGGCCGGTTGCCTACGGGGTGAGGGAGGATACCGGAATGATTGATTATGATATGATGGAGGAGGTTGCCCTGAAGGAAAAACCGAAAATGATAATAGGGGGTGCTTCAGCATATTCTCGCGAGTGGGACTATGAAAGGATGAGAAAGATAGCTGATTCCGTAGGAGCGATCCT
>JAUZNW010000069.1 GCA_030706785.1 Bacteroidota bacterium | reverse complement strand
TCGGCCATGATTTCAGCAGCATCAATGCCCGGTTTTTCAGCTTTCGGTTATCCACCGGAACGCAGCCTGAAAAAGGGAATTATGTGGGGAGGGATCAAAGTCGGAAAGACAATAATGGACAGGTTTCAGGCCGCCAAAGCGGCTGGATTTGACGGTGTTGAGGTTGACAGCCATCTCGACAGGAACGAGGTATTGAAAGCCCGCGATTCCACAGGAATGGCAGTTTACAGTGTTTGTGATTCAAGGCACTGGAATCTGCTGCTTTCCAGTCCCGATCCCAAGGTTCGGGAAGACGGAGTTGCTGCCCTCAGGGTGGCTCTGGAGGATGCCAATACCTTTGGTGCGGAGACAGTCCTTCTGGTCCCCGGCAGAGTGACTGAAACTGTTAGCTATGATGAATGCTGGAACAGGTCCTCGGAAGAGATTAAAAAGGCATTACCTTTCGCGGAAAATATGAAGGTCAAAATTGCGGTTGAAAATGTCTGGAACAATTTTCTTCTCAGTCCGCTCGAGACAGCAAGGTATATCGATCAGTTTCAGAGCCCGTGGGTCAGTGCTTATTTTGATATCGGGAATATTCTCGCTTACGGATGGCCTGAACAGTGGATACGCATACTCGGAAAAAGGATCGCGAGGATCCATATTAAGGAGTACAGCAGAAAGCTTGCAGACTCTGAGGGGAGATCAAAAGGATTCAACGTTAAGCTGAGGGAGGGGGATGTGAACTGGCCCGCAGTGATGAAAGCCCTCGATGAAACCGGATACACCGGATGGGCGACGATAGAAATGGGAGGAGGCGAAACACCTGAGGGATTGAAGGACCTTTGCGACAGACTGAAATTAATTCTCGAAAGCTGATTTTGGCACCTGGTTTGCGTTCTACGATGTAACTTATTGAGAAACTTACACTGAGGTCCACAGAGAACCACAGAGGTCCTCAGAGATACTTTTACATAACTCTGTGGAAATCTGTGTCTTCTCAGTGACCTACTAGTAACTTATAGTTTTTAATTTTATTGTTCTCCAGATAAGGGTACTCTATTCGTCTTACAATGAAAAAATTCACTCTCTTCTGCTTTTCAATTGCTTTTCTACTTGCTTATTCACTTTTTTCATGCGCCCGGAATGATAAGATCACTAAACTGACCCGCCATGAATTCAACGGTTCATATACCGGCGAATATCTTGCAAGGATTGCTTTTCCGATAGGGGGAATTGGTGCCGGTATGTTCTGCCTTGAAGGTACCGGGGCGATATCCCACATGTCGGTCCGCAACAGGCCGGATGTTTTCAATGAACCACCCGTGTTCGCCGCAATCTCCGTGAAAGGATTTAAAAACGGGACAAAAGTCATTGAAGGTCAGGTACCGGGCTGGAAGCATTTTGGCCAGCCAGGTTCGGGAAATGGTTCAGCAGGCGCCACTTACGGATTGCCCCGATTTGAGAATTGCTCATTCCTTGCCAGATTCCCATTCGCAACCATTGACCTGGACGACAAGGATATACCGCTTGATGTGCAGATCAGGGGATGGAGTCCATTCATTCCGACAGATGCTGATAATTCGAGTCTTCCGGTCGGTGCACTGGAATATACATTCAAAAACACCGGTAATTCAAAGGTTGAAGCTGTATTCTCATATAATACAAGGAATTTCATGAAGGAGAATGGTGGCAAATCAACAATAAAACCCATTGCAGGAGGATTCATTCTCTCTGAGGCCGGGACAAAGGAAAATCCGGAAAAGAAAGGTGACTTTGCTATTTTCACTACCGAGCCGGAAACTATTGTTGATCACTGCTGGTTCAGGGGTGGCTGGTGGGATCCGCTGACAATCACATGGAACACTATTTTAAAAGGGGAGACAAGAAGTACACAGGCATCGGATGTGGACGCTCCCGGAGCTTCGATTTACGTCCCGTTTACAATCGGGCCAGGCGGAACAAAGACCATCAGGCTGATAATGGCATGGTATGTCCCCAATACAAACCTGAAGTATGGACAGGATTCCACCGAGCCTGATGATGAGATTTGTGAAGATCCCAACTGCTCCTGCCATGATCCGTACTATAAACCATGGTATTCGGGAAAATTTGCGAATGTAACAGAGGTTGCAAATTACTGGATAACAAGCTATAAGGATCTGCTGGCAAAAAGTGAATCATTTACCAGTGCCTTTTATAACAGCACACTTCCACCCGAGGTCATTGAAGCTATAGCAGCAAACCTGACAATCCTCAAATCTCCTACATGCCTTCGTCAGTCTGACGGAAAACTTTGGAGCTGGGAAGGATGCAGTGACAACTTGGGATGTTGTGCAGGATCGTGTGAACATGTTTGGAATTATGCCCAGGCAATCCCCCACCTCTTCCCGAAGCTTGAACGGACACTGAGGCATACAGAATTCTGGCCAAACCAGGATAAAGAAGGGCACCAGACGTTCAGGGCAGCACTTCCCATCCGACCGGTCGCAACAACCTTTTATGCTGCTGCTGACGGACAGCTTGGCGGCATTATGAAAGTTTACCGCGACTGGCATATCAGCGGCGATCCGGAATGGCTTAAGAAGATCTACCCGAAGGTTGTCGAAAGCATGGATTATGCCATAAAAACATGGGACCCACGCTTAACCGGAACGCTTGAAGAGCCTCACCATAATACCTATGATATTGAATTCTGGGGACCTGATGGGATGTGCACGAGCTTTTACCTTGGGGCCCTGAAGGCTATTACCGGGATGGGTACTTTTCTGGATCAGGATGTTAAAAAGTACAACGCGCTTTATGAAAAGGGTAAGAAAGCAATTGAAAATGACCTTTTCAATGGGGAATACTTCTATCAGAAGGTAAAATGGCAGGGGCTTAATGCACCTGATCCGGTGACTGCCTCAAAGGGATCATGGTCATCCGAATACTCTGAAGATGCACTGAAACTTCTTCAGGCTGAGGGTCCTAAATACCAGTATGGAACAGGCTGCCTTTCTGACGGTATTCTGGGCAGCTGGATTGGAGAAGTATGCGGCCTCAGGAATTTTGTTGACTCTGGAAAGGTGGCAAGCCATCTTAAATCAGTATACAAATACAACTTCAGAAAAGATCTAACTGATCATTCCAATCCCCAGCGGCCTTCATATGCTCTTGGCAATGAAGGCGGGCTGCTTTTATGCACATGGCCAAAAGGAGGTAAGCCTTCACTTCCGTTTGTTTACTGCGATGAGGTCTGGACCGGTTTTGAATACCAGGCTGCCTCTCATCTTATGATGATGGGGGAAGTTGAAAAAGGTCTGGACATTGTAAGGGCTGCACGGCAAAGGTACGACGGGAGGCTGAGGAATCCCTTCGATGAATACGAATGCGGTCACTGGTATGCCAGGGCTATGTCGAGCTACGCATTGATTCAGGGCCTTACCGGGGTGAGATATGATGCGCTTGATCAGACGATGTATATCGATTCAAGGATGGGTGATTTCACCAGCTTCATCTCAACAGAGACAGGATTTGGAAATATTGGTCTCAAAGGCAATAAGCCTTTTTTGAATGTTGCTTACGGTGAAATCCCGGTGAAGAAGTACGTGATCAGGTGAACCGATCCCTTAATTACCTTTTTTAAAAACTACTACTTAATATTTTCTTTCCTTTGTACCATCGCCGGATATCCCATTCTTTTTTACGAGCAATCCGGGCAAGCTTTCTTTCGGGATTGATACAAACGGGATGACCCACGAGTTCCAGGGCAGGAAGGTCGACAAAAGCATCTGCATAATACCATGATTCAGACGGCTTAGTGTTATTTTTTTCACAATACTCATTCAGCCTTCTGAGCTTTTCCTCGCCATAGCACAGCTTCCCAAGAGGTTTCCCGGTAAGGTATCCATTCTTTGCTTCAAGATGAGAGCATATAATTTCATCCATCTGAAGATGATCAGCTATTCCCCTGCAAACAGGACCGAGTGTTGAGGACAGAATAACAGTTGCGGCATTGTTTGCCCTGTGCATTCTGATCTCTTCAATCACTTCAGGGTGGATTGAGGGGATCATGATTTCCCGGACTACCTCAGAACAAAGGTCCATCAATATTTCTTCTTTCAGTCCCTTTACCCAGGCAGCCATCTTATCCATGATCTTTGCAGAATCTCCAAGACCGATCAGATAAACAAAACCATACCAGGTAGCCGTTGCTATATCAGATGTCTTCATATAGCCCTTTCCAATGGCTTTGAGGGCAAGTGCATTTCCGCTTATTGCCTTTGAGATGGTCCTGTCGAGATCGAAGAATGCAATGTAACTGAAAGGCTTATTGCTTGCTGAAGTAGTGATCTCCATCAGGATTATAGATTATATTCAACCCTCCCGGAATAAGCCCAACCTTGAAGGTCTTAGAAAAGCTCATTTCACCGTCGACATGGAATGGCACCTTTACCGGGAACTCGAGGTCGACCTGTGATGTGCGGAAATATGTTACACGTTTGTCGGTTATGTGAGTGCCCTTGGGAACCTTAAGCAGCAGTCTGAAACGGTGGTAAAGATTAAGTCTTTTTATTGAACAGACATCCAGCAGACCGTCATCTGCCACAGCTTCAGGAGTAAGGAAAAAGCTGCCGGCGAACCTTCGGCCGATTGAAACTGTATTAATGAAACAATCAGTCTCATGATGGTTGTTATCCGTAATCACAACCATCTTTTTCTCCCTGAAGAAGAGGAGTGTTTTTATAATGTGCCATACATATTTATCCTCTCCGCCTTTTCTCACTGTCCCTTCCTCTGTGTAATTCTGGGCAGCTACTTCAGCATCAAATCCGATCCCGAGGCCATTCAGAAAGATCATATCATTAACTGTCCCGACATCAAGCGGTCTTACATTCCTCCTGAAAAAGATATTCCACTCAGCCTCATCGAACCTGTCAGAAAAGCCGGGTATCTGTATAAAATCATTTCCCGTGCCTGCCGGGATGATCCCCACAACGACTTCCCTGTTATTGACAAGGGGCCTTGCTATCTCGTTCATGGTTCCGTCACCGCCGACTGCAATAATATATTTTGTTCCTTTAGCTGCGTAAGCACGTGAAAGCTCAGTGGCATGACCAGGACGTTCTGTTAAAACGATTTCGGCATTGATTCTGTTTTCCCTGATCCTGCGTTCAATTTCGGGAACCATCGAACTTCCGAACTTATTGCCTGCAATGGGATTTACAATGAAAACCCACCTGTCGCTGGTATTGTCCATCTCCTGAGGTTTACTGGCTTAGGGTCATTTGCCAGAATTGCTGACAAAAGCTATCTGCTGGCTGTCGGGTGACCATGAAGGAACATTTATGGTCCCTTGTCCGCCATAGAGATATGCAATTACTTTCGGTGTTCCCCCGTTTGCCGGCATCAGTCTGAGCATTACCCTTTTGTAGGACGGATGACTGTTTTTATCAATATCCGGTGGGAATGAGATGAAAGCTATCCATTTTCCGTCAGGCGAGATATGGGGGAACCAGTTGTTATACTCATCGAAGGTCAGCTGCTCCCTTCCTGAACCGTCAGGCTTAATGCGCCACAGCTGCATATTTTCTGTATGGCTTCCGTTGTAATAAATGTATTTACCATCCGGTGAATATTCACAGCCATCTACATGCTCTCCCTGCTTTATATCAGTAAGTGCAACCTCTTTACCTCCCTTCTTCGAATTTCGATAGATGTTGTAAATATTCTTTCCTCCCCGCTGCGCTACATACACAAGTTCCTTATTGTTGGGTGCCCATCCATGAAAATAGGAAGGAGTTTCGGGAGTTATCAGCGTGGGAGCACCGCCTTTCAAAGGAAGCACATAGACAGCTGATCCTCCTCCGGGAGCGCCCTCCTTTGAACAGCTGATGGCCAGCAGTTTTCCATTGAATGAGATGCCATGGTCATTATTGCACCTTGTTGCAAAATCCGTGTTGAGCTTTACAAGATCGCCTCCGTTCACAGGGATCTTATAAATCAGTCCATCCATATTGAACAGCAGCTGTTTTCCGTCAGGCATCCAGTTTGGAGCTTCGAACCTGCCCTGTTTCTCCCATATTACTTTCCTCATCCCGGTGAACACATTCATTGTCTCCATGCGGCAGCCCACCTGACCTTCCTTCCCTGCATTGTAATTGTCGGACACAGGCCTGTCGATGCGGACATTCCAGATCCTGGCTTCTTCCATTACATCAGGGTTATGGGAGCATACAAACAGCCCCGCAAGGACTTCATCCGGCAGATTGGTCATTTCATACGATCCTACCATTTTCAAAGGCTCACCGGCATGAGCTGTCCTCATGTAAATGATTTTTCCTGCACGTTCAAGCTGGATTACCTGACAGCTTGAGTCCCTGGCAAAAACTTCATCCTGCGGATCTCTCATCTCTGCTCCTTTAAAATTACGCCATTGCATGACTGTCAGTCCATCTCCGTGAAGGACAGCGGATATGTGCGGGGAATCTTCTTCAGTCGACGCCCTTACCATCCATCCTGTTTTCCTGTGGTTCTCAGTGCCTTTTCCTTCGAACCTGAAATCGGCCGTAAGAATAAAATCACCCTTGATCTTATTATAGAGATAGTGGAATTCATCCCTGGCAAACCAGATATTGTAGCCTGCACCTTTGAGTGAATACACCTGGTCAGCTTGACTGAAGGTCACTGAACCAGGTTTCTTTGGATTTCCGATATCAGAATTGAACTGAAAGATTCCCATTGTTGGATTCTGAGCAGACGCTGCAGCAAAAGCAAATAGGAAAATTAAGAAGATAGAGGCTTTCATTTTTCGGGGTTTAAGGCATCAGCTTTAAAGTGTTTTACTATGATCATAAAAATAGTAAAATTTTAAGAGTGGATTCAAAATAGTAATTTTCTCCAGATTGTTAAAAACCCTAAAAATCAGGTACGACCAGGTATGGTGGCAGTAAAAGTTGTGCAATCGGTTGCAGAAATGAATTAAATTTATAATTTTGACTGGCTAAATCCTGATTTATGTTATTTTCAGGGAGAAAAAATTTCTTAATCCTTTCAACTATATACGATGAATGATATACTAAGTCAGATTGCCCGTTGTGTAGAAACCGGGAAAATCGACAGGAATTGCCCTTACCCGCCCGATATGAAAGGACAGGACGGAGCAGATGAATTGGCCAGGCAGGCCCTGGATGGCGGGGTGAGTCCTGACGAGGTACTTGAGAACGCCCTGATCCCTGCAATGGCAACTGTTGGTGACAGGTTCAGCAGAAAAGAGATTTTTGTTCCACAGATGCTTATGGCTGCAAAAGCTATGAACAGTGCAATGAAGCACCTTAAGCCGTTCTTTCAGTCAGGCGAAACAAAAAGGAAAGGTAAATTCATTATCGGGACGGTGTCAGGCGACCTTCACGATATCGGAAAAAATCTTGTGGCTATGATGATCGAGGGCGGAGGATGGGAAATAATCGACCTAGGTGTGGACGTCAGTACCGAGAAGTTCATGAAGGCGCTTGAAGAAAATCCGGGAGCGGCCGTAGGCCTTTCCGCCCTTCTTACCACCACTATGGAAAACATGAAGAAGACTGTATCATCGATAAAGGAAAAGCAAGCTGATACGAAGATCCTTGTCGGCGGAGCACCTGTTACACGTGAGTATTGCGATAAGATCGGCGCTGACTTCTATTCCCCCGATCCACAGGGTGCTGTAAATTACCTGAAGACCCTGGTTTCAGCCTGAACTCATCACCTTTTGTCAACCGCTCCTTCGTCTTTGTGTCGCCGCTTCGGCGAAGCAAGGCCGGAATGAAAGGAGGAGGAATTAAATTCCTGCAATAAATTTGAAGAATGAAAACCATCCTTAAGGGAAAATCCAAAGAAGTTATTATTGACACCGGCGGTCCTGTTGTCATTATCGGAGAATCCATTAATCCGACAAGGAGGAAAAAACTTGTAACTACATTGCAGCAGAATGATTTCAGCTACGTTCTCGAACTGGCTGAAAACCAGATAAAAGCCGGCGCTGATATTCTGGATGTCAATGTGGGCTATCCCGGGGTCGACGATATCAGGCTGCTGCCAGAAGTTGTCAAGGTATTACAGGACAGGTTTGATGTTCCGCTCTGCCTCGATTCACCAAATCCGAAAGCCATCGAAGCAGCTCTTAAGATAGCAGCCGGCAAGTGCCTTATCAATTCCGTAAACGGTAAAGAAGCTTTGCTGCAGGAAATAATTCCTGTAGCGGAAGAATATGGAGCTGCAGTGATTGGATTGTGCATGGATGATGACGGCATAACCAACGATCCTGAAAAGAGACTCGCAATTGCCGAAAAGATCATCGGTAGAGCCGTAAAGGCCGGGATCAGCCCCGGGGATGTCATTGTTGATCCTCTCGCTATGGCCGTAAGCGCTGAGCCTCAGGCCTGCCTGGTCACACTTGAAACGATAAAGCTCGTTCATCAGAAGCTGGGGCACAACATTACGATGGGTGCCAGCAATATTTCTTTCGGGCTGCCCGACCGGGAATCCCTTAATGCTGCCTTCATGGCCGTTTCAATATACAATGGATTAACGTGTCCGATCGCAAATCCTGAAAAGATAACACCGCTGGTCCGTGCAACAGACCTGGTCCTTGGAAGGGATGAGTTTGCAATGAGGTTTGTGGAATGCTTTCAAAACCGGTCGTAAAGCGTTGAAAACATTTATATTCCTTAATTAACACCCGGAAATGTCAGGCATTAAACCCGCACGAAGATGGCAGCCCGCCTTTTATCCTTTCAAAAAGGAAAAATTCGGCCGGCGCATGCTGGCAAGGACCGAAATTCTTGTTAAGGGGCCCCTCTTCGGATGCAGGATGTGCGGAAACTGTCTGCTGCAGGAAACAGCTTTTATATGCCCGATGGAGTGCCCAAAAGGAATGCGTAATGGCCCGTGCGGCGGGATAACTCCTGAAAAAAACTGTTATGTTGACGAAACCAGAAAATGTATCTGGTACTTTATCTACAAAAGATCCCAAAAAACCGGGAGGGAAGAGAAGTTACTGGAAGTGCTTCCACCGATGGACTGGAACAAGACAGGCACAGAGACATGGGGAGATGTTGTGCAACAGGTAAGGAAAGTCGGAACTGTCAGGTTTATCAAAGGTAACTTCCTGAAGGACAGGGCAGCAAGATCGGCAAACTGGAATTCAGTATTTAAAACAGTTCGCCAGCCTTCGTGGTGGCAGGGAGATTCGGAATATCATAAACCGGAGTATATTGACCCTGCATCAGACCTGGAGAGACATCTCCGTCAAGGTGAATTTGTATTTGCGACAGAAGTGACTCCGCCCCTGAGCGCAGTTTCGGATAAGCTGAGATGCAATCTTGAGCTGGTAAAACCTTATGTGACAGCTGTCAATTTCACTGACGCATCATCTTCAATACCAAGGATGTCATCAGTTGCATGCTGCAAGGTGGCTTCAGATATGAAAATGGAACCGGTTTACCAGATTGCTGCCAGGGATACTACCCGTACGGGATTGCAGTCAAGCATAATTGGCACGGGCCAGTTTGGGATAAGAAACATTCTGTGCATTACCGGAGATAATCCAAGAGTGGGATGTGAACCATTAGGTGACATGAATCTTCTGGATCTGGATTCTATACAGATGCTCTGGATGCTGAGGAGGATGAGGGATGAAGGAATCTACCTTGACGGAAGGAAAATGAAGAATCCCCCGGAATTCTTTCTCGGGGCTGCAACATCGCCCTTTGCATCAGATCCGGAGCTCCAGGCAATACATGACCAGAAGAAAGTCAATGCCGGCGCCCAGTTTTTCCAGACTAACCTGATTTTTGAACCTGACAGGCTCGATCTCTGGCTTGAGCAGCTCTATAAAAGGAATGTGCTTGATAAGGTCTTTATCCTTGTCGGAATAGTCCCGCTGAAAAGCTATAAGGCAGCCCTCTATCTGCATGAGAAAATACCCGGTGTTTATCTTCCGCACAACATTCTTGAACGGATGGAAAAAGCTGGTGAGCATGCACAAGAAGAAGGTGTGCAGATAGCTCTTGAACTGATAAATTCGGTTAAAGGGAAACAGGGGATTAATGGCATACACCTTATGACCCTCGGATGGGAAGAAATTGTTGGCAGAATTGTCACCGAATCGGGATCTTTCAAGTCAAAACCCATGGATGTGAAATGATACGAAATACTTTTGAGATCCCTTTCACCAGCCTAAATATTGATATGGCTTTGATCGAACGTGCGATGGGCTATGAAGGGGGTCAGCCAAACGAAACCTTAAAGGAAATCATTTCAAAAAGCCTTGATGAAGCCGGCGAATTCTGCCAGGTCAGGGCAGAATATAATGTATACCCGGGCGTGAAATTCTTTAATGAATCCAGATCGATAAGTGTCAGCGGGATTGTTTTCGATGTTCAGAGGATCGTTTACGGTCAGCTGAAAAAATCCGATTCGATAGCTGTATTCCTTTGCACTGCAGGTGAAGAAATAGGCAAACGGAGCAGGGCTTTTATGAAGGAGGGTAACCTTCTGGAAGGATATGTTTACGATGTTATCGGAAGTGAGGTTGCCGATTCGGCTGCTGACTTCATGCAGAAGGATCTTGAATCGGTTGCAGGCAGCCAGGGTAAGAAGATCACAAATCGATACAGTCCGGGCTATTGCAGGTGGGATGTTGCCGAGCAGCATAAACTATTCTGCCTGATGACCGACAATTTCTGCAGGATAAAACTTTCTCCCTCTGCTCTGATGGATCCCATAAAATCAGTTAGCGGATTCATCGGGATTGGAGAGGATGTGAGATATAATCCGTATACCTGCAACCTCTGCGATATGAAGGATTGTATTTACAGGAGGTTGAGGGGGCAGAAGAAATAAGTTAAAAGGATTGAAAAGTTGAAGGGGTTGAAGGAGTTGAAAAGGTGAGAGGAGGAGTGGGGGAACAGTGAAACTCCAAAAAACTCTGTGTAACTCCGTGGTTATTGAAAGTAATTCAAATACTTAAAAATATGGGACAAGAAATTAAAAACCTGGTTTTAAAGGGAGTAGCAATTTTCTTTTTCGTATTCCCCTCATTTTCCTTTCTGGAAGCCCAACAGATTTACGAGTTCCCCTTCCTTGATCCGTCATTGTCACCTGAAGCAAGGGCAAAGGACCTTGTTGGCAGGATGACTACTGAAGAAAAAATAAGTCAGATGATGAATACTGCCCCTGCTATTGATCGTCTGAAAATACCAGCCTATGACTGGTGGAATGAATGCCTTCATGGAGTCGGCAGGGCAGGACTTGCAACCGTTTTCCCGCAGGCAATCGGGCTTGGGGCAACATGGGATGAGGATCTGATATTCAGGGTTTCAACAGCGATCTCGGACGAGGCCCGTGCAAAGCATCACGAGTTTTTGCGTAACGGATCGAGGAAAAGATACGAGGGGCTCACTTTCTGGACCCCGAATATCAATATTTTCAGGGATCCGCGATGGGGCAGGGGGCAGGAAACTTACGGAGAAGATCCTTTTCTTACCGGGAAGCTGGCAGTTCAGTTCATTAAGGGGCTGCAGGGCAACGATCCGAAGTATTTCAAGACCATCTCAACCCTTAAACATTTTGCCGTTCACAGCGGTCCCGAGCCTGAAAGACACTCATTTGACGCGGTCACTGATGAAAGGGATTTCAGGGAAACATACCTCCGGCAATTTGAAATGGGAATAAAGGAAGGCAAAGCCTATTCTGTGATGTGCGCATACAACAGGTACAAAGGAGCGGCCTGCTGCGGAAGCAGTTCTTTGCTGACCGGTATCCTGAGGCAGGAATGGGGATTTGACGGATATGTTGTTTCCGATTGCGGGGCGATAAATGATATTTACTCAGGACATAAAATTGTTTCGTCTCCGGCTGAGGCTGCTGCCCTTGCAGTAAAATCAGGTACTGACCTCGAATGCGGATCGGTCTATCGGAATCTGAAAGAATCTCTGGCCAAAGGATTGGTAAGTGAGAAAGATATTGATTCTGCACTTAAAAGGCTTTTCATTGCCAGATTCCGGCTCGGGATGTTCGATCCTCCCGAAATGGTAGAATACTCAAAAATTCCTTACAGCGTTGTGGATTGTGATAAGAATAAAGCCCTCGCAAAGGAAACAGCCCTTAAATCAATAGTGCTCCTCAGGAATGAAGGCAATCTTCTCCCGCTGAAGAAGAATATCGGCACTGTTGCAGTCATCGGGCCCAATTCTGACGAATCGTTTGTTCTTCTTGGTAACTATAATGGCACACCATCCGATCCGGTTACACCGCTAAGGGGAATAAGGGAAAAACTCGCCGGCTCATCCCGGGTTTTATTCTCCCGCGGATGCAACTGGGCAGCAGGTATTCCCGGCCAGCAGAAAACTGACGAGGAGTTAAAAACAGAAGCTCTCGAAATTGCGGGTAAGTCTGATGTGATTGTTATGTCCATGGGGATCACTCCAAGACTTGAAGGTGAAGAGATGAAAGTAAATGTTGAAGGTTTCAGGGGAGGAGACAGGGTCCGTATCGATCTTCCGGACGTCCAGCAGACTTTAATCAAAGATCTAAAAGCAACTGGAAAACCAATTGTGCTGGTGCTTCTGAACGGCAGTGCTCTTGCAATAAACTGGGAAAAGGATAATATTCCGGCAATCATTGAATCGTGGTATGGAGGCCAGGCTGCTGGTCAGGCCATTGCGGATGTCATATTCGGCGATTATAATCCTGCCGGGCGGCTTCCTGTGACGTTTTATAAATCGGTGAAAGATCTGCCGGATTTTAAAGATTATAAGATGACAAACAGGACATACCGGTATTTCAAGGGAGAACCACTTTTCCCGTTCGGTTATGGCCTCAGTTATACAACATTCAGCTACAGTAAATTAAAGATTGATAAAGCATATTCAAAGGGAGATACGGTTAAACTCTCGGTCAGGGTTAAGAACACCGGAAAGGTTGCCGGGGAAGAAGTAATTCAGGCATATGTTTCCAACCTTACGGCTTCTGTTCCAGTGCCCATTCGGTCACTTGAGGGTTTTAAAAGGATCAGCCTGCACCCTGGTGAAGCTAAAATTGTGAATCTTTTAATCACTCCTGATGCCTTTTCTGTTATAGATAATAACAACAAACAGGTAATTGAACCTGGGAAATTCCTGATATCTGTTGGCGGATGCCAGCCTGACAAAACATCTTCGGAGAACGAACCGGGTATTTTGAAAAAAACCATATCAATTCTCTGATCCATGAGAACTGTTAAATATTTAACAATCGGTCCATGTTTTATTTTTCTCTGTTTACTTTTTTCTGTTCCGGCAAATGCGCAGTTTTCACGACAGAACCAGGACAGCATAAGGAAGCTCACTCAGCAGGATTACAATGATATGCTGAAAATTCTGGGCATTACTTCATTGCGGCAGGGTCCTTCCGGCACACCCGGCGCGTCCAATGCTGCCAACAGCGATGAATCAAAAGCCACACATTACACCTCTCTTCCTGACCCGCTGATCCTTAATAATGGAAAACCTGTAACCAAATCACGAACATGGTGGAAAAAACGGCGGCCCGAAATAAAAGAGTACTTCGACAGGGAAATATATGGGCGGGTTCCTGCCAAAGTACCGAAAGTCGGTTGGGTAATAACAGGGATTAGCACTGACAGTGTAGGCCCTTATCATGTAACGGTAAAGAAGCTTACAGGATATGTTGACAATTCTACATATCCTGCGATCAGTGTCAACATTGACCTGACACTGGCAATACCCAGGTCGGCAAAAGGTCCGGTGCCGGTCATAATGGAATTTGGATTCTCTTTTCCACAGGGAACACGGCCAGCTTCCGCCAGGAATACTCAGCAGGCAGGACAGACCGGACCTCCAATGTCTGCCGGTCCATCCTGGCAGCAGCAGGTTCTTGAAGCCGGCTGGGGATATGCAATAATTGTCCCGGTCAGCATACAGGCTGACAACGGTGCCGGCCTGAGAAGCGGCATTATCGGTCTGGTGAATAAAGGTCAGCCGAGAAAACCTGATGACTGGGGAGCATTGAGAGCGTGGGCATGGGGTGCAAGCCGTGCTCTTGATTATTTTGAGACAGACGAATCTGTCGATGCGAAAAAAATCGGGATTGAAGGCCTGTCACGATATGGAAAAGCAGCAGCTGTTGCTATGGCCTATGACAGGAGGTTTGCAATTGCCCTGATCGGATCATCAGGTGCAGGAGGAGTAAAACTGTACCGGCGTGTATTTGGAGAGCAGGTTGAAAACCTTGCATCTTCAGGGGAATATCACTGGTTTGCAGGGAATTTTATCAAGTACGCAGGACCGCTTACACCAAATGACCTGCCGGTGGATGCACATGAGCTCGTGGCGATGTGCGCTCCCCGCCCTGTCTTCATTAGCGCCGGATCAACGACAGTGGAAGGGGCGTGGATTGATGCGAAAGGAATGTTCCTTGGCGGAGCGCTGGCAAGCCCGGTTTATGAACTTCTGGGTAAAAAAGGATTTGGTACGACTGAGTTTCCCCCGATGGAGACTGCACTGACCAGCGGGGAGATAGCATTCAGGCAACATAGCGGGGGGCATACTGTAGGACCCAACTGGCCATATTTTATAACCTGGGCAAAGCCCTATCTAAAAGAGCGGGAACCGCAGCTTCTGCCGGGAAATAAAATGCCAAGGGGATATAAGCCACCTGAGCGTCATTAATTTTACCTATTTACCGGCTTTGTACTTTTCAAACTGGCCTGCAATATCAGCATCAGCGGTGGTTCCCGAATGTACCAGGACACGATATCTCAATACAAGTTCTGTCCCTTTCTGAAGGAATGTTTCTTTGTCATTCTCCGGCCAGTACAATGGTGTTGGTGACATAAAGCCGTAATCCCTTGTGAACCATTGTGATGGGTACCAGGGATTTGACGGATGCTGAATGATAGCCAGGCCTTCATAAAAATCGCCACGCTTACCATAATAGTCAATCCATGCAGAATTCCTGCCAAACGTTCCTGATTCGCTTCTCAGCCCTTCAGCGTTCATCATTGTACCTCCGTTTTTGACCGATAGATCGACCGCCATACGTGCGCTGAACAGGGAATGATTGGTTTTTAAGATATGGACATCCATCAGCATTTCCATCCTGATTTCGATGTCAACCTGAAAGATCGCAGGAGAGGGTGTAGTGATGATATATTTCCTTGTATCCCTGACTGGTGAGAACGCCCCGGGCCGACTCCACATGCACTCGTCAGTTATTACAGCGGTGTCTCCTCCCTGCTTTTCTATCTGGGTATTGACTGAAATTATCCTGCCCCTTTCGAGCCCTTCCTGCCAGTAGTTACCGCCGTTAACAAGGTCACATCCGAAGAAAAGTGAGCTGTGATGAGGATATTCGGCATTCCTCATTGAAGTTACTGACCCCCCCGAATGCGGTCCGTTTACAGGGAAGAAAAACGGATATTTTTCATCATCCGAGAAAATATAGCTTGTGAAGAATTTACCGTCAATAGTAACATTGATCTTTGAGCCGACTTTTTCTGCAGTGATCTTAGCACCTGATGCTGCAACGGTAATTGTTGTGACGGCGAATATTGCAAGAACGTAAGGAAATAACCTTCTCATATTTCCACTATTTACAGCTTTACAAAATTCGTTCCGTATGGCGCCCTCTGTGGTCTCGACAGCATGCTATTGGCTTCCGGATCCACAGGAAACATTTCCTTTTCCGGATCCCAGATAAGCCTCCTGCCAAGCTTCATTGCAATGTGTGTTACCAGGCATACTGTGCATGCCCGATGGCCGATTTCGACCGGTGAGATGGGTTCCTTGCGGGATTTGATGCATTCGAGCCAGTTACCGTGCTGTTCCTTGCTTACATAAAGATGGATCTCATCTGGTCCTATGACCGAGGTAAGGATCTTAGGATCGCTTGCATCAAGCGCCTTGGATGCCTGGCTCTGAGGAACAGGATCACTTGGAGATGCCCTGTAATCACCGCGCGTGACGAATATCCATCCTTCAGTTCCCTCATATCTTATGCCGTTTGGATATCCTCCGCTCGTGTACATTGTTATCCCGTTTTTGTATTCAGCCTTTGACATGAAATCCCCGTGAACATCCCATAATCCCGATTTAGGGAATTCAGCAACTGCTTCAATCGAAACCGGTCCTGTCAGTTCAGTATCCATCCCCCATGCGGCGGAATCGAAATGATGCTGACCCCAGCCGGTGATCATGCCTGCACCGAACTGCTCGCATCTGAGCCAGCCCGGGCGATCGGTAAGGCTGTTCTGCGGGTGAACGCGCATCTCGGTATAATATACCTCCGGAGTTGATCCGAGCCATGCATTATAATTGAGATTTTTCGGTACAGGTTGTTCAGGGGCCTCAGGACCAGAAGGGTCACCCGGAAGACCTATCCTTACGGTTTGAAGCTTGCCGATCCTTCCATTCCTGACCAGCTCGGCAGCAATCCTGAACTGTGCTGAGGATCGCTGCTGAGTCCCAACCTGAAGGATTACACCCTTTTTCCGAACCACATCGCTGAGCAGGCGCCCTTCCGTGATGGTAAGGGAGGTCGGTTTCTGGAGATAAATATCTTTGCCTGCAAGAGCTGCCTCGAGAGCCGGCTGGGCATGCCAGTGGTCAGGTGTTGAGATTATCACGGCGTCTATACTTTTATCTGCCAGGATCTCATGATAATCGCCATATGTCTTTACATTCACATAGCCTGATTTCCCGGTTTTACGGGAATAATAATTCTCAATAAACTGCTTGCCCTTTGCAAGCCGGTTGGAATCAAAATCAGCCACGGCTATAACTTTTGCAACATCATATTTCAGAGCTTCAGCAAGGTCGTGCGTCATGGCTATTCTTCCGAATCCGATCTGACCTATATTGAGGATATCGCTGGGCGGATTTTTACCGATTACTGATGAAGGAACTATAGTCGGGAAAATAACGGTTCCTGCAGCAACACTCACTGCGCCTGAAATGAATTTTCTCCTTTTCATCTTATGCCTGGATTGATGGTGAACTTATATTTCTGGTTGTTGGCTTTAACAAATATCGTCAATTTAAGCAGAAGCTATTCTGCCATGACCAGCTTTGTTAAAAAAACT